>JAUXXD010000206.1 GCA_030681265.1 Candidatus Didemnitutus sp. | reverse complement strand
TCCACGAGTGAAAAAAAGTGAATTATGGGCGTTCCGAAGTTCGAACCACCGCCAATCAGATTCGGGATCAACGGCTCGACATATGGTCGCGACCAAATGAGACAGCATCGCCTCTTTATGTTCTCTTTTCACCCTGATGATAATCCCGTTTGGAATCATCATCAGGAGGGCTCCAGTAATAACGGCGGGAATTAGGACCAAAACAGTCACAAATACTAGATTACCGATCTCCCATTTGTCGGAATACGGAACCCACCAATACCAAATCCCTGCAATCGCGACGAGTGAGACGACCGCCAGCGTCCGAAAAATGCCCTTCGCTAAACGCTGAGCCGACTTGAAACTCTGCAGCGCAGTGTAATGCGCGTAGCCGGGAAAAGCTGAAGGTGCAATGGGCAGGTCGGCGGCAGTCATAGTGTCCATTAGGCGATTCCCGCGAGCGTGAGTAGCCCGATGCCAACTAACACCCCGCCTATTGAGCGCATGACCACATCATAGTGCTTCGGGCAAAGCATCTGGACCAGTCCGACGTTAAACCACCGAGGATTCTTTCGCCAAAACAAACGAGGGCGAACAAGAAAGGCTAATCCAGCTATAATTAGGATGATAGGCATTTTTCCGCGAAGTTGTAACTGCCGATAAGACTCTCGTTTGTGCCAGTGTTGGTCGGCAAGCTAAAACTCTAGATTGTAGGGGTGAAATGCTCGAACGTCCTGCGTGAAAACATCCGAAGCGCCCGACTTAACTGTGGACTGAGCCAAGAGGCTGCCGCCGAGAAAGCCGGCCTTGCCTCCCAGCATTATCAGGACATCGAGGCGGGGCGGAGGACGGGACTTCGGCTAATCACCATCGAGAAAATTGCCGATGCCTTGCAGGTTGAGATTTGGCAGCTCTTCAAGATGGGCGCGATACCTGAACCGGTGCGTCAACGCGGTCGGTCGGGGCCTAAAATTTCGAGATAGCTGATCCATTCGTTCGCAAGCCAGGGCTTCGCCTGTTGCTCAGAAGACACGGAGATTGTATTTCACCCGTTTTGTGCTGAAATCAGCACAAATGAAAGCGCCGGCAATGAACCTGTGCGGTAAAAAGGTGATGCACTACCGGAAGGCTCTCGGTTGGTCTCAGACTGAACTGGCAAAAAACCTTGCGGCGGCAGGTGAAGACATCGGTCGGGATGCGATTGCGAAAATTGAGACCGGACGCAGGTGCGTCACCGACATAGAGCTCGTGAAGATCGCTGAAGTCTTGGGGCTAAAGACGGAAGGCCTGCTTCCTACCCAATAGACAACTCTCCAGAAGCGGCTGCTCCTGTCGCTCCGACCATACCGGGCGTGCCGAGGAAAAGTCGGGGAGGTCCTTTCGCTCCCTATATCCTGAGGTAAAACCTTAGGGTGAAAGCCTCCACCCGACAAATCATCAGCGCAGCCCTGGAAGGGGATGAAACCGTCGCGCCTGAGATGCGGGACGCGCTGATAGCCATTCTGGCGGGGAAGCTTTCATGCGGCCAATCCATCGACCCGAAGCTGCTCACCATGGCAGAGGCGGCCCGTCAACTGGGGGTCAGCCGCACTTGGTTTTGGAAAAAGGTCCGGGCGGAAAAAAATAAGCCCAACCCAACGTTCCCATCGGTAGAAATTCAACCCGGGGTGTTTCGATTCCGACGGCAGGACTTGCTCGCATTTTCGGCACGACTGGCGGCTTACGAACCGTCTTCACGATCAGGGCAAAAAGTCCGCCCAAAACAAAAATTCCAAAGGAACAAAAATGCCTCTGGAAATTAAATGGGATCGGAGTCCGTGGTGGTATGGGCGGTATAAACGCGACGGCAAAAAGCTGTGCGTGAAACTTGACGTGCGGGTCGAGGGAACCCCTCCGGCAAGCAGGCGATTGTCCGATCTGGGCGACACCGCCTTTGAAAAATCGCGAGCCAAAGCGGAGCTTCGATTCGCCCAGTTCGTGGAGGATCTGCAGGGACCGCAGAGTAAGGAGGATCTGGTGAAACGGCTCATCTCCATCCGGCAGGGCGGCAAAATGGAAACCGTTCCACTATCGGAAATGTTCAACGTCTGGAGTGCGCTCCCTCGAAAGAAGCCGCTTGGAGAACGGTATGTGTTCCAAGTGAACCGGCGATTTCAGCTATTCGCTTCGTTCGTTACCAAGCATCAACCCCAAGCGAAAACGATGGCCGATGTATCGGTTGAAACAGCAGAGGCGTTCATGAACGCCGAGCGGGCCAAAGGATACGCCGCAAAAACCTACAACGATCTGCTGATCCTGCTGCGGTCGGTGTTCGAAAGGCTCAAGAAGCGGGCAACGCTCATGCACAATCCCTTCGAGAACATACCGCTCTCAGACGGTGACACGATGGGCCAAACACCGTTCATGCCGGATGAGCTTGCCCTCATCGTGACCTCCGCTCGCAAACCGGAACACGCCATCATCAGGCCGATCCTATTCACTGGGATCTGCACGGCCATGAGGCGTGGCGATTGCTGTCTTTTGAAGTGGAGCGATGTGGATCTTCAAAATCGCGTCATCACAGTCAAAACGTCCAAAACGGGGAGAACCGCCGTCATCCCATTGTTCCCCCTGCTTGAGGAGGAAATCCGCCGCCATTTGCCCGCTAAAAACGACTTCGTCTTCCCTGAACCGGCTAAACGCTACATCGGCAATCCGGACCACATCACCGATCTCGCTGACCGAGTTCTGAAGGATGCGGGTTACTTCGATTCCTCGTCCAGCGGCACAAGCTCTACGCACCGAGGTAACCTGCGCGCGTCCCGCGCCAAGGGGCTCCGCAAGGCCCGTCTGCACGGTTTGCACTCCTTCCGCGTCACTTGGGTGACTCTGGCCCTGACTGCCGGCGTCCCAATCGAGCTGGTTCGCTTGGTAACGAGCCACCAGAGCGTGGAGATCGTCTTGAAGCACTACTTCAAGCCCGGTCGCGAGGAGATGCGCCGAATCCTCACAGAAAAGATGCCGCAACTGTTCTCTCGCACTGATGCCGTCAACGCAGAGGACGAAAAGAAAGCTCCCGCCACCTCACCGGGGATCAAAGCGCTCATTGAATCGATGACAGCGGAAAACTGGGCCGAAGTCCGTGACGCGCTGCTCAAGCGATTGGAGCAAGAGCCGCCCAATGCGGCATAATCCCGACTCGGATTCGCCAAATATCATCTACTTGCGTAGCAACTTATTATTCCGTCAATAACTGGTTACCTGTTCACTTTTATGCTAGTAGCCTATACCCGCGAAAAAGTCACGCATCTGAAAGCTGATCGTGGAGATTTTTGAACCAAGTGAGTTCGTTGCGCAAAAGACGACGAGCCTCGGGCTACCAACGTCGAAGAGGTAGTGATCGGGTGCGACGATTGAACCAGACCCTGAACTGATCGAGGTTTCTGATGAATTCCACTGTCGGCTTTTCCGGCCCCGGACGCCGTTACGAGTGGGATGCAGCAACACCCCGACACGACATTTGGCGGGATGCAATCGTCGCCTATCTCCGCTCAGGAGCCGCAAAACCGCTTAATTTTTTTCCACTGCCGCAGGGACAAACTGGTTGCGCCCCATGGTGGTGAGAACGGGCCGTCAAACAGCGCCCACGGCATCCCGCGAAAATCCCACGAGGTGCGCCGGTCAGGTAACGAAAAGCCCCGGCTCCGATAAGGGGCCGGGACTTGGGGCATGGAACGGGATGGGCTTAGGAGCCGCAGGCGGCTTTGCACTTGGCGGTGTCCGCAACGGAGGCGTCGCACTTCACCGTGCTGGTGCGCTTGCCCTGCTTCACGATCATCGTGTCGCAAGCAGCACCGGACTTTTCCGCCGATACGGCGGCGGGGGCGGATTTCTTGGCCTGCTGGGCATCACGGCGGGCATTCCAATACTGGATGCCGGGGCCGGCGAAGGAGGCGGAGGCGGAAGCGACCGCGACGAGGGAGATGAGGACGATACGGAGGGTTTTCATGGCGGGATTAGGTTTAGTTTTTCGGAGGGTGCCCGGTCCGACTGGGTGTCTGACTGATTGCCCTCTGCTCACCTTACCCCGCTCGACCTGAAAACCCTCGCGCGGTTTTTTAAGCGAATCGACCGGACCGTCCTGTCTTCGCACGCCTCACCACTTTTCATCCCATCCGAGATACTTTCCGCCGTCGGAATCTTCTTCGGCCTGCCGTTGTGCCTGTCGGTCTTGAAAGACTTTCAGGCACATGGGACAGCACAGCTCGATCATGCGACCTTCAGCTTGGAGTTGCATGTAGCCGCGTCCGTTGGCGGTGACTTTGCCGCAGACGGCGCAGGTGTCGGGCTCGGCCGAGGCGGCGGGTTCGTTCATGCGGTCAGGCGGGGCGCATCGGAACCCGGCGGTTGCTTGGACAAAGCGCGGCTGCGCCACACGTAAAAGATCGCGGGATAGACGAGCAGCTCAAGGAGCACCGAGGTGAACACGCCGCCGACCATCGGAGCAGCGATTCGCTTCATCACGTCGGCACCCGTGCCGGTGCTCCAGAGGATCGGAACGAGAGCGATGAAGGTCGTGGTGGCGGTCATGATTTTTGGGCGCACCCGGCGCACCGCACCGTGATAGATGGCCTCGCGCAGATCGGCGGTATTGCGCATGCGGCCGTCGCGGACGCCGTCCTCGTAGGCGATGTCGAGATAGAGGAGCATCACCATGCCGGTCTCGGCGTCGAGGCCGGCCAGCGCGATAAGCCCGACCCAGACCGCGACACTCATGTTGTAGTCGAGCAGGTGCAGCATCCAGAACGCGCCGATCATCGAGAACGGCACGGCCAGCAAAACGATGGCGGTCTTGATGAACGATTGGGTGCTCAGATAGATGAGCAAACCGACCAAGAGCAGAGTGATGGGAACGATGATGAGCAGGCGCTTCGAGGCGTTCTCCATGTATTCAAACTGACCGCTCCACACGATGGTGTAGCCCGCCGGAAGTTGGAGACGACCGTCGCGCTCGGCTTCCGAAACCAGAGCCTTGGCCTCGCGCACGAAGGTGCCGATGTCCACGCCTTGCACATCCACGTAGATCCAGGCGTTGGGCACCGCCGCCTCGCTCTTGATGCCCATCGGGGCGGCGACCACGCGAACCTTGGCGAGTTGGTCGAGCGGCACCTGCGTCATCGCGGAGGCCGCGCCGGCACCACCCATGCCCGAGACGGAGGCGGCCGGGACGGGGATGGAGATTTCGCCCAACGACTCCAGGCTGTCGCGGTAATCGCGGGCGTAGCGAAGGATGACACCATAGCGTTCCAAGCCCTCGACGGTGGTCGTCAACGGCATGCCGCCGAGCGCGACCTGGAGCACGTCCTGCACGTCGCCAACGGTGAGCCCGTAACGGGCGATGGCATCGCGATCGATGTCGAACTCGATGTAGTTGCCGCCCATGACACGCTCGGCGAAGACGCTGCCCGCGCCGGGCACGCGTTGCACCAGCGCCTCGATCTGTCCGCCGATGCGTTCGAGTTCGCGCAGGTCCGGCCCCGCCACCTTGATGCCGACGGGGGTCTTGATGCCGGTCGCGAGCATGTCGATGCGCGTGCGGATGGGCATCGTCCACGCATTGGTGAGACCGGGGATTTGCACCGCGTTATTCAGCGCGGTGGTGAGTTCCTCGACCGTTCGTCGTCTGTGCGCGACGACCTTGCCTTCGGCATCGGTGATATCGACCTTCGGCCACTCCTCCTCCGGACGGAGCATGATAGTGGTTTCGATCATATCCATCGGCGCGGGATCGGTCGCGGTCTCGGCGCGCCCCATTTTCCCGAACACGTGATGCACCTCGGCGAAGGATTTTATGATCTGATCCGTCTGCTGGAGGATTTCCTTGGCCTTCGTCGGCGAGATGCCGGGAAAGGTGGTCGGCATGTAGAGCAAGTCCCCCTCGTAGAGCGGGGGCATGAATTCGGAGCCGAGGTTCTGGTAGGGGAAAGCCGGGTTTAGCTTGGCCGCGAACGTCTTAATCGAGCCCTCGGGCAGCGGTCGCACGACCCAGGCGTTCCAAGGGAAGAACACCCAACCTACGAGCACGACGGCAACCGCGATGACCGCCCAGCGGAAGCGGATGACAAAATCGATGAAGGGGTGATAGAGCCAGATGAGGAAGCGGTTGATCGGATTCTTTTCCTCCGGCGGTGCCTTTCCCCGGATGAAAATGCTCATCAGGACCGGCGCCAGGGTGATGGCCAGCAGTGCGGCGGCGGCCATGGAATAGGTCTTGGTGAACGCGAGGGGTTTGAACAAGCGCCCCTCCTGCTCCTGCAAGGCGAAGACCGGCAGGAACGCCACCGTGACGACGATCAAGGCGAAGAAAATGGTGGGGCCGACCTCGACGGCGGCGTCCCGGACGATCATCCACTGGGGACGTTTGCCGCCATCGTGCTCCATGTGCTTATGGGCGTTCTCCACCAGGATAATCACACCGTCCACCAGCACGCCGATGGCGATGGCGATGCCGCCCAGTGACATGATGTTCAGGCTGATGCCCTGAAGATACATGATGATGAACGCGGCTATGACCGCGATGGGGAGGACGAAGATCGGAATCAGCGCCGAGCGGAAATGCATCAGGAACACCAAGATCACGAGTGCCACGACGATGCTCTCCGCGATCAAGGTGTGCGTCAGGGTCGCGACCGCACGGTCGATGAGCGTGGTGCGGTCGTAGGCGACGGTGTAGCTGACGCCCTCCGGCAGGCTCTTCATGGCCTCGTCGAGTTTGGCCTTCACTCCGGCGATGACCTTGCGGGTATCGACGCCGTAGCGCACCACCACGATGCCGCCGACGGTTTCGCCCTCGCCGTTGAGTTCGGCGATGCCGCGCCGCATGTCGGGGCCGACTTGCACGTCGGCGACCTCCCCCAGCAGGATAGGCGTGCCGCCGGGACCGCGCCCCACGGCTACTTTCCTCAAATCGTCTATGCCGTTCAGGTAGCCCCGGACGCGCAGGATGAATTCTTTTTCGGCCATTTCCATGGACCGTCCGCCGACTTCGCCGTTGCTCCGCTCGACGGCCATCGCCACCTCGCCGAGGGAGAGATTGTAGGCGCGCAGGCGCACGGGATCGACCGAGATCTGATACTGCTTCACGTAGCCGCCGACCGAGGCGACCTCGGCCACGCCCTCGGCGCTCGAAAGCTGGTAGCGCAGGAACCAGTCCTGCATGGAGCGCAGCTCGGCAAGGTCGTGCCTATCCGAATTGAGCGCATACATGAACGCCCAGCCGACGCCGGTGGCGTCGGGACCGAGGCGGGGCGTCACGCCCTTGGGGAGTTCGCCGGAGATGCCGTTGAGGTATTCCAGCACGCGGCTGCGAGCCCAGTAGGGATCGGTGCCATCCTCAAAAATCACATAGGCAAACGAGTATCCGTAAAACGAATACCCGCGCACCACCTTGGCCTTCGGCACCGACAGCATCTTGGTGGTGAGCGGATAGGTGACCTGATCCTGCACGATCTGCGGAGCCTGGCCCGGCCACTCGGTGTAGATGATGACCTGGGTGTCGGAGAGGTCGGGGATGGCGTCCAGAGGGATGCGACGCAGGGAATAGATGCCGCCGAGAATCAGCGCGGCCGTGCCCATGAGGACGAGGAAGCGGTTCTTGAGCGAAAATTCGATGATGGCCTTGATCATGGTGGTGGCGCAGTTCGGCTGGCGTTGGCGGGGCGGGATTCGGGGCGGAGGGAATCACTCCCGCGCTTTTTCGGGGCCGGCGATCAAGTCGCCGCACGTCAGCATCTCCGAGCCGTAGAATGGGTTCTTCGTGCCCGCGTCGCGCTGTAGCCAGCGGGCCTTGCCGGTTTCGGGAGCCATCGTGCATTCATACACGCGCAGTCCTTCGGTGTGGGTGAGGTGTTGCACGGCGGCGAGATCGGCGACGGCGGTGCTAAAGGGCTCAAAAGTCTTACGGGCGGACGCAAGTTCGGCGGCGACCGGGAGTCCGTCCTTGAAGGCGGCCAGGGGACCGTGCGCGGCGTGTTCGTCGCCCTTGAAAAACGCGTCAAGCGCTGCGCGCAACGCGGGCATTCGCGTGCGGTAGGTATCGAAATCATCGGCGGCGAGGGCGGCCGCGACATCGGCGGCGGCGAGAGCCAGCGGCTTGATCAACGCGGCTGCGGGCGAAAGCTCCGTCGAGGCGACCGTCCCGCCGACGGATGACGCGGCGGCGGATGGCGCGGAAGTGGCCGCCGCCGTCTTGAGCATTTTCTGGATGGCCTCCCGGAGCTGGCTTTCGGAATCGAGCATGAACTGGCCCGAGATCACGACGCGTTCACCTGCGGAAAGACCTTCGAGCACCGCGTAGCGGTAGTCGTCGGTGCGCGCCCCGAGCTTCACCTCACGGGGTTCGAACGAGCCGCCGTCCAGCGCGACGAAGACGGTGTTGCGTTCGCCGCTGCGGAGCACGGCGGAGTCGGGCACGAGGACCGCATCGGCGGCGAGTTCCGCCCGGAAGCGGACATCGACAAACATGCCGGGACGGAGCGAGCCGTCGGCGTTGTCGATGACCAGGCGGGCGGTGGCGGCGCGGGTCGCGGCCTCGACTTGCGGGAGGAGTTGGGCAACCGTGCCGCCATACACGCGCTCGGCACCGTAGCTGGCGCGCACCTCGGCGGCCTGTCCCGCCACCACCGCGCCAAGGTCTCTTTCGTAGATTTGGGCGTGAACCCAGACGCTGGAGAGATCGGCGAGTCGGTAGATGCGTTCGCCGGGCTGCATCATCTGACCTTGCACGGCCATCTTTTCCACCACCACGCCGGCGGTGGGAGCACGATAAACGTAGGTGCGGCTGGGCTCGCCCTTGCGGACGAGCGCCTCGACGAAATCGTCGGACACGTCGAAGAGCGCAAGCCGGGCGCGGGCCGCCCGCGAAAGCGCCCCCGGCTCGGTCTCAGCGCGGCGCGCCACGAGGTAGTTGAGCTGCGCGTTGTAGAGATCGGGCGAATAGATTTCAAAAAGCGGATCGCCGGCTTTGACGGCGCTCCAGGTGGTGTTGACCAACAGCTTCTCGATCCAGCCCTCGTATTTGGTGGTGACATCGAAATGGCCCGCCTCGTTGAACTCGACGGTGCCAACCGTGCGGACGAGCCGACGGACGGGGCCGCGCGAGACGAGACCAGTCTTGAGGTTCATCCGCTGAATCGTCGCCGGATCAATCTGGATGGCGGAGGCGCCTGACTGATCTTCGTCTTCATACACAGGCACCATGTCCATGCCCATCGAGTCCTTGCCGGGGGTGGTCTTCACCTCGCCGGGGATCATGGTGGACTTGTAGAATTTGATGGTGCGCTCGCCCGAGGATGCGCCGGGAGCGGCTTTGCCGACGGTGTTGGCGCGTATGGGCGTGAGTTTCATGCCGCATATCGGACAGTCGCCGGGCGCGTTCTTGATGATCTGTGGGTGCATGCCGCAGGTGTAGAGCTGCTCGGCGGCATGGACGGAAAGCGCCAGCGTCAACGCGGCGAGCAGAGCAACCAAGAGGCCGCCCACGCGGGAGCGGAATTTGCTTGAGGCAAGAGTGAGCGAAAAGGCGTTCATGATAAGTGGATGGAAAGCTAGTTTTGCACATCGGCGGCCAGCACGGGCGCGCCGTCCGGCATCGCGCCGGTGACAAGCAGGGAGAGATCGGCAAAGGCGCGCGCGCGCTCGCGCTCGGCGGCGGCTTTTTCCAGTCGCATGCCCAAGGCCATCAATTCCAGCGAAGGCAAGGTGGAGAGGGAGGCCATCCCGGCTTGGTAGCCTGAACGCGTGGAATCGAGCGCCCGCTCGATGCCGGGCAATGCGGTGGTGTCGATGAAGTCGATCATGCGTCCGGCTTCGCGGATCATGGCGCTCATCTGCGCCAGTTCGGCGGCGAGGTTTATCTCCTCGGCGGAAAGGCGAGCGGCGGCGGCCTCGCGACGATTTTCCGACGCGGCAATGGTGGCGGCGATTTTGTCGCGCCAGATCGGCAACGTGATGGCGGCGGTCGGGCGCACCATCAACGGGTCGGCCTTGAGGTCGGCCATCACGCCGATTTCGATGTCGGGCACGCGGGCCTTGCGGGCGACGCCGACCTCGGCGACGGCCATGCCGACCATCGCGCGCATGATGCCGAGTTCGGGATTCTGCCGCAGCACCTGCGCCCAGAGCGCATCCTCGTCGAGCGAAAGCGGCACGGAGGGGAAACGTTTCGGCCAAGGCGGCGGGGACTCTTCGCGACGAAGGCCGAGCGCGGCTTTGAAGCGGGCGCGGGTGGCGTCGCGCTGGTCGGCGAGGTTGGCGAGTTCGAGGCGGATGCGTTCCGTTTCGGTGTGGGCATTCACCTGTGCTTCCAAGGTGCCCATGCCCTTGCCCGTGGTGTAGTCGGCCTGGGCGAAGGCGAGCGAACGATCCAGCACGGTCAGGGTTTCGGCGCGTAGTGCGAGAGCGGTGTCGAGATAGGCGAGGTCCGCCCAGGTCTTTTTCACATCGGCGGCCACTTGGAGCACGGTGGCGCGGTAGCGTTGGTAGGCCACGTCCGACTCGGCGGCGGCCTCGCGACCCATCGCGGCGCGTTTGCCCGGCCCCATGAGGTCGAACATCAGGCCGGGCATCAGGGTCATGACCATGTCGGCGATGTCGGCCTCGAACGTGAGTTTCGGATCGGGCAAAGAGCGGGCGGGCGTGATCGCCTCGACGGCGGCGCGCCAATCCGCATGAGCGGCGGCGACACGCGGATGGCGCAAGAGCGAGAAACGCAGGTAATCCTCCAAAGAGTTGTCCGCCTGCAAGAGTGGCGTGGGTAGCTCGGCGCGGAGGCGCGCCAGTTCAGACACCCGGTCACGCGCCACGCGCTCTTCGCGGATGGGCCGTGTGGCGCAGCCGGCGAGCAGGCCGGTGGCAAGCAGCGAGACTAGGATGAGCGTGACGCGTGGCGATTTCATCGACGGGTGAAAAGGGGGCGGCGCGATACCGCGCCGGAAAAACGAGTGGACGTGGTGGAAAAAGCGGCGACGTGAGGGGGAATCTCGCGCCGCCGCCGAACGAAGTCGGACGAAGGACCGCGCTTAGTTAGGCAGCTTGGTAACGAACATGCAGTCCTCGCCCTTGTCGTTGATGATGCGGGTTTCGGTGCTCTTGCCTCGCGGTCCGTGCTGGACGACTTTGAAGCTCTTTTTGCAGGAGCCACAGACGATTTTCGCGTCCACTTTACAAAACTCCATCGCCTCCTCTTTCGAGGCTACGGTCTGCACGGTGACGGTGTCACACTGTTTGCAGACGAGGGCGAGTTTATCGCCCGCTTTTACGTCCTCAAACGCCGCCGCGCTACGCAGGGCGGGACTGGGACCGGAGCGGTGCGCGGGGGGGACGGCGAATGCCGTGACCGACGTGACGAGCAGCAACACGGTGGTGAGGATGACCTTGGCGGATTTCATGGTGTGTCTTGGGTTCAGGGTTTTTCGGGTTTTGGTTTCGCTATCACCGAACGGGTGACGGCAGAAAATTTGAGCAGCTTGTTGTTTGTTTCCTGGGTTCTCTTCCGTGACAGAAGATAGCCCTCTGCTCGCCTTACCCCTTGAAAATCAAAAACCCTCACGCGGATTTTTGAGCGGTGGCACTTGCATGCGCCGAGGTGGCAGGGATAGGCGGTCACGCCTGATGATTTAGTGGTCTTCTCTCCGCCGGGGAAACGAGGGCGCAGCCCATGTGGGGACTGATCGACGCGAGGACACCATGCGCCTTATGCGCAGGAAAGTATATGGGGTGCTTACCGGCCCTGCCTCACCGGGCAGGACGAGCGACCCGCGCCCTTTGGGGGAACGCGCACAATCAGAGACCAACTCCGTGACCGCAGATCGGCCAGGAGATAGATGGCGGCGCGACCGAGATCGAAGCTAGGCCACGCCAAAGCGCCCGGTGACTCCGACCAAAGACGGCAGTCTCACGAGCGCGGGGTAAAGTTCAGACAAGCCAGGCGGCCTACGATCTACTTTTTCGATTCGGCGGGAGTGAGTTTCGCCAAATACTTTTCCGGAGTTTTTAGGAACTTCCTCTCGCAGGGCTTGCAGCAGATTTTGATCTCCTGGCCTTCATATACGAAGGTGCGTTCATCGCCCATCGAGCCGAGGTCGTTGTCGGTGACGATGCAGAGCTTGAGCGGATAGGGTTTCACCGCGCCCTTGGCGTCTTCCTTGGCCGCCGCGACCAGCGGGGAAAGGAGGGCGACGAGGCCGAGGACGATGAGCGCGAGACGATTGGTTTGGATCTTGGTTTTCATGTTTTTCAGAGGAGGTGGATGGTTACGGAAAAAGAGCTTTAGAAACGCAGGCCCACGCCGGCGCCGAGGCCGTAGTCGGAGTCGTAGAGTGACACGAGGGAGAGGCGCTTGGTGAGCGTGTAGGACATGCCGACTTGGTATTCGAAATCCTGCTCGGTATCGTAGGAGGCCTGCGCGATCAGGCTGAGGCGATCCGTCAGCGCCACCTCGCGGCCGAGGGCGAAGCGGACATCGCCGTTGCTCTGCACGGTGGTGGTGAACGCGGCCAAGTAGGGCAGCAGGTAGGTGGCCCCGGCGATCACGCCATCTTTGCCGCCGTCGTTGTTGGTGAGACGGTAGCCGGCAAAGGCTGTCCAGCGGGTGTTGAAATAGTGCGAGTAGGTCGCGTCGATTTCGTATTCGCGGCGCTCGACGCGCTCCCAGCCGGCATCCCAAGTGAGATTCAGGTTGTGCCGACCTGCCTGCACGGTGGCGAGGCCTTCGCTCAGGTTGCTCTGCACGATGGCGTCGGCCCAGAAATAGGGATGCGGCATGGCGTGTTCGCCGAGGTTGGCGTGGTAGTTGGGAGCGACGGTTTTGGCCCCGCCCGGCGTAGCGGAATGCGACTCAGGGGAAGCGGGCGACATGCCGGGCATAGCGGCCCTGTCGGCCTCGGCGGGATCGGCGGAAGTGGCGGTCGAGGACGCGGGCGCAGCGGGTGCGACGTCGGCGCTCGCGGACGGAAGCATGTCGCCGGCCGGGTAGCTGAAGACGCGGCCCATTCCGGATTTGTGGTGATAGAGGAGATGGCAATGGAACAGCCAGTCGCGCTCTTCGTTGGCGTAGAATTCGATCACGCGGCGACTCATCGGCGGCACGTCCACGGTGTGTTTAAGCGGGGCAAACTCGGCGGGCACGCCGTTGGGCATGAGCAGGCGGAAGAAATGCCCGTGCAGGTGCATCGGGTGGTGCATCATGGTGTCGTTGGCTAGGACGACGCGGAGCTTCTCACCGCGCTTCACCGGGATGACATCGGCCTCGTCGAGAGTCTTGCCGTTGATCGACCAGAGGTAGCGCCACATGTCGCCGGTGAGGCGCAACGTGATTTCGCGGGCCGGTGCATCGACGGGCAGGGTCGTGGGCGCGACGGCGCGGAGGCGGTGGTAGGGCGGGAGCGGTCGGGGCAACTCTTCGGCGAGCGCTTCCTCTTCGGTCGCGTCACCCTCGGCGTCCATCATGCCGAGGATGGCGTCCATCGCGTCGTCCATGCTGTAGGGGTTGAGCGGGCCGGGCGCGGGGGCCGGGCGCACCTCGGCGGCATTAGCATCGCCGAGGAGGAGCGAGGCGTGGCCGGAATTATCCTGCGCGGTGGCGCGCACCTCCCACGCGAGCGCGGCGGGCGCATCGGCGGGGATGGTGACGAGCACGTCGTAGGTTTCGGCCATGCCGATGAGCAGGTTTTTTTGGCGGATGGGCGTCACGTCCATGCCGTCGGCGGCGATGATGGTGAGCGGGCCGGTGGCGGCGCTGAGGTAAAAGTAACTGGCGGCGGCGGCGTTGATGACCCGCAGGCGCACGGTCTCACCGGGGCGGGCGGCGAACGACTGGCGTGGTTGCCCGTTCACGAGGAACGCGTCGTAGGCCACATCCGAAACATCCATCGCTGGCAGGCGGGCTTTTTCCCGGTCGAGATACTCGCGCAAATGACCGGAGCGCCACGCGCCCCAAAGCGATTGCGCGGTGCCTTTGCGCAACGAATACCACTCGCTGCCGCGCAACAGCGTGCGCATCACCTCGGTCGGGCTTTCATTCGTCCAATCGGAGAGCACGAGCACTTCCTCGCGGTCGATCTTCGGGATATCGGTGCGCGTCGGCGTGCCCTCGCGGGGCTCGATCACGATGCTGCCATAGATGCCGCGCTGCTCCTGCAAGCCGGTGTGACTGTGATACCAATAGGTGCCGGTGTGCTTGAGCAGGAACTCGAAGGTGCGCGATTGGCCGGCCTTGATCGGCGGGGTGGTGATGTAGGGCACGCCGTCTTCCAGGTTAGGAACAAGGAGGCCGTGCCAGTGGACGGAGGTTTCTTCTTTCGCGAGGCGGTTGTTGACGTGGATGCGGGCGACTTCGCCCTCGCGAAAGCGCAAGGTGGGGCCGGGCACGGAGCCGTTGAGCGTGAGCGCGCGCACGGGCTTGCCGGCGGGCGACAAGGTGGTCTCGGCGATGTCGAGCGAGTATTCGACGATGCGCGCGTCGGGATAAAGTTGGGACGCCTTGGGCTCAAGTTCGCGCAAGGCGAAGGTGTCGCCCCCCTTGCCGCCGCAATCGGTGCAAGCCAGGGCGAGGGAGGGAACGAAGATCCCTAGGGTGGCGATTAAAACGGCGCGATAGGCAAACATGGGGAAAGACGAACGGTTATTCGGAAGTATCAAAGTAGTCTTCGCCCCACACCATCAGCGCCCCGAGGTGGGCGGCGGCGGAAAGGACGAGGGCGGTGAACCAGACAGCGGAGCGGCGCAACCAACGGCCGCCCGGAGTCGTGGCGTTGGCGTGGCGGTGCGCGATCCACGCCGCACCACCCGCCAGCACCGTGGCTGTGATGCCGAGCCAGCGATGCCAGTTGAGCGCCCAGCGCAGCGAAGGGCGCGGATAAGATTCCAAGGCAAACACCCAACCCGTCACGCTGGAGGCCACGGCACCGAGCGCGCCGACCAAGAGCAGGAAAGGCACGAGTTGCGCGAAGGCCGGACGATCCCATTTCAGGCGCACCGCTTCCACGGCGGCGGCGAGTAAGATCAACGCGATGGGGAAATGCAGCACCAGCGGGTGCAGGCGGCCGAAGAGTTGGGCGAAGTTCATGGGAGGCGGACGACAGCGTCAGGTCCGATTAAAAGCGGCCCGAGACTGTCTCGGGCCGATGCAGGTAATGCCGCGCGGCGTGCGCCAAACGCAGGCACCGAACCCGGTTTAGTGCGAGTGGCCGGCGTGACCGTCGGAAGCGGCGGGAGCAGCGCCCTTGGCTTTCGCGGCAGCGGCATCGTCGATGATCTTGAGATATTTGGCGGGGTCTTTCTTGAAATCCTTCACGCAGCCCCTGCAGCACAGGCGCACGAGGCGGTCGGGTTTACCCGCTTCCTTGTGAACATACTCAATGATCGGGCCCATGTCGCCTGCTTCGAGCTTGTCGCCGGAAATGACGCAGGTGGTGAGCGGGTAGGCAGCCACGGCGGCGGCGGAATCGGCGGCGACAACCGCGGGCGTTTCAGCGGCAAAAGCAGACGAACCGGTGGCGAAGGAGGCCGCCAGCATGAGAGCAAGACCGGCAAGGCCGGTGTGGAGGGAGAAGCGAGTTTTCATGATATTGTAGGTGAAGGACGATGTTGTCCTGCGTGCCATACCCCGCACGTCTTGCGAAACCCTCAGCGTTTTTTGTTTTTTCGCATGACGGCGAAAACGGAGATCAGGGCGGGCGTTCACCCCATCGAATCTCTGTTCGCTTAGCTTCTATCATATAATAAGATGTCACGTCGGACGCGGGAAATCCGCGATTGCGGTGTAAGGTCAGGTAAACGCCTCCGTCTCTATTGTATGAACCCACATTCGCACTCTCCCAAAGGAAACGATAACCACGACTCGCACGCCCACCACCCCGAAGGTAAGTGCGACCACGCCGCACACAAACCGGCGAAAGCCAGCGGTCGCGACTGCTGCCACGGCAAAGACCACGCCAAGGGCCACGAGCATCACCACGACGCCGACGTGAAGCCCTCGGCCTCCGCCAAATACTTTTGCCCGATGTGTGCCGGCGTCGAATCCGACAAACCGGGCGACTGCCCCAAGTGCGGCATGGCACTGGAGCGAAACCCCACCTTCGTCGGCGGAAGCAAAACGATCTACACCTGCCCGATGCACCCGGAGGTGCGTCAGGATCATCCCGGCGATTGTCCGAAATGCGGAATGCCTCTGGAGCCTATCCAGACCGGCGGCGACGACGCTGAAGACGATGACGCCGAACTTCGCAAACTCTCGCGCAAGCTCTGGATCGGCGGCGCACTCGCGCTGCCCGTGCTCATCTCCGCGATGGCCGGCATGGCGGGTCTCTCGCTCGAAGGCGACGCGGCGGTGTGGCTACGTTGGGGCGAGTTCATCCTCTCCACCCCGGTGATTTTCTGGGCGGGCGACTTCATCTGGCGCAGGGCGTGGAACTCGCTCCGTCACCGCAGCGCCAACATGTATACGCTCCTCGGACTCGGCATCGGTGCCGCCTACGTGTTCAGCGTGGTGGCCCTGCTCGCGCCGAATCTCTTCCCGCATGAGATGCGGCACGGCGGCGCGACGGGCCTTTATTTCGAGGCGGCGGCCATCATCACCGTCCTCGCGATTTTGGGCGAATACCTCCAGGAGCGCGCCCGCCGTCGCACCGGCCAGGCGGTGAAGGCGCTGCTGGGACTCGCCCCCAAGACCGCCCGCCGCATCGTCGATGGGCGGGACGAAGATGTGCCCTTGGATCAAATCCAGGTCGGCGACTTGCTGCGCGTGCGACCGGGCGAAAAAGTCCCGCTCGACGGCGTGCTCACCGAAGGCCGCAGCAACGTCGATGAATCCATGCTCACCGGCGAACCCTTGCCGGTGGAAAAAGCCCCCGGCGACCGCGTGATCGGCGCCACGTTCAATCAGACTGGCGGCTTCGTCATGCGTGCCGAAAAAGTCGGCTCCGACACCTTGCTCGCCCAGATCGTGCAACTCGTCGCGCAGGCCCAGCGCAGCCGCGCCCCCATCCAAGCCCTGGCCGACCGCGTATCGTCCTACTTCGTGCCAGGTGTCATCGCCATCGCGGTGCTCACCTTTGCCGCGTGGATGTTCTGGGGGCCGGAACCCCGGCTCGCTTACGCCATAGCCAACGCCGTGGCCGTGCTCATCATCGCCTGCCCGTGCGCACTCGGCCTCGCGACGCCGATGTCGATCATGGTTGGCGTAGGCCGTGGGGCGCAGCACGGCGTGCTCATCCGCGACGCCGCCGCTCTGCAACGCGCCGAAAAAATCACTCACCTCGTCACCGATAAGACCGGCACCCTCACGCAGGGCCGCCCCGAACTTTCCGGCCTGCACGCCGACGCCAGCGTAGGCGAAGAACGCCTGCTCGCGTGGACTGCCGCCCTCGAAGCGGGCAGTGAACATCCGCTCGCCCACGCCGTCGTCAAGGCATCCGAAGCACGCAAGCTCACGCTCCCCCGCGTCGAGGACTTCGCCTCAGTGACGGGTGCGGGCGTGACCGGGCGCATCGACGGCCAGTTCGTGCGCGTGGGCAAACGCGCTTGGTTGCAAAAAGAAGGTGTCGCCATCCCCGCCGACTTCGACGCCCAAGCCGAACGCCTGCTCTCCGAAGGCGGCACGGTCATCTGGGTCGCGTTCGACCAGAAAGCGGCGGGCCTGCTCGCTCTCACCGATGCCATCAAGGCCACCACGCCCGAAGCGATTCGCCAGCTCCACGCGCTGGGCCTGAAACTCGTCATGCTCACAGGCGACCATCCCACCACCGCCAATGCCGTGGGCAAAAAACTCGGCATCGACGACGTGCGCGCCCAACTCGCCCCCGAAGACAAGCACCGCATCATCGAGGAACTCCGCCGCTCCGGGGCCGTGGTCGCGATGGCCGGCGACGGCATCAACGACGCACCCGCGCTCGCCGCCGCCGATGTCGGCATCGCGATGGGCACGGGCACCGATGTCGCCATCGAAAGCGCCGGCATCACCCTCGTGAAAGGTGATCTGCGCGGCATCGTGAGCGCGCTCGTGCTCAGCCGCGCCGTGATGAAAAACATCCGGCAGAATCTATTCTTCGCCTTCATCTATAACGCAGCCGGCGTGCCCTTGGCGGCGGGTATTCTCTACCCGATCACCGGTTGGTTGATGAACCCGATGTTCGCAGGCGCGGCAATGGCGCTCAGCAGTGTGTCCGTCATCACCAACGCCCTCCGCCTGCGCCGGACGAAACTCTGACGAACCCGCCTCAACTTTGCGCGTCGGCGCAATCGCAATCCAAGCACGCGCCCTTCGCGCAGTCGCCGCAAAAATCCTCCAGCCGCTTCCTCAACACTGCCCGCGCACGATGCAACGCCACGCTGGCGGCCCCGGCTGTCAGGCCCAACGAACGCGCCACCTCCGCCACCGCCTCGTCGTGCAACTCGACGCGGCGCAGCAATTCGGCGTCACGAGGCTTCAGTTCGGTCAATAACCCCGCGACACATGCGCACGCCGTTTTTTCCGCCTCCTCATCGCGAGGAGCCGCATCCGTCATCCACGCGTCATCCCGCCGGGCGTTGGCCGAACGACTGCGCACGTGATCGACCAGCGCGTTTTGCAGCAGCCGATAAAACCACGCGGTCAATTTCTGTTCATCGTTCACATTCCCTGCCGAACGCATGGCCTTCAGCAGGCTGTTTTGCAGGACATCGTCGGCATCGGCTTCGCTGCCCAACCGCGAAATAAGAAAAGCCCGGAAGCGCGGGCGTTGGGCGAGTAGCGAATCCAGCGAGCGGGCGTTTTCCATACGTTTACTGGTTACGAAAGACCGTCAGGTTAGCGCCAAGCATCACCCTGGCAACCCGTGATCGGCCCCGGAAGAATGAAAAAGCGTTTTCCGTAGCCGTTTTAAACAAATGAGATAACACTATTTTCTTAACTCGGCTCCAAACCGCGAGGGGTTGGGCCCGCCTGCGGTGTATTATTGGGAGAAACCACCATGAAAACGCATCCCCACGATGAACCACTCCGCCAGCTGCTCCGAAGCAGTTGGACGGTGGCGCCCCAAGCCGACCCCGGATTCCGGGCGGCGGTGTGGGCTCGGATCGAGGCCGCCCGTCGCATGCCCGCCACCTGGAGCGGCTGGCTGAGATTAAACGTCGCCCGCGTGTCCTACTGCGCTGCGGCCAGTGTCGTATTCGCCGGCACCGGCGGCGGCCTGCTCGCCGCCTCCCAAGCCAATCGCGAACGCGAGCAACTCATCCAGCGCTACGTCGTCAGCATCGACCCCCACCAGCAGGTAAACACGCCCCGCTAGCCATGAACTACCGCTGGATCACCGCTGGTGCGATCATCGCTCTCGCCATTCTGGCCGGGGGCGCGTCCTACCTCTGCTTCCACCATACCATGTCGGTATCGGCCGGGCAGAACCACGACTCGCTCATGTGGGTGCGCCACGAGTTCAAACTCTCCGGCGAGCGACTCGCCAAAGTGGAGGCGCTGCACGAAGCCTATGAATCGGTTTGCGCCGAACACTGCATCGCCATCGCCGAGTCCCGCACGGAACTGAAACGCCTCCAGACGACCGGGGCTTCTCCCTCCGAGATCGAAGCCGCCGCCGCAAAGGTCAAAGCTGTGGACGCGAACTGCAAAGCCAGCACCGAAGCGCACATCAAGGAAGTCGCCGCGCTCATCGGCGGCGAGGAAGGCCGCCGCTACCTCTCCATCGTGCTGCCGCGCGTGGTGATGTTTGACCACGCCGGCCCCGCCTCGCTCGACCTGCACCCAACCCCTTCGCATGACACCCCAGCCGGAAAATGATTCCGACGAGGTGTCCGACGAGTCGCTCATGGCCGCGCTGCAAGCGGGCGACGACCATGCGCTCGCCACATTGATGCACCGTTGGGAATTGGGCGTGAAAGCGTTCCTGCTCCGCCTCGGCGTGCCCTCCTCCGACGTGGAGGACGTGGCGCAGGAAGCCTTCGTCCGCCTCTACCAAAAACGCGACCGCTACCGCGCGGGAGCCGCCTTCAAACCGTGGTTGCTCACTCTCGCGGGCAACCTTGGCCGCAACCGCCTGCGGTGGCGTTTCCGCCGCCGCGAAGACAGCATCGAGGCGATGGACGAAGCTCAACCGGGTGGCTTCGATTTGGCCGATCCAACCGCGCGTTCTGCGTCCGACGCGGCGGAACAGGCCAACCTCGCCCGAGACGTGAAAACCGCGGTCAACGCGCTCCCCGAAAATCTCCGTCAAGCGGTTCTCTGTGTTGAGTTGGAGGATCTCAGCTACGCCGAAGCCAGCCAAGTCATGGGCTGTTCCGTCAAAGCGGTGGAAACCCGACTCTACCGCGCCCGCGAATTGTTACGCACGACCTGCAAGGCACTGCTCGGGCAGATTTGACCGAAAATCGGAGACACGCCGACGCCCGCAACCCGCTGCATCAACCTCGTCGCAAGCTCCTCGCTTGATGCAGCCGCTTGCCCTTGGCGGATGCCATGCGACACACGCGCGAAGACACGGGCGCGTTCGTCGCCTCGCTTCTCCGTTCGCCTGCGCGGGCCTCCTTCGTCGGCACCGCTCCGGCTACCGGCTCGCTCGGCTCCGACCGACCCGAGACTTCGCGCGGGCCGACCAATTACCGATAAGTTTCCGTTATACCCGAGTGGCCTGCAAGCAGTGCGATCAACGCAAAAGCGGCAATTACTTGCCCGGTTTAACTCGCTGCAAAAGCCGCGTTCGCCGTTGGCGGCGATAATGGTAAAGGGCGATGTCGCACGCGCCTCCCGCGAAACCACCTGCGATTCCACCGCCTGTCATCCAAAGCATGGTTCCGCCCCAAATCAGCTCGGCGGCCAAACCGGCGAGCATACCGATGCCACCCAGCCACAGGGTGAACTTCATTTCCCCCTTCACCGGAGGCGGCACCGCAGCACGCGAACGTTTGGTTTTGAGCGATAGCGCATGGAGATTCAGAGGATGCTCAGTTTCGGTCACTTTCGCGCCACGCCAGCAGGCGCAGGGCGTTCATGGCTACCAGCACCGTGCTGCCTTCGTGGAAAAAGACGGCGACGCTGAGGACGACTTTTCCCGTGAGTGTGCCGATGATGAGCAGCGCGATAACACCCAGCGCGATGGCCAGATTTTGCCAAATGATTCTGCGGCTGGCGCGGCTCAGTCCGACGGCAAAGGTGAGCTTGCCGAGATCGTCACCCATCAGCGCCACGTCGGCGGTTTCCAAGGCCACGGCGGTGCCGGCACCACCCATCGCGATGCCGACCGTCGCGGCGGCAAGCGCGGGGGCGTCGTTCACGCCGTCGCCAACCATCGCAATGGCTCCGTGCTCGCGTTCGAGATCGCGGATGGCGGTGAGTTTGTTTTCGGGGAGCAACGCGGCGCGCACGTCGGTGAGACCGACGGTGGCGGCAACGCGTTTGGCGACGGCTTCGTTGTCGCCGGTGAGCATGACGAGCTTGCTCACGCCAAGGGCTTTTAGCCGCTCCATGATGCCGGCGGAGGATTCGCGCGGTTCGTCGGCCAGGGCGATGACGCCGATGAACTTCCCGCCCTGCCGCACGATGACGGTGGTCTGTCCGTCGCCTTCGAGTTGGGAAACCGTTTGCGCGAGCGAACCGCCTTTCGCGGCGGCGGGATCGTCGGCAAAGGCGCGCAAGGCGCCGAGGAGGACTTCGGAGCCTTCGACTTGGGCGCGGATGCCTTTGCCGGCGAGGTTCTCGACGGCGACGGCGGCGGGGAACGCGATTTTGCGGTCGCGCGCGGTCTGCACGATGGCGGCGGCGAGCGGGTGGCTGGATTGTTCTTCGACCGAGGCGGCGAAGCGCAGCACGGTTTCCTCGCTCGCGCCGTCGAGGGCGACGATGCGGGTGATGGCGAATTTTCCGCTGGTGATGGTTCCTGTCTTGTCGAAGGCGATGACGCGGAGGCGTCCGAGGTTTTCGAGGTGGACGCCGCCTTTGATGAGCACGCCGCGCCGGGCCGCCTGCGCGATACCCGCGAGCACGGCGGCGGGTGTGCCGATGGCGAGTGCGCACGGCGAGGCGGCGACCAGCAGAACCATGCCGCGATAGAAACTGGCGCTCCAAGTCCAGCCGAAGAACAGCGGCGGGATAAAGATCATGAGCAAGGTGAGCAGCAGGACGGCGGGGACGAACCAGCGGGTGAATTTCTCGGTGAGCTGTTGCGTGGGGCTTTGCTGCTCCTGCGCCTCGGCGACGAGCTTCATGATGCGGGAGAGCGTGTTATCGTGTTATCGGCGGCGACGCGGGTGACGCGCACGTCGAGACCGTTCTCCTGGTTGATGGTGCCGGCGAATACTTCGTCGTCGGGCTTGCGGGCGACGGGCACGCTTTCACCGGTCACGGCACTTTGGTCGAGGGTGCTTTCGCCTGCGACGATGACGCCATCGACGGGCACGCGGTCGCCGGGGCGGACGACGACCACGTCGTCCACGGCGAGCGTTTCCACGGGAACCTCCTCGACGCGGTCGCCGCGCTTTACGTGGGCGGTGCGGGGCATGAGTTTGCCGAGTTCGCCGACGGCGTTGCGCGCACGATCCAGCGCGTAGTGTTCACCGGCATGACCGAGCGCGAACAGGAACAGCAGAAATGCGCCCTCCGGCCACTGGTTGATCGCCGCCGCGCCGATAGCGGCCGCGAGCATCAGGATATCCGTGTTGAATTTACCACGGAAGAGGTCGGGCAAGGCTTCACGGGCGACATCGTAGCCGCCCGCGATGTAGGCCAGAATGTAGAAAACGAGAGCGACCGATGGAGGCAGGCCGAAAAACTTCTCTCCGAAAAAACCGATGCTTAGAAATACACCGGCGGCGGCAACCGTAAGGAACGTCCACCGTTCTTGTATCCAATGAGGCAGCCAGCCGGGAGCGCCGCCGTGGTCATGTTCATGGTCGTGGTCGCCATCGTGGGCCTCGGTGATTTCGGTCGCGTGATCGGATGGGGGGTTCATGGGTGAGGCGTAATGATTAAACAGTCAGCGCGGGTTGAGCCGCCAGGTTCCAAAAAACCTCGGCGGTAGAACGGTCGGATAAAACGCATGAGCAGAAGATGCCATGCCTACGGCAATGTTTGCTCATGATGGGTGCCTAAGCACTCGCCACCGTGAGCACGGCAACATGCTTTGGATTTCTTCCCAATAAATGAGGCGTTTCACTTGAGGGCGAGCACCATCCCGCCGCAGCAGATTAGGCCCGCCCCGATGAGCGTTTTGGTGGACAAAGGCTCGCGCAAAACCACGACGGAGAAAACCAACACGAAGAGCAGGCTGAGTTTGTCGATGGAGGCGACCTTGCTGGCTTCGCCGAGTTGAAGCGCCCGCACGTAGGCGATCCAAGACAACCCCGTGGCGACACCCGAAAGGGCCAGAAAAACTAAATTGCGTCGCGATAATTTGGCGAACTCAGCCGCGTCACCGCCGACGAACACCAAGCTCCAGGCAAACACGAGCACGACCAGGGTTCTGACCGCCGTCGCCATATTGGCGCTGACCCCGGTCGCGCCGATTTTGGTCAGCACCGCAGTCAATGCGGCGGCGACGGCGGACAGTAGCGCCCACGTGAACCAATTATTGCCCATAGCTGGAATAAATCGGTGCTCCGCGCCCGCCGCGATTCATTTACCGGACGTCTGGCCGGGGGTTTCGTTCAGAGCCGAATATTTCCTGTTTTTGAAAAGCCAACTGGCCGTCTGATACCCGGCCTCGGCTCGGGCAATCAACGGTGCGTCGGGCGCGGCCGGCGTGAGTTCCTTCGATGCCGGGTCATAGTTCCATGTGGTGGGTTGGATCATCGGGCTAAGCACCGCCAATCGCTCCCCGTCGAACAATCCCAGGTTCTGATAATTTCCAATGTAAGCGCGGGGTGGATACGCGGTGGCATCCGGGGTAAGAAGATCCCGGCCGAAAAAGCGGCTTTGGTAGTCGCCGCCGAGCAGGCCCAGCAAGGTCGGCGCGTAGTCGATCTGGCTGCACAGCGTGTCCACCACGCCGGGGGCGATTTGTCCGCCCGGCGCGAAGATAAGCATCGGAATGTGGTAGCGATTCACGGGCAGGCTGGTCTTGCCGGCGCTGGATGCGCAGTGGTCGGCCACGATCACAAACACGGTATCTCGATACCACGGGTGCGTGGAGGCGGCGCGGAGGAATTCGCCGATGGCGTAGTCCGTGTATTTCACCGCGCCGGCCCGGCGCGATACCTTGGGCGGAAGATCAATGCGACCTTCCGGATAAGTATAGGGCCGATGGTTGGACGTGGTCATGACGAAGTGAAAAAAGGGGTTTCCGGCCGCGTGGTCGCGGTCCGCTTCGCGCAAGGTCCATCGCAACAAGTCCTCGTCGCACGCGCCCCACGCGTTTGCGAATGTCACCTCGCTTTTCGGCACGGCGGCGCGGTCCATGATGCGATAGCCGTTCTGGCCGAAAAAATAGTTCATGTTATCGAAGTATCCATATCCACCATACAGAAACGCGGTGGCGTAACCCCGCGCCGCGAGCACCGACCCGAGGGTGAAGAGGTTTTCGTTGTCCGGGCGCTTGATAAGCGAGCGCCCCGGCGTGGGCGGCACGGACAGGGTCAGCGCTTCCATGCCCCGGTCGGTGCGATTTCCCGTGGCGTAGAGACGATCAAAAACGAGTGACCGCGACACCAGCGCGTCGAGATTCGGAGTGAGTCCCCGCTTCTGCCCGTAACGGGTGAGAAATTCCGCGCTCAGGCTCTCCACGGTGATTTGGATGACATTCAAACGACGCTCCGGCTGGCGTCCGGCAACCGTGCGCAACAGATCGCGAGGCCCGGCGGTCAAACCCAGTTCTCCGCGCACCTGCGCGAAGGCCGCGTCAATCGGCTGAATCGGATAAAAGCGGTCGTAATCGAGTTCGTTGGCCCGGAAAGCCTGCACAAAAGAGGCCGGTCCGTTTTTCGCCAATTCGCCGGCATAGGCGTTGGGGAAATCGGGAGTCGGCGCCCAAGCGACGAACACTCCGGCCACTCCCGCGCCGAGCAGCCATGCCGCGCCGTCCCGCCATCTGGCGAGACGGGCGGGAGTGGCATCAAGGCATCTATCCACCCGCCCGCCTCGCACCCAGAGCAGATAGATGACGGCGGTGACCAGGGCCAAGCCACCAAGGATGAGCCCCATCGGATACGACTCGCGGATGTTGCCGAGCACCTCTTGCGTGTAGATCAGGTAATCGACGGCGATGAAGTTGAAACGGACGCCAAACTCATCCCAGAAACAAACCTCGGCAACGGCGACAAACAACGTGGCCGCGATGTAAACGATGATTCCCGCGTGTGCTATGCTCCGCGCCCAGGTTCGCTGGAAAAATCGAGGCGGCAGCAGCGCCAGCACCACGGCGACCGGGGCGAGCAGAATGAGCGCCGTCGCCGCGTCGGCGACCACGCCCCACGCGAAGGCGAGCGCCAGACGACTCGATAGCAGCAGGTTCTCGCCGGCTTGAATCCAAAGCACCAAGCGCGTGCCGGTGCCGACCACGAGGGCCCAGCCCAGCAGTCCGATGAGTAAGCGATGGCGAGTCCCCTCGACGGGCATTTCCCGAGATAGTTCGGTGCTCAACGCATCACCTCCTGCAATCGTTCCCACGCATGAGTTGCGATCAGCGTCTCGATGAGGCCGGCCGCGATCAGGAACCAGAGGGCGTCGGCCAAGGAGCGTTCAATCTGGGGCAGTTTGCCGGGCGTTTGGATTTCGGCTCCGTCCGCATTCTTAATCGACCCGAGCCGGGGAAAGAACCGTGGCACCTCCGCTTTGTAGCGGGTAAAGTCGGCGCCAAACAGCAGCGCCAGCCGTTTTTCCTCCGCCCAAATCAAGGGCGCGAAACTCACCCCAAACGCCGCCCAAGCTAGTGGCACCAGCCAAGGCTCGCGAAAAACGAGCGCTATGCCGGTCACGCCGAGCCAGGAGAAAAAGTAGAGCGGATTGCGGCAACGCGCATAGGGGCCGCTGCGGCAAAGACGACCGTTCTTGTGACCGCCGATGTGCAGCGTGCTCCAGATGCGCCCAAAAACCGCTCCTGCCACGAGCAAATGCCCCAAGAGGGCGGCCCACTCCACGCCACCCCCGTGCAGCACCGGGAAGCGCGAAGCGGCATAAACCCAAGCGCCGATGCAAAGCAGCGCGACCGGTTTACGGATGCGCTCGAACCCGGCGCGACCGATGACGGGTTTGGCCACCGAACGGGGGCGGTGAGAACCAACGGGTGGCGGCTGCGGTAGTGTGACGCCGGGGACTTTTGCACGCGCGGGGGAAGACAAAGTAGAGTTCATTCGCAGGGGAAAGACCCGCCAAGCGCCGCGACGTTAGAAGCATGACAGCAATGTAATGAGCCGGGAGGCTTAACCCCTCGCCAATCCGGCTCCCATTGGGCATTTTTCGGGGCAATACCATGCGCGTGCTTGTGATCGAGGATGATGCCCAGGTGGCAAATCTGGTGGCGGAGGCGATGCGTGACGAAGGTCACGAGGCGGACTGTTGTGCGCGCGGCGACGACGGGTTGGTGATTCTCGGCACCCATCGTCATGATGCGCTCGTGCTCGATCTCATGCTGCCCGGAGTGGACGGGTGGGAGGTGCTGCGTCGCCTGCGTGCCAGCGGGCGTCGACTGCCGGTTCTGGTGCTGACCGCCCGCGACGCAATCGAGGACAGGGTCGAAGGGCTGGATTTGGGAGCGGACGATTATTTGCCAAAGCCCTTCGCGGCCTCGGAACTGCGGGCGCGCATGCGCTCCATCCTGCGTCGGCACGCGACGGAACCCACGCATCTGTTTGCGGTGGCCGACCTGCGGATGAACACCATCACGCGCGAGGTGCGTCGCTCCGACCAAAGGCTGGATCTCACCACCCGCGAATTTGCGTTGTAGGAATGCCTGTTGCGCGCGGAGGGTCGGCCCGTGACGCGCACCGAACTCCTCAAGCAGGTGTGGAATCTGCAATACGAGCCGGGAACCAATGTCGTCGATGTGGCGGTGCAGCGGCTCCGTCGAAAAATTGACGACGGCCACGCCCCCGCCCTCCTACAAACGGTGCGGGGCCTGGGCTACGCTATCTCGGTCACGCCATGACTTCCCGCTGGCCCATCCGAATCCGATTGGCGGCGGGAGCCGCCGCCTTGGCCGGTCTGGTGGTCGTGCTCTTCGCGGTCGCCGTGTATGCCCATATGCGCGCCGAGCTTTTCGAGGAGGTGGATCTGGAGCTGAAAAGCTACGCGGCGCAGGTCGCCGACATTTCCGTCTCCGATAAAAACGCCACGCTGCCCTCACATACCCGGATTGTCACGGTTGGCCCGTTGACCGGTTACTCGGCGCCGTCGGCGGACGGCGCGCTGGATTCCGGGCTGCTGACGGCAACGTTAGACCGTGCGCAGCGGAGACCGTTCCTGTGGCGGTCGGAGGATCGCGCGTGGCGCTCCATTTGGGTGGAGGCAAGGGGAGGCCGATACGTCCTCGCCTATGACCTCGAAGAGGTGGACGACGTATTGAGTGAACTGGTTATGGTGTGTTTGGTGGGCGCCATCACGTTGATAACGCTGGCCGCCGCCGCCGGTTGGTGGTGGTCGGGCCGCGTGCTGGAACCGGTGCGCGCGCTAAAGGAGGCCGCCGAGGAAATCGACGCCGGGGCGCTGCATCGGCGCGTGCCATTGCCCGAAGCCAAGGATGAGCTGCGCCGCCTCGGCGAAGTGCTCAACGCGATGTTGGCGCGGATCGAATCGGGATTCCTCCAGTCGCGGCGATTCACCGCCGACGCGTCGCATGAGTTGCGCACGCCACTCACAATCATGAGCGGCGAGTTGGAGCGGCTTTTGCGTGCCGAGGGCATGCCGGCTGAATTCGAGATTCGTTTGCTCCGGGTTCAGGAGGCCACGGCCCGTTTGCAGCGACTCACGGAAAATCTCCTCCTGCTCGCCCGGTTGGACGCTTCCGTGCCGACCGATCCGAAGTTTGGCCGCGTCGATCTTTCCGCGCTGGTTCGCGAGGCGTGCGAAGACGGTGCGATCTTGGCCGAGGCGCGCGGTGTCCTGTTGGAGACCGAAGTGACCGAGGGCATTTGCGTGCGCGCTGATGTCGATGGACTGAAACGCGTGGTGCTTAATTTATTGGACAATGCGACGCGCTACAACCGCCCGTCCGGTCGGGTATGGTGCCGCCTGACCACGGATTCCGACGGCGTGCTCTTGGCGGTGGGAAACACGGGGCCGGGAATACCGGAGGGCCTCCGCGCTCATCTGTTTCAGCGATTCATGCGCGGAGACACCGCGCGAGCGGCGGGCGGTCATGGCTTGGGCTTGGCGTTGGCCTACGAAATCTCGCGTGCGCACGGCGGGGAGCTGCGGTTTGTCGAGAATGCCGGCCCTGACACCACCGAGTTCGTCCTGAAACTGAAAAGGGCGACGGCGGAGCCTTCGTGACGAGAGTCGGCTATTGCAACGCCTGCCATGCGCTGCGCCGCCGCAAAATCTTCAGCCTTGAATCCATCCATAACCGACTCAGCATCCGACCATCGGTAATGGAATCTGCCGACCCGCCTGCGCGGGAAAACCGCCCAACGCAAGTTGGTGCTGATGACTCCTACTGCGAAGCAACGCATTAGGATCATCATGTCTAAACACCACTGCATAACACTCGGCTGCGGCCCCGGCGGGATAACGCGATTCGCGCGCTCCGGTCTTCATGCACTCCGCTTCGGCGATCCGAGCCGTCGCGCTCGGGTGCGCTGGCCGCACATCGCCCGTGTTGCCCGCCGACCGGTCGGTCTGCTCCGTCTGTTACCGCCCGCCCCTTTCGAGGGCAGCACACGCACCTCTGGTTCCACTTCCAGCGCCCTTATCGTCACATGAAACGCCTGCTCGATCCTCACGAACACATCGATAATCTCCGGCAACTGATCCTCTGGACGCTGCTCGTCGTCCCTGTCGGCATCTTGGCCGGCTCGGCCAGCGCTTTTTTTCTTTGGTCACTCGACCGGTTGACCGAGATACGCTGGCAGAACCCTTGGCTGCTCTTCCTCCTCCCGGCGGCGGGCATCATAATTTTCCTGCTCTACAAACACTGGGGCAAACCCGCTGAAGGCGGCAATAACCTCATTCTCGAACAAATCCACGCGAGCGGCTCCGGCGTGCCCACGCGCATGGCCCCCGTGGTATTGGTGGCCACGCTCGTCACTCATCTTTTCGGCGGCTCCGCCGGACGCGAGGGCACCGCCGTGCAGATGGGCGGCAGCCTCGCCGATGCTTATCGTCGCCTGCTCCGCATCGATGCCTCCCACCGTCGCATGTTGCTCATGGCCGGCATCGCAGCCGGGTTTGGTTCGGTTTTTGGCACTCCGCTGACGGGCGCGATCTTCGCGATGGAAGTGCTCTTCATCGGTCGCGTGAACTACGAGGCGTTGATCCCTGTTCTAATCGCCAGCATCGTCGGCGACCTCACCTGCTCGGCGTGGGGTGTGCACCACGTCACTTACCACATCGCCATCGCCGGCCCCGAGCGCATCGACCTACGCTTGCTGGGTCTCGTCGTCGGCGCGGCGATTTGCTTTGGCCTGGTCAGCCGCCTGTTCTCCGAACTGGTCAACACGCTGCAAGACTTCTGGAAAAAACTCGTCCCCGTGCCGTGGCTGCGTCCCGTGGCCGGCGCGGTCGTGGTCATCGGCCTCGTGTATCTCGTCGGCACGCGCGATTACCTCGGCCTCGGCGTCTCCAACCCCGATCCCGGCGCGGTGACGGTTCTCTCGTCCTTCAATCCCGGCGGAGCCACCCCGTGGAGCTGGTGGTGGAAACTGATTTTCACCGCGGTGACCCTCAGTTGCGGCTTTAAGGGCGGCGAAGTCACCCCGCTGTTCTTCATCGGTGCCGCGCTGGGCAACACGTTTGCGACGCTCACCGGCGCACCGGTGGATCTCTTTGCCGGCCTCGGCTTCATCGCGGTTTTTGCCGGAGCCGCCAACACCCCGCTCGCCTGCACGCTCATGGGCATCGAGCTGTTCGGAGCACACTACACCGTCTATTTTGCGGTGGCCTGCTTCGTCGCCTATTTTTTCAGCGGACACTCCGGCATCTACTCCTCGCAACGCATCGGCGTGGCGAAACGCATCCACGACCTGCTTCCACCCGGCGCAACCCTCCGCGAGGTCCGCTCCCTTCACTCCCTGCCTCGCGTCACGAATCCCAATCCGAAAGCTGTCATCGAAAAATGAATACGCAAATCTCCCTCACCATTGGCGCGGGGCGATAAGCCTATCGCTCATAAGTCGCTTCGAGCGCATACTCCAAAACCACAACGCGCGCGTTTCCTCCCGTATCCACCCAACCCGTTCCTTCCATGTCCTGCATCCATTCCCTCCAAGCCATTGAAATCCTCGACTCGCGCGGCAACCCCACGCTGAGCGTCACCGTTCGTCTCGCCGATGGCCGCACCGCCACCGCCGCCGTCCCGTCCGGCGCTTCCACCGGCGAACGCGAGGCCGTCGAACTTCGCGATGGCGACCCGCGCCGCTACGGCGGCAAGGGCGTTCTCCAAGCCGTCAAAAACGTCGAAACCAAAATCGACGCCGCCCTCCACGGTCTCAACCCCATCGATCAAGCCGCCATCGACCGCTGCATGATCGCCCTCGACGGCACGCCCAACAAAGCCCGCCTCGGAGCCAACGCCATCCTCGGCGTCTCGATGGCGGTCGCCCGCGCCGGCGCCTTGGTTAGCGACCTGCCGCTCTACCGTTATCTCGGTGGAGCCGACGCCTGTATACTTCCCGTGCCGTGCCTCAACGTCATCAACGGCGGACGCCACGCGACCAACAACGTCGATTTCCAGGAGTTCAAAATCGCTCCGCACAGCGCTCCCTCCTTCGCCGAGGGCCTGCGAATGGCGGCAGAGACGTTTCACGCGCTCAAATCCATCCTTCATGCCAAGGGCCTGAGCACCGGCGTCGGCGACGAGGGCGGCTTCGCGCCCGACCTCGCGAGCAACGAACAGGCCGTCGAGGTCATCCTCGAAGCCATCGCCAAAGCCGGCTACGAACCCGGCAAAGAGATTTCCCTCTGCCTTGATCCCGCTGTCAGCGAACTCTGGAAAGACGGCCAATACATCTTCGCCAAATCCGGCGGTCCCGCCAAATCCAGCGACGAGATGATCGCCATGTGGACGACCTGGCTCGACCGCTACCCCATCGTGCTCCTTGAAGATCCGCTGGCCGAAAACGACTGGTCCGGCTGGGAAAAGATCACCGCGCAGCTCGGCTCGCGCGTGGAGATCGTGGGCGACGATCTGCTTTGCACCAACTCCGCGATCTTGCAGCAGGCCATCGACCGCAAGGTGGCGAATTCGATTCTCATCAAACTCAATCAAATCGGCACCGTAACCGAGACGCTCGACTGCATCGCGCTCGCCCGTCGCCACGGCTACGCCGTCTATGTGTCGCATCGCTCCGGCGAGACCGAGGACACGTTTATCGCCGACCTCGCTGTCGCCACCGGTTGCGCTCATCTGAAAACCGGCTCGGCCTGCCGCTCCGAACGCGTGGCCAAGCTCAACCGCCTCCTCGCCATCGAACACGAACTCGGCGCCTCCGCCATCTACGGCGGCAAGGTCTGGCGTCGATAGTCCGCCCGATCCACACCACGATCCGCACCATGAACTGGCTCCTCTGGTCTCTGCTCTCCGCCCTGTTTGCCGGCGCGACCGCCATCCTCGCCAAAATCGGCGTGAAGGGCGTCGATTCCAATCTCGCGACCGCCGTGCGCACCGCCGTCGTCCTGGTGTTCGCGTGGGGCGTGGTCTTCGCCACCGGCCACGCCGGATCCGTATCCGGTTTTTCGCGACGCACTTGGCTCTTCCTCGTGCTCTCGGGCATCGCCACCGGCCTATCCTGGCTCTGCTACTTCCGCGCCCTGCAACTCGGCGAAGCCTCGCGCGTCGCGCCCATCGACAAGCTCAGCGTGGTCTTCGTGCTGGTCTTCGCCGCGCTGTTTCTGGGCGAAGCGCTCACCTGGAAAACCGGCCTCGGCGGCGCGCTGATCGTGGCCGGAGCGGTGGTGCTGACTTTGAAGTAGGACGTCTTCGGTGTCGTGTGATTCTCGTCGAGCGACCGGCCCCTTGGGCCCGAGCTTTCCGAGCGAGAAGAGTCAGCGATTTGGGTTCCCCGGAGATGACTCCTGGCCGACAGCCGCGCCCTGAGCCAAGGCAAGAAGCAGATCGTTTTTCGAGAGACTTCCAAGCAGTTCTCTGGAACGGCTGTCGGCCACGACCGGCAGGCGCTCTAGGTCATGGCGAGTAAATGCGGCCAAGGCCTCGGCGAGCGGATCCGTTGGTTTTATGACGGGAAAGTCCTCGCGCAGGATATCGCTCGCGATCACGCATGCGGCGAAGTCGGGCTGGCCCAGATAGGCTTTGATGTCGTGCAGCGAAATGGCGCCGATGAACGTGTTGTGTTCGTTGACCACGTAGAGATGGTTGATCCGGGAGCCGATGAAGGCTTGGGCAATCTCCTTGAATCCCGTGGCAGGGCTCACCGTCGCCGGATGCGGTTTTATCATATCTGAAGCCGCGTCGCGTGCCCTACATCTGGCATGTTGACGCGAACAGTCACAACTCGCCCGCGTGGCGCGCCAACTTCTATCATTTCGCGCCGCCGTTGTTTCGTTGATCGGTGGACTCGCGGGTCGCGGTCAAAGCCACTTGTGCGTCAACGATCGGTCGGTGCCGAAAAGAACGTCGCCCAAGTCGCGAACGCTGGCGTAACCGACATCCAAGCCCACTCCGGTGATTCTTACCGCATCATGCTCGCGGCAATACTCGCATTGGATGGCAAGCGCCACGTCCCAGGTGATACCAGTTACGTAATGGTTTGGCACTATAGCTGCATGAGGCGGGCATGGCACGAAAACTACCTGAACTTGGGGAGAGGGCGGCGGCGGAGCTGGCGGCGGGGTGGCGGGAGCACGCCGGGGCGTGGGCTCGACAGCGGCTGATGGTGATGAAGCTGGTGGCGCAGCATGAGCTGAGCGCGGCGCAGATTGCGGAGGCGGTAGGCGTGGGCCGCTCCACGGTGTTCCGTTATCTGGACAAGTTTTTGGAAGGAGGGGTGAAGGGCTTGTTGCATCGCGAGCACAAGGGCGGGCCGGTGCCGACCTTGCAGGGTGCGGAGCGGGAGGTGTTTTTGGAGCAGCTGCGGCAAGGCCGGTTTCGGCGGGCGAAGGAGGCGCAGGCGTGGATCAAGGAGCACACGAAGAGGGATCTGGCGCTGAGCAGCGTCTACACGCTCTTGGGAAAAGCCGGCGGGGTCTTGAAAGTGCCGCGCAAGACCCACGCCAAGAAAGACCCGCTCGCGGCCGAGATCTTCAAGTTCACGCTGCCCGAGCGCCTCGCCGAGGCGTCCGTCGGGGCTGAGCGCGTGCGGCTGTGGGTGCTCGACGAGCACCGCTACGGCCTGTTGCCGGTGATCCGCCGCTGCTGGAGCCTGCGCGGGGTGCGCGTCCACGCGCCCTATGCGACAAAATATCAATGGGGCTACCTGCACGAGGCCATGGAGGTGGACGGGGACAATCGCATGGAGCTGTTCTTCACTCCTTCTGTCGATCAGGACACCCACGCCCTTTTCCTTCGCCAGATCGGGGAAACCGACCCGCACGCACGCCACATCGTCATCGCCGACCAAGCGGGCTTCCACCTCAAGCCCGAAGATCCCCGCGTGCCACCCAACCTGCGCTTGCTGCCGCTGCCTCCCTACTGCCCAGAACTAAACCCGGTCGAAAAGCTCGGCGACCTGGTCAAGGACCGCATCTGCAACCAGCTCTTCGACAAGCTCCCCGCCCTTGAACGGGCCATCCTCGCCGAACTCGCTCCTCTACGCGAATGCGGCCGCCGCGTCGCCCAGCTGATCGGTCACGGCTGGCTGCTCGATCAAGTAAACGCTGGCGCGCCGGCCTAAAGTCTCATTCCGAGCAGTAAATGGTATGATGCATTTCAATTGGCCCTCGTGGACGTGGTAGAACTCCAGCCAGCGGCAGGTGCCGAGTTTGTTTTTGCGTCGCAAGACGACGTAGATGGTCGCTCCGGGCGTGATGACCTCACGTAGTTTTTGGATGGCGGTGTCGCGTTGAACTTCGGTGTTCATGGTGTGTCGCGAGGTCGTGCGTGGTCGGATTCCGGCACCGTGCCGGGTATCTCCGCCAGCCCGATCTCCCGGCCCGTCAGCACGCCCAGGCAAAGGCCGTCCGCGCCCATGCGCGGACGGCCGTGGTGGAGGCGCGAAGCGCACTACCTTGCCGGGCGTGGTAGGCTGGGAAAACAGAGGGCTGCCCCTGTCCTGAATGGCGTTCCCGTCCGTTGCTCGACATGAGCGAATCCAACCTTCTCGCGCGATGTTTTGGGGAAGGGTAGCGAGCCCGTGAGCGTAGCGTTGTTGCCGCAGGAGACAGGTAGCGATGTTTGTCGCGCAAAGCTTGATTTCGGTTCGTGTTACCGCTCTTTGTCGCGGCGACCGTAAAAGCATGCGCTATTGGCGAACCATCCTTTCTCTCCTCCTGGCCCTGACATGGCTCACCTCGGTGTTCCATATCGGCTTGGAAGCGAACGGCTGGTTGCCGGAGCACGCGCATAAGCTGGTGCAGACCGTCGTGCATTCCCACGACCATGTCGGCGACGATCACGCGCATCATTCCGCTTCCGGACATGCCCAGGATCATGAGCATTCCGAGTCCGCTCATGGCGATGCCGGGCATGATCCCGTCATCGCGCGTAGTGCCGCTCCCGAAGGCCGCTCCTTCCTCTGGTTGATTGCCCTCTGCGCCCCGCTCTTGGGTGCGGTTTTCTGGATCGCTTTCACTCTCCGCCCTCGCGTCCTTTCCGCGCCGCCCCCGCCTCGCTGGCGGGAAGAGCATGCGCTGACACGATGGTGCTTCGTCTGGCGTTGCGCGTCGTTCACGACGGCTCCGCCGGCTCTGGGATAAACGTTCGTCCCGCACTCGGGCGACGAACACCGGCGCGCGTTCTCCGCGTCGTCTTGGGCCGGATACTGTCCGACCTCCCGCCTGCATCCCTGCGCGGACGCTTCGCTGTCCCCTCCCGTCCTGCCTGTTCCACTCCTTCACCCAAATTTCTCCACCTTAGCCTCGTCTGTTTTCCGATTATGAAATTCCTCCTCCTCTTGGCGACCTTCCTCGGTCTCACCGCCAACGCCTTCGCCCACGGCATGTCCGAGGCCGACAAGGCCGCCGCGCTCGCCGCCGGCAACTTCGAGTTCATCAAGCTCGGGGCCGGCCACATGCTCACCGGCTACGATCATCTGCTGTTCCTCTTCGGCGTGATGTTCTTCCTCACGAAGTTCAAAGACATCGTGAAGTTCATCACCGCCTTCACCATCGGCCACTGTATCACGCTTATCTTTGCCACGCTCTTCCACATCCGCGCGAACTACTTCCTAATCGACGCCGTCATCGCCCTGACCGTCTGCTACAAGGCATTCGACAACCTCGACGGCTTCAAAAAGTGGCTCGGCACCGCGTCGCCCAATCTGCTCGGCATGGTCTTCGCCTTCGGACTTATCCACGGCTTCGGCCTCTCGACCCGCCTGCAACAGCTCCCGCTCGGCGATGAAGGACTCGTGATGAAAATCCTGTCCTTCAATGTAGGCGTCGAAGTCGGCCAGATCCTCGCTCTGGTCGTAATGGCGTTCTTCCTCTCCTTCTGGCGAAATCGCCCGTCCTTCGCCGTATTCAGCAAGGTCGGCAATTCCACCCTCTTCGCCGCCGGTGTGTATCTCTTTTTCACCCAGATGCACGGGTTTCAGCACACGGATCATCCGGATGACTTCCCGCTCAACAAAGATGACCACTACCACGTCCACCAGGACATGCTCGCCCCGGTAGAACCCGCGCCTCTCGCGCCCCCGTCGGCACCCGCCCCCTCCGTGCATAGCCACGGCGACGGCGCCGCGCATAGCCACTGATCTCTTCCCGTTCCCACATCCAATAAATCCACCATGAAAACCACCTCGCTCCGCCTTGTTCTCATCGCCGCCCTAGCGACCTGCGCCACCGGCACCGCTTTCGCGCACGCCGAAGGCCATGCCCCCGCGCCCGCCAAGCCGCCTATCGCCACCGAAGCCCTGCCCGCGACGATGGCCGAAACGCTCACCGCAATCCAAAGCCAACTCGCGCTCCTCAAGACCGCACAAAAAGAGGGCAAGTTCTCCGCCGTCTCGGCCAACGCGGTGACGCTCAATCAGCTCGTGCAACACATCGTCGGCCAAGTGCCCGCCGACCATAAGGCTCAGGTGAAGGAACTCGCTGACAAGCACGCGACGATCACCGCCGAGCTCACCCGCGCCGCCGCCGCCGGCGCGGCCAAGCCCGTCTCCGACCTCGTCTCGAAACTCGGCGGCAATCTCCGCGCCCTCCAGCTCTTCGCGCACTAATCGCCTGACTGGTTAATCAGCGGCGCGCCTTGGCCTCATTCGGGCACGGGCGCGCCGCCCTGCCTTTCATCCCACTTTCGCTGATGATGTCAGGCCCCGTGGTTTTCTCTGGAGCCGCGTTGAAAGCAGCAAGCGGGGAGACGACCATTTCTGGAGTGCAGCTAAATCGCGCGAGCCCATCACGAGGAAATCTCGCAGCAATGCCGATGGACCTCCCCGCTGGATGGAGTTCGTTGTCCTTCTGCCGCGCATGATTCGTTGAATTCGGAAACTTATCTGCCTGGAAAGCATTACTCCACGTAGCGCTTCAACATCTGCGCCACTTCGCGCAACTGGCGCTTTCCCTGCTCGGACGAAGCCGGTGCGGTGAGGCAATGCTCAAGATGTTCGTGAATGATTTTCTCGGCGAGCGACTTTATCGCCCGGCGAGCCGACACAAGCTGGTTGAGCACCTCGGCGCACTCGTAGTCGCCCTCGATCATCGCCTCCACTCCTTTGAGTTGGCCCGTGATTTTGCGCAGGCGAATCTGCAAAGCGCGGCGGTCCGCCTCCGGATCGTCTGGTGAATGTGACATGCAGGCAGTCTGCGCGTTCGCGCGCGGGGGGGCAAATTGCAAATCGGAGCTTGCCAGCAATAAGGGGTATGGGGGCATAGTCCATACGTGGATTTCAATACACTGCTCCAACAAGGAACGGCCCATGCCTGGCTGTATTTCCCCGTAGCGATTCTGCTGGGTGCATTGCACGGTCTGGAGCCGGGGCATTCCAAGACCATGATGGCAGCCTTCATCATCGCCGTTCGTGGCACTATTATGCAGGCGGCTCTTCTTGGGTTGGCGGCGGCGATCTCTCACTCCTTGGTTATTTGGGCTTTGGCCGCGCTCGCTCTGAGTTTCGGCAGTCAATGGAATGTGGAAACGACCGAGCCCTATTTTCAGATGGGCACCGGCATCATCGTGATCGGTATGGCCGTCTGGACTTTGTGGCGCATCAGAAAGAGTTCCGGTCATCACCACCATCACCACGATGACGCTAAGTCCCTCGCCAGCCCGGACGGCATACTCGAACTGAGCGTATTTGAGGACGGCGTGCCGCCGCGCTTTCGCATTGCAGCTGGATCATTGGAAATAGAACCAACCGCTCTGCGCACTCTTAGACCTGATGGCACCGTGCAAGCTTTCAGCTTCGTGCGTCGCCCCGAGTTCTGGGAATCAAACGAAACGATCCCGGAGCCTCACGAGTTTCAAGTGGAAGCCGTGCTCAAGGGCGCATCCGGTGAGCATACCGTAGCGGTCGCCTTCACCGAGCATCAGCACGATGACGGCGACGAGGAAGATGACGAACACGCCCGGCAGCACGCCGAACAAATCCGTCGTCGCTTCGACGGGCGTGAAGTAACCACGCCGCAGATCGTGCTGTTCGGGCTCACCGGAGGGCTGATGCCGTGCCCGGCCGCGCTTTCGATCCTGTTAATCTGCCTTCAACTGAAAGAGTTCACCCTCGGGTTTTCGTTGGTCGCGGCCTTTAGCTTTGGCCTCGCGTTGACCTTGGTGACAGTCGGAATCGTCGCTGCGTGGGGAATACGCGAGGCATCCAAGCGTTCCGGCTTAATCAATCGTCTGGCGGGGCGGGCACCCTACGTGTCATCAATTTTTCTGATCATCTTGGGTGCGGTATTCTTCGCACGTGGTGCCTGGCATTTCGTTTGATCCAAACTCCCAGCTCGACTCACGGGTTTTATCGACTACGCATTTTTTTGTCTTTTCGTTTAAATTTGAAAACGTTCTTCAAAGTCATCGCTGTTCTGCTGCTAGCCATTTGGCTGCCAGCAACGCAGCACTGCGATTTTGAAGCGGCCAACATCTCTTTCCTTGGTTCCGGTGAACATCACACCACATCTTGCCAAGAGGTTTGCAAAGATGACGCCTGTCACGCCATCGAAGGAGTGTCTTTCGGCAAGACGGCGACGGAGTTGAGGGCGTTACCACCGCCCGAGTCCTTTGCATCGTGTCTCCTGAGTTTGCTCGTCGCCCCGGTCTTGGTAGAGCGCGAGCCCGTTTGTTTTATTGGCGATTCGCCTGAGATTCAGGCTCTGCATCGCACCTGGCAGTTTGTTCGGCGCACGGCTCTGCCCGCGCGCGCGCCCAACTGCGTGGCTTGATCCGTCCCTGCGCGGACGGAGTCTTGTAGCCTGATTCTGGCCTCGTGCCTCGGACGCCTATGCGCGTCGGTCGCGGCCATTTTGTCCACCCGTGTTCGTCTTTCCCAAACTCACTATGTCCCTGTTTATCCGTTTATCCCGGCCCTGCCCATCGCTCGGCTTGGCCCTTCTCCTTACTGCCGTGGGGGTGTCCGCCCAGGATGCAGCACCGCCACCTCTCTCGCTCAGCGCCGCGCTACAACGCGCCGCCGAGCAAAATCCCGGTCTTGCTGCGCAAGGCTACTCCGAACGCGCCGCCGAGGCTTTGATCGAACAAGCCGGCGTCCGTCCCAATCCCACCTTGGACGTGTCGCTGGAAAACTTCGCCGGCACCGGTGCCGTGCAAGGCGTGCGCGGTCTCGAAACCACCGTGCAAGCCAGCCAAGTCATCGAACGCGGAGGCAAGCGTGCCAAACGTGTCGCTCTCGCCGGTCGTGAACGCGAGGCCGCTGCCGCCGAGTTCGCGGTGCGCCGCGCCGAGGTGTTCGCCGCGTCCGCCACCGCCTACATCGACGTGCTCGCCGCCCAGCAACGCGTCGCGCTCGCCACCGAGCCGCTGAAGCTCGCTCGCGAAACCGTCACCGCCGTCGATACCCGCGTGAAGACAGCCGTGGCATCGCCCGCCGAGTCAGCCCGCTCGCGCGCCGCGCTCGCTTCCGCCCAGGCGGACTACGCGCGCGCCGAGGCCGGTCTGGTCAACGCCCGCGCCGCGCTCGCCGCGACGTGGGGCGGCAACACCGGCGATGTGTCCACCGTCACCGGCACCTTGCAAATCCCCGCTGACCTGCCAACCGAAGACGCGTTCCTCGGCAAGCTCGCCTCACATCCGCGCTTCGACCTCCAGCAAGCGGTCATCGCCGGTCGCCGTGCCTCGCTTGAATTGGCGCGTTCTCAGGCCACGCAGGATGTTACCGTAAGCGGCGGCGTGCGCTTTCTCCGCGAGGGCAGCGATGCCGCTTTTGTCGCGGGCGTCTCCGTGCCCATACCGTTTCGTAATCAGAATCAGGGCAACATCCGCGCCGCCCGCGAAATGCTCGCCGGTGCGGAGCAGTCCGTGCGCGCCGTCGAGGTAGAGCTGCGCGTGGCGTTCACCGCCGCTTGGCAAGATCTCGCCGCTGCGCACACCGCTGCGCAAAACCTGCGCCGCGAAGCGCTGCCCGCAACCGAGGAGGCCTACACCGCCGTGCGCTCCGCTTACGAGCAAGGCCAGCTCCCTTTGATCGACGTGCTCGACGCGCAACGCGCCCTCGTCGGCCTGCGCCGCGAGTTGCTCGACGCGGAGGCCGCCTACGCCGCCGCCCTCGCTCGTGCGGAGGCGCTCACCGATCCGTCTTTCACCGCGCTTACCGCGCTCATCACCCGTTCCTGAACTTTTTCACCCGCATCTCATTTTATGAAATTCAAACTCCCTCTCACGATCCTCGCGGTCCTCGCCCTCGGCGGCGGACTTGCCTATTTTCTTACCATCGGCTCCGCAAAAGCCGATGACCACGCCGGCGAAGCCCCCGGTGCCCACGGTGACGAAGAAGAAACCGAAACAGCCAAAGGCCCGCACAACGGCCGCCTGCTCTCCGATGACGATTTCACGGTTGAACTCGCCATCGCCGAAGAAGGCATCCCCCCCGAGTTCCGCGCCTGGTTCACCCAAAGCGGCAAACCCATCGCCTCCGCCGACGTGAAATTCACCGTCGTGCTCAAACGCCCCGGCAACGTCACCGATACCCACACGTTCACCCCCGAGGCCGACTACCTGCGCGGCAACGCCGAGGTCTATGAGCCGCACTCCTTCGCTTACACCGTCGTCGCCGAGCACGCCGGTCGCACCCACCGCTGGGAATTCGACGCGCCCGAGATGCAGGTGACGATCACCGCCGATGCCGCCACGCGCGCTGGAGTCGTCGCCGAGGTCGCCGGCCCCGCCACCTTGGACGAAACGCTCTCCGTTTACGGTCAGGTGAAGCTCAACGCCAACCAGGTTGCCCGCGCCGTGCCGCGTTTCGGCGGCATCGTGCGCGAAGCCCGCAAGGCCCTCGGAGATTCCGTGAAGGCCGGCGAAGTCGTCGCGATTCTCGAAACGAACCAGTCGCTCGCCACCATCGAGGTCAAATCGCCCATCGCGGGCATCATCGTGGATCGCGATGTGAACGCCGGTGAAACCGTCACCGACGGCGCGGTGCTCTACACCATCGCCGACCTCTCCGACGTGTGGGTCGATCTCAACGTCCCCAAGCGCGACCAAGCCCGCGTGAAGGTCGGCCAGTCCGCCGTCATCCATGCGGATGATACCGGCACCGATGCCACCGGCACCGTCTCGTGGATTTCGCCGATCAGCTCCGCCGAGGCACAAACCCTCGTCGCCCGCGTCGTCCTCTCCAACGCCGATCAACGCTGGCGTCCGGGCCTCTTTGTGAAGGCCAAAATCACCCTCGCGCAGGAAACCGTCCCTGTCGCCGTGAAGGATTCCGCCATCCAGACGCTGTTCGATTTCACCGTGGTGTTCTCGCAGCACGACGAACTCTACCAAGCGCGTCCGTTGGAGCTGGGCCGTCGTGGCGGTGGCTTCGTCGAAGTGCTCAAGGGACTCAATCCCGGCGAGCGCTACGTCACCGAAAACAGCTTCCTCATCAAGGCCGACATCGGGAAGTCCGGTGCCTCGCACGATCATTGATCCGTCACCCAACCACCAAGGAGACCACATCATGAAAGAAATCACCGCCATCATCCAGCCGCACACCTTGTCGCGCGTCATGCACGCGCTGCACGCGTTGCCGCATTTCCCCGGCGTCACCCTGCTCGATGCCCACGGCCAAGGCCGCGGTCGCGGCACGGGCGGAGCCTTCCGCCCCACCGAGGATAATTTCACCTTCCACAAAAAAGCCGTGCTTCTCGTCACCTGCGCTGCCGAGCAAGCCGACTCCATCGTTGCCGCCATCGTGCAATCCGCCCGCACCGGCAACAAAGGCGACGGCGTCGTCACCATCAAAGACGTTTCCCGCGTCATCCGCATCCGCACCGGCGAAACCGCCCGCGAAGCCCTCTAAGCACCACCCGTCATGCTCGAAAAACTTCTTCAATTCTCCATCCGCCAGCGATGGCTCATCCTGATTCTTACCCTCGGGATGGGTCTGCTCGGCGTGTATAACTACCAAAGTCTGCCCATCGACGCGGTGCCCGACATCACCAATGTCCAGGTGCAGATCAATACCGAGGCCCCCGGCTTCTCTCCGCTCGAAGCCGAGCAGCGCGTCACCTACCCGGTCGAGACCGCGATGGCCGGCCTGCCCAGCCTCGATTACACCCGCTCCATCTCGCGCTACGGACTCTCGCAGGTGACGGTCGTCTTCAAAGACGGCACCGACATCTACTTCGCCCGCCAGCTCATCAACGAGCGTATCCAAGAAGTGAAGTCGCAGCTCCCCCCCGGTCTCGAACCATCGATGGGGCCGATCTCCACCGGCCTCGGCGAAATCTTCATGTTCACCGTCGAGCCGGAGCCCGGCGCGAAGAAAGCCGACGGCACCGCCTACAGCCCGACCGACCTGCGCGAGATTCAGGATTGGGTCGTGCGCCCGCAGCTGCGCAACCTGCCCGGCGTCACCGAGGTCAACACCATCGGCGGTTTCGTGAAGCAGTTTCACGTCACCCCGCGCCCCGACCAGCTCCTCGCCTACGGCCTCACCCTGCGCGACGTGATGGACGCGTTGGCTAAAAACAACGCCAACGTCGGCGCGGGCTACATCGAACGCTACGGCGAACAATACCTCATCCGCGTGCCCGGCCAGGTCAGCGGCATCCCCGAGATCGAGGCCATCGTCGTCGCCCGGCGCGCCGGCCAACCCGTGCGCGTGCGCGATGTAGCCGACGTGATCATCGGCGAAGAACTCCGCACCGGCGCGGCCACCGAAAACGGCAAGGAAGTCGTGCTCGGCACGGTCTTCATGCTCATCGGTGAAAACTCCCGCGACGTGTCCACCCGCGTCGCCGCGAAGCTCGCCGACGTGAACCTCAGCCTGCCCGAGGGCGTCGTCGCCAAGACGGTGTATGACCGCACCTCGCTGGTGGATCGCACCATCGCCACCGTGCAGAAAAACCTCATCGAGGGCGCGCTGCTCGTCATCGTGATCCTGTTCCTGATGCTGGGGAATTTCCGCGCCGCGCTCATCACCGCCGCCGTCATCCCGCTCTCCATGCTCTTCACCATCACCGGCATGGTGACGAACAAAGTCTCGGGCAATCTCATGAGCCTAGGCGCGCTCGACTTCGGTCTGATCGTGGACGGCGCGGTCATCATCATCGAAAACTGCCTCCGCCGTTTCGGCCATGAACAGCACCGGCTCGGTCGCCTGCTCACCAAGCCCGAACGCTTTGCCCTCGCCTATGAGGCGACCCGCGAAGTGCGCGGCGCGACCATGTTTGGCGAACTCATCATCGCCATCGTTTATATCCCCATCTTCGCCCTCACTGGCGTGGAAGGGAAAATGTTTCATCCGATGGCCTTCACCGTCGTCACCGCGCTCCTCGGCGCGATGATTCTCTCCGTCACCTTTGTGCCCGCCGCCGTGGCGATTTTCATCACCGGCAAGGTCTCCGAGAAAGACAACATCGCCATCCGTGGCGCGAAGTCGCTCTACCGCCCGGTGCTGCGCTTCGTCATGTCGGTTCGCCCCGCCGCTGCCGTCGCCGCGGTGGTGCTCGTGCTCGTCGCCGGTCTCGCCGCCTCGAAGATGGGTTCGGAGTTCATCCCGAATCTCGACGAGGGCGACATCGCCCTCCACGCCCTCCGCATCCCCGGCACCAGCCTCACCCAGTCCCTCAAGATGCAGGCCGATGTGGAAACCGCCGTGAAATCGTTCCCCGAAGTGGACAAGGTGTTCGCCAAGATCGGCACCGCCGAAGTCGCGACCGATCCCATGCCGCCCAGCGTCGCCGACACCTTCGTGATGCTCAAACCGCGTTCCGAGTGGCCCGACCCAAAGCGCAGCAAGGCCGACCTCGTGGCCGCGATGGAAGCCGCCACCGCCAAGATCCCCGGCAACAACTACGAATACACCCAGCCGATCCAGATGCGTTTCAACGAACTCATCTCCGGCGTGCGTTCCGATGTGGCCGTGAAGGTTTACGGCGACGACCTCGACGTGATGACCGAAACGGCCGAGGCCATCGAAGCCGTCTTGAAATCCGTGCCCGGCTCGGCCGACGTGAAGGTCGAGCAGACCACCGGCCTGCCCATCCTCACCGTGCATCTCGACCGTGAGGCGGTGGCCCGCTACGGCCTCGCCGTGGACGAGGTGCAGGAAATCATCTCCACCGCACTGGGTGGCACCGATGTCGGCCAAGTGTTCGAGGGCGACCGTCGTTTCGACCTCGTTGTTCGCCTGCCCGAAAGCCTCCGCACCGATCTCGACGCCCTCGGCAATCTGCCCGTGCCGCTCCCCCCGCTCCACGAGGACGAGGCGCAAGTGTTACCCGCCGTGCTCCGCAGCGGTGACGGCGGTCTGGCCGCGCCCGGCGTGTCGATGGCCTTCATCCCGCTCCGCGAAATCGCCAAGATCGAGATCGCGCCCGGCCCCAATCAGATCAGCCGCGAAAACGGCAAACGTCGCGTCGTCGTCACCGCCAATGTGCGCGGTCGCGACCTCGGCGGGTTCGTCAACGATGCCCGGCAACAGGTGCGCGACCGCGTGGAAGTCCCCGCCGGTTACTGGATCGAATACGGCGGCACCTTCGAGCAGCTCATCTCCGCCAGCAAGCGCCTCCAGATCGTGGTGCCCGTGGCGCTGGTGCTCATCCTCGGCCTGCTCTTCATGAGCTTCGGCAACCTCAAGGATGCGCTGCTCGTTTTCACCGGCGTGCCCCTCGCGCTCACCGGCGGCGTCGCGGCTTTGTGGCTGCGCGACATCCCGCTCTCCATCTCGGCGGGCGTGGGTTTCATCGCGCTCTCCGGCGTGGCGGTGCTGAACGGCCTGGTGATGCTCTCGTGCATCCGCCGCCTGCGTGAGGAAGGCAAGGCCATCGACGAGGCTATCGAGGAAGGTTGCCTCACGCGTCTGCGCCCCGTGCTCATGACCGCGCTTGTCGCGTCGCTCGGCTTCGTGCCGATGGCGATAGCCGTCGGCGCGGGTGCCGAGGTGCAACGCCCGCTGGCGACCGTCGTCATCGGCGGCATCATCAGCTCCACGCTGCTCACCCTAGTCGTGTTGCCCGCGCTCTACCGCATGGCGCACCGCGACGATGACGTTGCCGAAACGGTGTCCTGAGCCATTGGTTGATCATGGATAGCACGGCACCTGATTTCTGGGAGCAACGCTACCTAAGCGGTCGCACCCCTTGGGATTTCCGAGGGGTGCCACAGCCGCTGGTGGACTACCTGCGCAAAGCTTCCGGAGCGGGTTCCGTGCTCATCCCCGGCTGCGGCTCTGGCTACGAGGTGAAGGCGTTTCACGAGTTTGGCTGGCGTCCGCTGGCCATTGATTTTTCTCCGACCGCCGTGCGACGTGCGCGCGATGTGCTGGGCCTTCTGGCTCCGTCGGTGCGACAGGCCGATTTTTTCGCCGGGTCGCTGGATGGTCCGCACGATCTCATCTACGAGCGCACGTTTCTCTGTTCGCTCCCGCCCGAACGCTGGCCCGATTACGTCACGCGCATCGCGCAGTTGCTCCGCCCCGGCGGCGCACTGACCGGCATTTTTTATTACGGCACCGATCCCGAAGGGCCTCCGTTCCCGATCCGCCCGGACGAGGCACGCGCCCTGTTCGCGGCGTTTGAACTCGTCGAGGATCACACGATTCCCGCCGACCAATCGCTCCCGCTCTTCGCCGGCCACGAACGCTGGCAAACCTGGCAATCGGTCAAAACGTAAGTTCAAGACCGGGGTAAGACGATGGAGTGACGCCGGGCGGGCCCGCGACAAATTCGGTCCGCCCGCCTTGCGAGTCGGGCTTGAGCATGATTTCATTTCAATGGGCGTGAACTCCCGATATCCTCGGCGTCGCCAAAGGCACCCGCGAGGATGCCGACCAGGGTGATGCCGATCTGGACGGTGGAGAGGAAACTGGCGGGATGCTTCGTCGGCACCGCTCCAGCTACCGGCTCGTTCTGCTCCGACCGACCCGAGCCTTCGCGCGAGCCGATAAGATCAGCTCATCCCGCTCCGGTAATCAAAGTGCTCATTGAGTCAATGACGGCGGAGAACTGGGCCAAAATCCGTGGCGCACTGCTCAAGCGATTGGAGCAAGAGCCGCCCAACGCGGCATAATCCCGACTCGGATTCGCCAAGAGGATGCTTTGTGGGTCCCCGGGGACCCACAAGCCCAACGAGGAGCGGAAGCCCAACGCGCACCTCTCCACGTATCACATGCAAAAAACGCGTTAGTTGTTATATTTTAGAATCTTGAACCCAACTTATCGATTTCCGAAATTTACTTCGGGCGACGAGTTTTGTGGGGCCCTTTGTGGGGCCCTGTTCAAAAATGTCCCCCGGTGTTCGCCTGTGTTCACGGGCCCCACATCATGCCGTTTTCTAAAAACAAAAACCCCTCGTAACCTTCCGATTACGAGGGGCTTAAATTGGGTGCAGGGGTTGGATTTGAACCAACGACCTTCAGGTTATGAGCCTGACGAGCTACCAGGCTGCTCCACCCTGCAACAGATGAACGGCCAACGTGCGAATCGCGTTTCGGCCTGTCAACCGTGATTTTCTGATTTTCCGAGAAAGGACTTGCCAGTGGGCGCGTGCCTCTCTGTTTTCGGCCTTTCCTGTTCCTTCAATTAACTAACCAAAACCCGCTGGCGCGTTCTGTCCGAACAGGAGCAGTGCGCCCGGCAATCCTCAGATCGCAAGGCGGCCCATCGGCCGACCTGTGTATCGCGATACATAGATCATCATGAACGTTTCACCTAAAGACCTCCTCGACGCTGGCGTCCACCTTGGCCACCAAACCAAGCGTTGGAATCCACGCTCCAAGCCTTACATCTTCGGCCATCGCCAAGGCATCACCATCATCGACCTCGAGAAGACCCATGCGGCGCTCGAAAATGCCTGCAAGTTCCTCGAGAACCTCGTGGCAAGCGGCGACGATGTGTTGCTCGTCGGCACAAAGCGCCAAGCGCAAGAGTTGATCAAGGAAGCGGCGACCGCCACCGGGATGCCCTATGTCACCAACCGTTGGCTCGGTGGCGCGTTGACCAATTTCGAGACGATCAAGAAGTCCCTCACCAAGTTCAAAAAATACCAATCGATGGACGCGAACGGTGAACTTGGTAAGTTCTCTTCGAAGGAAGAGTCGGCCATCCGCCGCGAAATGGCGCGCATGACCCGCAACTTTGACGGCATTTCCAATCTCACCACGTTGCCGGCCGCGATGTTCGTCATCGACGCGGGCTACGAAGAAATCGCCGTGCTTGAGGCCAAGCGCCTCGGCATCCCCTGTGTTGGTCTCGTCGATACGAATTCCGACCCGACGCAATTGTCGCACCCGATCCCGGGCAATGACGACGCCGCCAAGTCGATCCGCATCATCGTTGATACGATCGTCGAATCGATCCAAGCCGGTCTCGCTCACCGCGAGTCGCGCCGCGCCGCCCGCACCGAGAAGGTCGCGCCGGAAGCTGCCGCCGAGCCTGCTCCGGTCGACGGCGAAGTGGATCTCGACAAGGTTGTTCTGCCTCCCGGCGTGAAAGTGACCGACGACGAAGAGAAGCCAGTCGTCACCACGCGCAAGCGCACGACCGCGAAGAAATCCGCAGTCTCCACCGAAGACGTCTAATCTTAAAATTTTCCGAATTATGGCCGCTACTACAGCCAGCATGGTCGCAACTTTGCGCGAGAAAACCGGCGCAGGTCTGCTTGATTGCAAGAAGGCGCTCGACGAGGCGCAGGGCAACATGGAGCAAGCGGAAACGCTGCTCCGCAAAAAAGGCGTCGCCTCCGCCGCCAAAAAGGCCGGTCGCTCCACCTCCGATGGGCTCATCGAATCCTACATCCACGTCGGCGGCAAAGTCGGCGTGCTCATAGAGATCAATTGCGAGACCGACTTCGTTGCGAAGACCGATGAGTTCAAGGGCTTCTGCCGCGACGTCTGCTTGCAGATTGCCGCTGCCAGCCCGCTCTACGTGACCCGCCAGGAAGTGCCGGAAGCCGATTTGACCAAGGAGCGCGAAATCGCGGCTGCCCAAGTCCAAGGCAAGCCACCCGCCGCCGCGCAAAAAATCATCGAAGGCAAAATCGAGAAATACTACTCGCAAGTCTGCCTGATCGATCAGCCCTTCGTGAAGAACCCGGAGCAAACGGTGAAGGATGTCCTCACAGAGAAGATCGCGAAGCTCGGCGAGAACATGCAAATCCGTCGTTTCGTTCGCTTCCAGCTCGGCGCCTAAGCATCGCGACTGAAATCGTTTCCCTTTCGAGGCGCGCTTTACGGCGCGCCTCTTTTTTGCGCGAACGGCAAGGAGGCGAGCACGTGCCGCGCGATTTCGCGGTTTCCTCACGTCGCGTAGTCCGCGAGGGGGACGGAAAGGCGGACGGCGATGGTAGTTGCGCACGCCCCGCGCAACGTGGTGCGACGAGCGCGCCACCTACGGCTTGGCAACGGCAGTTCAATTTTGCTTTTGTATTCTAAACCACGTGCAGCGCACCCATGCTGCAGCCGTTATCATGCAGATGAAAGTTACCCGAGCACTCATCCTCCAACGAGGCATGCGCAATTGTTGCCCCAATTGCGGTGGTGAGCCGCTGTTCCGGCCGGGAAAACCGTTCGTCCTCCACCGCGAGTGTCCCGGTTGCGGTCTCAAGTTAGAGCGCGAGGAAGGATTTTTTCTCGGCGCCATGGCGCTCAACTACGGCGTCACCTGCTTCGGCTTTCTACTGCCGACCGCGCTGCTGTGGTATGCGGGCGTGCTCAGCGATGCGCTGGCGATCGGGTTGGCGTTGGCGGGCGCGTTGCTCGTGCCGGTGGCCTTGTATCGGTCAGCGCGCAGTTGGCAGCTCATGCTCTACTATTTTTTCCTGCCGGAGCATTTGCCGGCCAACCGGCCAGCGACGGACGAGTCCGGCGACCAAAACGGCTAGGCGACAGTGGAATTGAAAATTTCTGCTTCCGTTTTCATTTCGGCACTCTACGTTTTCGCATCTTGCTTCCGGAGAGGTGGCAGAGTGGTCGATCGCGCCTGACTCGAAATCAGGTGAGCCCGCAAGGGTTCCGGGGGTTCGAATCCCTCCCTCTCCGCCAGTTTTTGCGAAATGCGCGGACGTCGCGCCTCTGGACACAGAGGCTGTTGTCCAATTTTCGCCGACAAGCCTGAGGGAAACGCCTTCCCTGTCCTAGGGCTTGCGCAACCTTGCCAATTCTCCGCCATGGAGTTTAAGTGTAGTGCCACCCAGAGGTTCACGCCTCATCTCTCGCCGCCTTCATGCACCCCACTTTCCGAGAACGTTACTGCGAGCTCTACAAGCTTGAGCCTGCAAAATTTGAACAACACGTGTTTTACCGCACGCTCTATTGGCACACTTGGCCAGTGGTGTGGTTGCTGTTTTTGGTTCCAGATTTTTTCCTGGCAGATCGGGAATTTATCCGCGGCGTTGGCGATATGCGCTCTCGGCGTCAATTTCACGCGGAGTCGTCTGATTTCCAATCACACCGCTCCAACCGCACAATATTGCGCAGTTGGCTGCGCTTCCGTGTCTCGACGAAACGCGTGCGTGATCTTGTGATGCGCGTGTGGGCAGTGGCACCGAGCCACGAGCAGACGACTGAGCCGATCAACTGACGCTGATCACTTTGGTGTTGGTAAATTCGCGAATGCCCCACGCCCCGAGCTCGCGGCCATGCCCGCTGCATTTCACGCCGCCGAACGGCAACGTCGCATGCGAACGCACGAATTCGTTGACGAACGCATTGCCGACGTGGAGTTCGTCACGTGCGATTTTTTCACCGCGTGCCTTATCACTCGTGAAGACCGCCGCGCCCAATCCGTAGCTCGTCAAATTGGCCAAGCGTAACGCATCGGCCTGATTCTTCGCCGGCATAATCGCGGCCACCGGACCAAACAACTCCTCGTCGCACGCAGCCATCCCCGGCCGCACGTCGGCGAGCACCGTCGCGGGATAGTAGCAGCCCGGCCCAGCGGGCATTTTCCCGCCGAGCAGCAAACGTGCGCCCTGACGAACGCTGCGCTGCACTTGCTCGTGCAACTCGTCGCGCACACTCGCGCGGGCCAGCGGTCCGAGTTGCGTGGTGGCGTCGAGCGGATCGCCGCTGCGGCGCTCGGCCAGTTTGGCGATGAACAATTTTTCGAAACGTGCGCGCACTTTCGCCACGACGATGAATCGCTTCGCGGCCACACAACTTTGTCCGCCGTTGTAGAGCCGCGACTCCGCGCACAACTCCGCCGCGCGCGCCAGATCGGCGTCGGCGAGAATCACGTAGGCGTCACTGCCGCCGAGTTCGTAAACGCCGCGCTTCATCGCCGCTCCCGCGAGGGCGGCAACTTTGCGACCTACCGCCGTGCTGCCGGTGAGCGTGATCATCGCGATGCGCTCGTCGCTGACCATTTTCTCCGCCCGTGCGGCGTTGACGACGGCGGTTTGGAAAACGCCGCGCGGCACGCCGGCGCACTCGAAGATTTGTTGGAGGGCGAGCGCGCAACCGGTGACGTTGGAGGCGTGTTTGAGCACCATGGTGTTGCCCGCCATCAACGCGGGCGCGGCACCGCGAAACACCTGCCAAAACGGGAAATTCCACGGCATGATGGCGAGCACGGGGCCGAGCGGCTGATACGTCACGTAGCGATGCCTTGGGGCGCCTTCCGGGCGCTCGTCGGCGAGGAAGCATGTCGCGTTGGCGGCGTAGAATTCGCAATTGAGCGCGCACTTCTGCACTTCGGCGAGCGCTTGGGCGATCGGCTTGCCCATCTCGGCGGTAATCAAACTCGCGAAATCAAATTGTCGTTTCCGCAACTCGCGCGCCACGGCCCGTAAGTGACGCGCCCGCGTGGCGAGCGGGGTGCGGCGCCACGACACAAAGGCGGTGGTTGCCTGCGTGAGCACCGCATCGACTTGCGTTGCGGTCAGTTCGCGGTAGCGCTGCAAATGTTTTCCGGTGGCGGGGTTGACGGTGACGATAGCCATCGGGCTACGTTCAACTGATGCGGCGGCGCTTGTCGAACGGCAACTTGCCGTCAGAGGTTACAACAGGCCTAGTCGCGCAGGTAACGGCCGAGAATGCCGCGCAGTTTTTCTCTCGCGCGATAAAGTCGGGTTTCGACGGCCTTGGGCGTGGCATCGACGATTTCGGCAATCTCCGCGTGCGATAATCCTTGGTAAGTTGAGAGCAGGACGGTTTCGCGCAATTCCTCGGGCAACGCATTGATCGCGTCACGCACGGCGGCGGCGGTTTCGGCGTCGGTCGTTTCGCGCGCCGGCGTGCGTTGCGTCGAGGGCTCCACCACTTCGGTCAACGTCGTCGTCGGACGCCGTCCGCGGTAGCGCGCGTGGTCGCGAGCGAGATTGAGCGCGATTTGAAACATCCACGTCGAGAAGCGCGCGCCGGCACGATAACGCGCGCGGTGACGGAAGATGCGCACAAAGGTTTCCTGGGCGAGGTCGAGCGCGTCCTGTTCGTTGTGCGTCGAGCGGTAGAGAAAACTGCGCAAAGGCACTTCCCAGCGGCGCATCAAGGTGTTGAGCGCGACCTCCTCGCCGTGCTGCAAGGCCAGCATGGCAGCTTCGTCGGAAGTTTCGTCCGGCGAACTCATTTCAGGCCGAACGGACCGTGGTGCTGGTGGCGGGAAATTTTCGGCACGACCAATTCGAGGAAGCGGCGCCCATGCGCGGCATCCATCTGCGCCGCGACCTCGTGCACGTGAGCGAGGGTGGCGTCGGCGCAGAGTTTTTCCTTTTGCGCCACTTCCACGCGGAGCGCGGGATCGGTTGGTTGAGCGGCGAGTCGCTCGCGCGCTTCGACGATCATGGCGCAATGCTCGGAGCAAACCGGCACGTAATCGTAATGCAGTTTCTCAATTGCCGCAGCTTGGGTCGGCGAGAGCGCGAACTCACGCGTGAGCCATGTCATCTGATCTTCTGCAACCGCGGCAACCGGCCACAGCATCCGCGTGAGTGCATAGGAAGCCGCGCCGACTCCGAGAAGGACCGCCAGAAGGAGCGCGAGACGTTTCATGGCCGCAGGGTGGCGGGGGCGGTGATTTGCACCGGGTCGATTGTGCGCATGTAGTAGGCCGCCATCGTATCGGCGTGTTCACGTTTGGCTTCAATGCGTGCCACGCTGACGCCGAGCAACAGGGCCACGGACGCGGCGAGCGGCAAGGCCCAGCGGAAAAATGCGGATTGGAGGCGCTCGCCGCGGGAGGCCTCGATGCGCGACCACACGCCGACCGTGAACTCAGGGGCAGGCGCGGGGGCGTGATGCCAGCGTTGCAGCAATGAGGACAGGGAATCGGTGGGTTTCATAACCAGTGTAACGCTGACCCAAGAAAAACCCCTCGGCAAATTTCTTCGCCGAGGGGTGGAAAGCAAGTCTGGCGCATGGAGCGCGGCCTTAGTTGCGGATCGGGTAGGGTGGGGGCGGCGGGATGTCGCGGCCCTTGGTCTTCAATTCCTGCAGGATGTGCGCGATGGCGGCGTCGAGTTGTTGGTCTTCACCGTGGAATTCCTTCCACGGGTCGTTGTCGACGATGATGTCGGGCGTCACGCCTTCGCCTTCCATGATCCATTCCTTGCCGTCGGCGCTGTAGCCGTTGGCGAATTCCGGCCGGTTGAGTGTGCCGCCGTCCACGAACGGCAACGTGCCGCGAATACCCACGACGCCGCCCCAACTGCGTTTGCCGATGATTTTGCCAAGATTCATCGCACGGAAACGGAAGGCGAAAATGTCGCCGTCCGACGCGGAGAATTCGTTCAGCAACAGAACCTTTGGCCCGACGAGTTGGCCGCCCGGATTGGCGTTGGGCTGACCGTTGCGGCCGATGGAAACGAAGAGCAATTCGCGACTGAGGCGTTCGGCGATTTGCGGTGAGACGTTGCCGCCGCCGTTGCCGCGATCATCGACGATGAGCGCGCGTTTGCCGAGTTGCGGGTAGTAGTGCTTCACGAACTCGTTGAGTCCTTCCTGACCCATGTTGGGAATGTGAATGTAACCGACTTCGCCGTTCGTTTTCTGCGAGACGTAATCGATGTTTTTCTGCACCCAGTTGTAATAATAGAGCGGTTGCTCGTTGGCGATCGGCACGACGACGACATCGCGTGCGCCTTCGGTGGTGGGCGTGCTGTTGACGCGCAACGTGACGTGCTTACCCACGGTGCCGACGAACGCGGCGTGGAGTGACGACAGCGCGCTGACGGGCTTGCCGTCCACGGCGACGATGAAGTCGCCTTCCTTCACATCGACGCCGATTTCGGTGAGCGGTGAGCGGACGTTGGTCTGCCAATTTTCGCCACGGAGAATGCGGTCGATACGATACGCACGACTAGCGGCATCGCGGGAAAATTCCGCACCGAGCAAACCGACCTGGACGCGCGGGGCCTCGTTGAGGCGTTCACCGCCGCCGACGTAGGCGTGGCCGACGTTGAGTTCGCCGATGAGTTCGCCGATAACGAAGCTGAGGTCGTTGCGGTGTTTCACCGACGGCAACAACGTCGCGTAACGTTGACGCATCAGCGGCCAATCCACGCCGTGCATGTTCGGTGCGTAGAGGAAATCACGCATTTGCCGCCAGCTTTCGTGGTAGATTTGATTCCACTCCGCCGTGCGATCGAGCTGCATTTCGAGACCGGCGAGGTTGAGCTTCTCCTTCACGTCGATCTTCGCATTCGGCAGATCGATAATCGCGTAATCGCGCTGTTGGCGGACGAGCATTTTCTTGCCGTCGGCGGTGATGCTGAAGCCGTTGACGGTGCCGAGTTCGGTTTCCTTCAAGTCTTTCAGATTATAAACAAAGAGCGTGCCGCCCGCGCCGCCGGGACCACCGAATCCGCCCGTGGTGCGCAGGTAGAAAACTTTGTCTCCCACCATCGTGAACAACGGATAATTCGACGCCGTGATCGGCAACGCGATCGTGCGGTCCTTCAATCCATCGAGGTCAACTTTCACAACGATGGGCTTCTTTTTCGCGTCCTTTTTCTCGCCACTTGCCGGTGTCTCTTTTTTCTCCGTGATCGGGGTGTCCGCGACAGCGACGGGTTTTGCGTCATCCGTTTTAGGAGCGTCAGTGTCGGACTTCGCGGCCGCTTTTGCGCCGGGCTTTTCATCGTCTTTAGCGATTTCGACTTCGTCGCTCTTTGGTGCGAAAGGCGATTTCGTGTCCTTGGCGAGGGCGACGAGATAAACGCGTTCCCAGTCGCGGTAGATGTGGTTGAACTCCGTGACGCCATAAGTCGGCGTGAAGTCGCGCCCGGAAGCGAAGAGCAGCCACTTGCCGTCGTCGCTGAACGACGGGCCGCGCGCCGAGAACCAGCCGTCGGTCACGTCGGTGACTGATTTGGTTTCGACGGAGTAGAGTTTCACTTTGGCGTAGCTGCCGCGTTGCGGAGAAGCCCACGCGATCCACTTATTGTCGGGCGACCAGTCGAAGTTGGTGATTTCGCCGGTTGGATTTTTTTCGATTTCGGTGACGTTCTTGCTCTCCACGTCAACGAAGCGCAGGCGCTGTTCGCGATCGCCCCAGAGCAGCTTCTTGCTGTCGGGCGACCAAATCGGGCCGTAAAAATAGGTGTCGGAGTTGCTCGTGACCTGCACCGGTTCGCCGCTGCCGTCTTGGGCGCGCGTCCAGATTTCGTTCTCACCGGTGGCGTCGGAGATGTAAGCGATCCAACGTCCGTCGGGCGACCAAGTGGCATCGCGCTCGTGCACACCGGGCGTGTTGGAAAGATTGCGCACGGGGCCGTTTTTCACGGGCACGGTGAACGTTTCGCCGCGGGCCGTGACGACGGCGCGCTTGCCGTCGGGCGACGGGTTCACTTCTGCGACGAAGCGCGAGACATGGGTCATTCCGCCGCGGGCGATCGCGAGATCCTCGCGCACGACGATGGGCACTTGGCGCGCGCTTTCGGTTTTCAGGTCGAAATGCCAGATCAAGCCCGCTTGTTCGAAGACGATACCGCCTTTGCCAAGTGATGGAAATTTAACATCGAAATCCTTGAACTGCGTGTGCTGCGTCGTGCGTTTGGAGGCGAGTTCGTAGGAATAGAGATTCATGTTCCCGCCGCGATCGGAGAGGAAGTAAATTTTTCCGTTCGGCGCCCACATTGGGATGATGTCCTGCGCGGGGTGGTTAGTGATGTTTTCTAACGCGCCGGTTTTGAAATCGATGATCCACACGTCGTCGGCCATGCCGCCGCGATAGCGTTTCCACGTGCGGAATTCGCGGAAGACGCGGTTGTAGGCCATCTTGGTGTCATCGGGCGAATAGCTCATGAAGCCGCCGCGCGGCACGGGCAATTGCTGTGGGATTTCGCCGTCGAGACCGACGGTGTAGAGTTGACCGAGGAAATCATTCGGGTCGCGCCAACGGGAACGAAAGGCGAGTTCGGGCGAACGGTTTTTCCACGCCATCACGATGTTGTTCGGTCCCATGCGGTCGCTCAAATCGTCGCGGCTCAACGTCGCCGTGTAAGTGAGACGGCGCGGCGTGCCGCCTTCGGAAGGCATCACGTAGACTTCGGTATTGCCGTCGTATTGCGCGGTGAAGGCGAGTTGCGCACCGTCGGCTGAGAAACGCGGAAAGACGGCCCAGCCGGGCGCGTCGGTGAGACGACGCGCGGTGCCACCGGTGACATCGACCGTGTAAAGCTGGCCGGTGTAACTGAAGACGATTTGCGCGCCGTTAGTGGCGGGAAAGCGAAGCAGGCGGGTCTGCTCAGCGGAGTTTTGGGCGAAGAGGCCGCCGGCGCCCAGCGCCAGCGCAAACGTAAGACAAGTAAGCAGCTTCATGGGAAGCTGGCAGAATAAGCGGACGTGCGTGCCGCGGCAAACCGATTACTGGCTCAGTGGCCAATAAACGGGTTGAGCGGCGTGGGACCTTCGAAGCGGTGCGCAAAAAAGCCCGCCGCGCGAACGCGGCGGGCGCGATTGTCGCAAGGAATCTGCTTAGACGGATTCGAGCAATTTGTTCAAGCGTGCGACCATGCGGCTCGGATCTTCGAGCAGACCGGCGGCGATGAGCGCGTTGTCGAGCAGTTGCTCGGCGACGAGTTCCGCCTTGTCGGCTTGGCTCGTGCGCAACACCGCGAGGCGCTTGATGACGGCGTGGCGCGGATTGATTTCGAGATTCACCTTCACCGGCTCGTCGGCGTCGCCCTGTTTCTTCATCGCCTTCATCATGCGGCGCATTTGCGGCGACATGTATTTGTCGGCGTTGGTCGCGAGGGCGGGGGAATTGACGAGACGGTCGCTCGACTTCACGTCGGCGATTTGCGCGCCGAGCGTGGTCTTGAGCCATTCGGAGAGTTCTTTGACTTCGGCTTCGCTGAGCGACTCGCCGGTTTGCGGCACGTCGTCGAGTTTCACGTCGGCGTGATCGGCGGAGAGGAATTTCTTCCCGTCGAATTCGCGCACGTTGTTGAAGACGTATTCGTCGACCGATTCGAAGCAGAACAACACCTCGAGGTTGCGCGCTTTGAAACCTTCGAGATACGGGCCGGATTCGATGGCGGCGCGATTCGGAGCGACGAGGTAGTAAATTTCTTTTTGCCCGTCCTTCATGCGCGAAACGTAATCCGCCAGCGTGGTCGTCTTGTCCTTCTCCGTGAGTGACGACTCGAAGCACAGCAACTTCACGAGTTGCTCCTTGTGCGTGTAGTCGAGCGCAGCGCCTTCTTTGAGGAAGGGAGCGAAGGCAGTGTAGAATTCCGCGAAGCCGTCGGCGCGTTGCGTCGCTTCTTCTTCGAGCAACTTCAGGAAACGTTTCGTGATGACCTTACCCAAGCGGTCGAGCAGCGCCTTGTCCTGCATGGTTTCGCGCGAGATGTTGAGCGGCAGGTCTTCGCAATCGACGACGCCTTTGAGGAAACGCAGCCACTCGGGCAACAGGTCCTTCGGACGCGCATCGATCAGCACCTTGCGGCAATAAAGCGCGACCGACGGGTCGAGACGCTCGAAGCCGAGACGCTCGGTGTTTTCCTGCGGAACGAAGAGCAGCGCGTTGATCGCGAGCGGCGCATCGGCGGAGAAGTGCAAACGGTAGCGCGGTTCGTCGTGCGCGTGCGCCTGGAATTTGTAGAACTCGGAGTATTCCTCTTCTTTGATCTCGGCTTTGCTACGCAACCACAGCGCTTGCACGGTGGTGAGCTTGTTGCCGTTGAGCGATATCGGAAAGCCGACGAACGCACTGTAGCGCGTGAGGATTTCCTTGAGCCGCCACTCCTTGGCGTAGTCGGCGCAGTCGTCCTTCAGTTCGATGACGATTTTGCAGCCGCGGGTCTGGTCGGCGGCTTCCTCGATTTCGTAGGAACCGCTGCCGTCGCTGGTCCACACCATGCCCGGTTCGTCTTTGCGCCACGAGTGGGAGTAAACGCGCACGCGCTGGGCAACCATGAACGCGCTGTAGAAGCCGACGCCGAACTGGCCGATCAGGTTGGTGTTCTTCGCGCCGCCTTCGCCGAGGGCTTTGAGAAACGCTTTCGAACCGGAGTGCGCGATCGTGCCGAGATTTTCGATCAACTCTGCGCGCGTCATGCCGATGCCGAAATCCTGAATCGTAATCGTCTTGGCCGCCTCGTCGCTCGTGATGGAAATTTCCAACGCCTGCGCGTCGTCCTGCATGTCCTTTTCGGTCAGTTGCAGATGGCGCATTTTTTCCAACGCGTCCGAGGCGTTGGAAACGAGTTCGCGCACGAAGATTTCCTTTTCCGTGTAGAGCGAGTGGATGACGATATCGAGCAGTTGCTTGATCTCGGCTTGGAATTCGAATTTTTGCGGAGCGGCAGTGGACATGGGATGGGTTGGTTAAAGTTAATTTCCCGTGAAAAGAAGAGGGACCGGTTAGTTTAGCGACTTCCGGAAAAAATCAAGCCGCGGGACGTTGTTTTCACGTCCGGAGGCGAGGAGAGGTCGAATTTTGCCAATAAAAAAACGCCGGTCTCGCGTGACGCGAGGAACCGGCGTTGCGTTACCCGAGCCTCTTAGTCCTTTGCCGCTTCGTCTTCGTGCACGGGTTCCACGTGTCCGAGTTCGTGGTCGGGACGAACGCCACAGAGGACGCGCGTCACACAATAAGTGAAAAGCACCGTCACGAAGCCGACGGAGCAGAGCATTACGAACCAGCCGCCGGTGGTCATGATTGGTTTCCTCCATTTTTACGACCTTCCGCATCCCAACGCTTGCCGGCCTGGCCGATGAGCATGAGCACGAAGATGATCGTGGTGACGATAAAGCCGAAGGTGAGTCGCGCGGAATTGTTCGGATTCGGCCCGATCAAATCCGTGACGTAACTGGTCGGATTGAACTGCGCTTTGTCGCCGAACTCGAAGTTCCAGCCAAAAATATTCGCCATGAGGAACATCGTGAAAATCGCCACAAGGTAGGCGGGAGTGACATATTTCATGATCGGCCGGTAGATGCGGGGGATTTTCATCTCCGCGCCTTGGTGGGCTTCCTTGATGCCTTCATCGACCCCGATTACCCAACTGAAAACCGTGATGAGCGCCGCGCCACCGAGGAAGATGAAGACGGTGCCGATCCAGAAATCGATCGTGTCGAGCGCCTTCAAATCCTTCGAGAACCACCAGACCAGCGCGGTGCCGATCGCGGTGATCAAACCGAGAATCGCCATCGCGGGTTTGCGGGTGAGGCCGAAGCCTTCCTGGAAAAACGCGATGCCGGGTTGCAACATCGAGAGCGAACTCGTGACGGCGGCGAGGAACAGCAACAGGAAGAAAATCGTGGCGAAGAAATCCGCGGCGGGCATCTGCGAGAAGACGTAGGGCAGCACGTTGAAGCCGAGGGCAAACGTGCCTTGGCCGGCGATGCCGACTGCTCCGAGGAACACAAACGCGGCGGGCACGGTGATCATGCCGCCGAGGCCGACTTCGCAAAATTCGTTGGCCGACGCGGCGGTCAAACCACTGAGCACGACGTCGTCCTTTTTGCGCAAGTAGGACGCGTAAGTTATAATCGCGCCGAAGCCGACCGAGAGGGAGAAAAAGATTTGTCCGGCCGCCGCGAGCCAGAGCTGCGGATTGCGGAGATTCTTAAACATCGACTGGGTGGCGATGCGCTCGGAGCCATCGGCGGCGAGTGTCGTGGCGCGGGTGGCGGCGACGGAGTCGTTGACCAGCGTTTCCACGGTCACCCAGTTGCCGCCGACCAGTCGCTCGACGACGGGCTTGGCGGGATTCCACATGTAGCCGAGGCCATTGCTCACGTTTTGCTCGGGCTTGGTCGCGTCCGGCGTGCCGAGCGTGAGCACGCGCACGAGAATGACGAGCGCGATCGCCATCAGCACCGGCATGCCCCATTTGCAGACGAATTCGACGCCTTTGTTGATGCCGCGATAGATGAAGAAAAAATTCAACACGTAAACAATGACGACGAACAGGCCGACATCTTGCAGACCGAAGTGGATTGAAGCGCCGTCCTCCGCTGCGCCGGTGAAGCGGGCGAAAAATTCGCCGAAGTTAATGCCCGGTTGGCTGAAGGTGCCCGTCGCAGCGTTGAGCGCGTAACCGAGGCACCACGCCTCGATGTAAACGTAATACATGTAAACCATCACCGGCACGATAAACCCGAAAATGCCGAGGTATTTGCCGAGGCGGTGCTTGATGATGCTGTAGAAAATGCCCGGCGAAGAATGGAAGCCGGCGTTGCCGCCGCGGCGTCCCATGGTCCACTCGGCCCAGCCGATGGGAATGCCGATGAGCAAAAGCGAGATGAAGTAGGCAATCATGAACGCGCCGCCGCCGTATTGGGCCGCGAGGCCGGGAAAACGCAGGAAATTGCCCAAGCCCACTGCGCTGCCAGCCACTGCCAGGATCACGCCCAAGCGTGAACTCCAGGCTTCTTTCGAGGGGGTATCAGCCATAAGTGCGCCGATGAAACGAGAACCACGCTCGCGAGCAAACACCAAGTTGCGCTTTTCCTCACGCGGGCATCGCTTTCGCCTTTGCCAGCGCCGCCGCCATGCGCTGTCGTGACGCCGCGTGACGCTCTTCGACCGCTACCTTCTCCGCGAATGGCTGAAAATCCTCGGCTTGCTCCTGTGCGCGACGATGGGGCTGCTCGTCATGCAGGCGCTCTACGATAATTTTCGCGACCTGATCGAAGTCGGCGCGGGCATGGGCGAAATGCTCGCCTACTACGCGGTGCTGATGCCGAGCTATTTGTCGGTCGTGTTGCCGATCGCGCTGCTGCTCTCGCTGCTGTTCGTGCTCGGCAAACTGCATCGCCACAACGAAATCACCGCCATCCGCGCCGCCGGTCTCAACATCTTCAGCACCACGCGCGCGCTCTGGGGCGCGAGCCTCGTCTTCTGCGGCGTGTCACTCTTCCTCAACGCCCGCGTCGTGCCGTGGTCGGTCGAGACTTCGCGCACGATGCTCGAGCGTTTCGAATACCGCGCCGAGGAACAAAAAGGTTCGCGCGGCTCGCTCGGGTTGGTGACGAGCGTCGCCTTCGACAACCAGCGCGCGAAACGCATGTGGTATATCAACCGCTACAGCCGCTTCGCCGAAAAAGCCTACGGCGTGACCGTGTCCGAGCTCGGCCGCGAGCTCACCCGCCTGATGGCGCGCGAGGCCACCTACAACCGCGCGGCGCAACAATGGACCTTTCGCGACGGACGCGAAATGTGGTTCGATCCGGAAAATGGCGAGTTGATGCGCTCGGTCGCCTTCACCACCAAAACGATTCCGCATCTCAACGAAGACCCGGAGTTGATGCTGCTGATCGACCGCCGCCCGCGCGACTTGTCGTTCTTCGAGCTGCAACGGATCGTCGATTACTTCACCTTGGAAGATAACCCCAAGGTCACGCGCTACGCCGTGCGCTACTACGGACTGCTCGCGGACACGTTCGGGCCGCTGATCATTCTCGCCATCGCCATTCCGTTCGCTGTCGCCGGCGTGCGCGTGAGTCCGGTCGTGGGCGTTTCGAAGTCCATCGGCTTGTTCTTCGGTTATTACCTACTCACGACGATCATGACACTCCTCGGCGGCAAAGGCTTTCTCGATCCAATCTGGGCCGCATTCGCGCCCAATCTCGCGATGATCGCGCTCGCGACGTTTTTCTTCGGACGCATGCGCTGAGCCGGTTTCTTGAATTGCTGCGCAGCCTCACTCAGGGATCAGCGATCTCTCGCTGCGCCCGCCCCGTCGCAACCACTGCTTCATTCTCACCTTCGAGTAGGGGCGTGGCTCGTCCACGCCCGAGCTCGTCTATTCGGGTAGGGGCGTGGCTCGTCCACGCCCGTGCGGGCGGACACAAGGTCCGCCCCTACAACTCGCCGGTGCGCGCAACAAAACTACGTGCGCAAGTAGGACGCCCCATTCGCGTCGATGATGCAACCGGTGAGCAACGCGGGCGCGTCCTTGGCGAGCCACGCGACAGTCTCCGCAATTTCGTCCGGCGTGCCGACGCGCCCAAGTGGGTGTTGCGCGAGCACTTCGTCTTTGTTCGGGCCGGTCAATGTGGCGTGCGCCATGTCGGTGGCAATCCACCCCGGCGCGACCGTGAACACAAAAATGCCATCGGGCGCCAGTGCGCGCGCGAGCGATTGTCCGAAAGAATTCAGTCCCGCCTTCGCCGCGCCGTAACCCGGGGCCAACGGCTCGCCGCGAAACGCGCCGCGCGACGAGAGGTTGATGATGCGCCCACGCCCCGCCGCGCGCATGTGTTGCACGGCGAGATAAGTGAGATTCGCGGGGCCGGTCAGATTCGCGTCGAGCGCGCGCTGCCACAACCGTTGCCACTCCGCGTAGCTGACTTGTTTAATGTCATGGTCCTCAAAAATGCCCGCGTTGTTCACCAACACATCGAGTCGCCCGAAATGTTGGTGCACGGCCGCGACGAGGGTGGCGCATTGCTCGCTGTCGGCCACATCCGCGCTGAACGTTTGGTGTCCGTCGCCCGCGAGCGAGAGCAGCGTCGCCTGCGCGGCGACCTCGTCGCGTCGATAATGCACGGCGACGCGAAACCCGCGCTGTGCCAGTTGTTGGGTCACGCTGCGGCCGATCCCGCGCGAGGCGCCAGTTACGAGAACAACAGGAGAATCAGCCACGGCCACATTTCCTACCAGACGCGGCCGGAGCGACAAACCCTTTCTCTGGCGTGAGTAAGCCGACTTGATGCACTGGGGCTCCTCACAGGGGAAATGCAGAGCTTGCCTCGGCCAAAAGGTGCCGCGACCCTGTCAAAACCACGATGTCCACGACCATCCAACGCGACCCCACTTGGGATCCCGCCCGCTGGCTGCCGACGACGCGCGACGAACTCGACGCGCGCGGCTGGGACTATGTAGATGTGATCATGGTGTCGGGCGACGCCTACGTGGATCATCCGTCATTTGGTTCGTCCGTCGTCGCCCGCCTGATCGAAAGCGAAGGCTTGCGCGTGGCGATCCTGCCGCAACCGAACTGGCGCGACGATTTGCGCGATTTCAAAAAACTCGGGGTGCCGCGTCTGTTCTTCGGCGTCACGGCGGGCTGCATGGATTCGATGGTCAACCGCTACACCGCCGCGAAGAAAATGCGGAGCGAGGACGCTTACACGCCGGGCGGAGAACACGGCTACCGCCCCGATTACGCGACGACGATTTACTCGCGCATCCTCAAGCAACTTTATCCCGACGTGCCGGTGATGATCGGCGGCATCGAGGCGAGTTTGCGCCGCGTCACGCATTACGATTATTGGTCCGACAAATTGATGCCCGGCATCCTCGCGGACAGTCAGGCGGACTTGCTGATCTACGGCATGGGCGAACTGCCCTTGATGGAAGTGCTGCGGCTCCTCAAGCGCGGCGTGCCGTTCAAATCGCTGACCAACATCGCGCAAACCGCCGTGTTGCTCCCCGCGGGCGAAACGGTGCCGAAGAACAAAAATTGGGACGACTTCGATCTGCACTCGCACGAGGAATGTCTCGCGGATCGCGAACTCTATTCGACGAATTTCAAGAACATCGAAACCGAGTCGAACCGCGTCAAAGCGCGCCGCCTGATCCAGCGCACCGGCGAGCGGATGTTGGTCGTCAACCCGCCATACCCGACGATGAGCGAGGCGCAGATCGATTCGAGTTTCGACCTGCCTTACACGCGACTTCCGCATCCGAAATATCTCAAGCGCGGCCCGATTCCCGCCTATGAGATGATTAAGCACTCGATCAACATGCACCGCGGCTGCTTCGGCGGGTGCAGCTTCTGCACGATCTCGGCGCACCAAGGAAAATTCGTCGCGAGCCGCAGCAAGGCGTCGATCTTGCGCGAAGTTGAATCGGTGAAACTGATGCCGGATTTCCGCGGCACCATCAGCGATCTCGGCGGCCCTTCCGCCAACATGTATAAGATGAAGGGCAAGGAACAGTGGATCTGCGACGAGTGCATCCGCCCCAGCTGCATCTGGCCCGACGTCTGCCGCAACCTCGACACCGACCACTCGCCGCTCCTCGAAATCTACGAAGCCGTCCGCGAAACTCCCGGCGTCAAACACGCCTACGTCTCCAGCGGCATCCGCTACGATTTGTTTCTGCACGACAAGGGCGTCACACCCGAAGTCCAGGCCAGCCACGAACGCTACATCGAAGAACTCGCCGCGCACCACGTGCCCGGCCGTCTCAAGGTCGCCCCCGAACACACGAGCGATCACGTGCTCCGCATCATGCGCAAGCCGACCTTCAATTTGTTCTACAAGTTCAAGGAGAAGTTCGACCGCGCCGCGCAGAAAGCCGGCAAACCCGACACGCCGATCATTCCTTATTTCATCAGCTCGCATCCGGGCTCGCGTCCGGAAGACATGGCCGAACTCGCGCTGAAAACGAAGGACCTCGGTTTCCGCCTTGAACAAGTGCAGGACTTCACGCCGACACCGATGACCGTCGCCACGGAAATCTACGCGACCGGTTTTCACCCCTACGACGGCAAGCCTGTCACCGTCGCGCGCACACCCGCCGAGAAACAGGAACAGCGCAGTTTCTTCTTTTGGTATAAGCCGGA
>JAUXXD010000205.1 GCA_030681265.1 Candidatus Didemnitutus sp. | reverse complement strand
GATGTTGGAGGTGCCCTTGATGTTGAAATTGACGTGTTTGATCGTGGCACCGTGGTCGGAGAAAATCGTGAGCGGACTCTTGGCCTTGATGTCCAACAAGCTGACGCCCGAAGCGATCAGTGTGGGATGCAATTTGGGCGTGGCGTGTGCGCGCAGGGGATTGCTCGCGAGGGCGCGGACGGTGGCGCCGACTTCGTTCCAACCCATGTTGAGGTCGCTCATGATCTCGATGACTTTCACCGCGCCGGCGGTCTTGTTGGAATCGATGATCGCCTGCACGAATTGTTGCGGCGTGAAGACCTTGCGGTAGGCGGCGTCGGTCTCCGGGATGACGCCGCCGCCGGTGGTGCCCGAGCCGACGGTCGCGAATCCGGTGAGATTGTAGGTCGAGAGCGGCAGACTCGCCGCCACGGTGAGGACGGCGGCATTGCTCGTCGCGGCAGGATTGACGCCGTTGCTCACAATCACGCGGTAACTGCCGGCATCGGCGGACTGCGCATTGTTCAGCACCAGAGAACTGGCATTGGCATTGGTGAGGTTGACCGAATTTTTTTGCCACTGGTAAGCGAGCGGCGCGGTGCCGGTGGCGACGACCGTCAGCGTGACATTGGTGCCGACCGACACGGTCTGCGTCTGCGGGTGCGTCGTGATGACCGGAGCCTGTGGCGGGGGAATCTGCACCGTGAGAGTAGCCACGGCGCTGGTGGCGCTGCCAACGCCGTTGCTGACCACGACTGTGTAATCCCCGGAATTCGCCGTCTGAACGCTGGTGAAAGTTAGCGACGCCGCGGTGGCGTTGGGAATGTCGGTTTCCCCTTTTTTCCACTGATAACTGAGCGGGTCGGTGCCGGTGGCGACGACGGTCAGCGTGACGTTGGTGCCGACATCAACGGACTGCGAAACTGGCTGCGTCGTGATGGAGGGAGCGACGGGCACGGAAACTTCGAGCGTGGCGGCGGCGCTGATCGCGGTGCCCTTGCTGTTGGTGACCTCGACGGTATAGCTGCCGGCGTCGGCGACTTGGACATTGGTCAGAGCGAGCGAGGCCAAATTCGCGTTGGCGATGACATCCGCGCCTTTCTTCCACACGTAAGTGAGCGTCGGATCTCCGTTGGCGACGACGCTGAAAGTCACGTTCGCGCCGACAGTGACAGATTGTGAGACCGGCTGGGTGGTGATGGTCGGGCTGCCATCAGACAGTGCTGCGAATGAGACGCTGACGTTATCGATGGCGATCGTGTCATGCGAGCTGGTTGACGCCGTGGCGTCATTGGCCGTGACCCAACGAAACCAGATCGTCGAACCGGCGGGCACACTCACGGCGACATTGCTTGCAGTGAGAGTGGCGGTGGCGCCGACAGAACCGTTGAGCGAGCTGAAGCCCATGCCGGAAATGGTGGTCCAGCCGGTGCTGGAGTTGAGGTCGGCGGCACTAGCCCCGATGCGGTATTGGACCGTGAAAGTAAGTGTGCGCTGGTTGGTGCCTTCTTTCCATTGTTCCGGTGTGTAAGTGAGCGAAAACGAATTTAGTTCGCGCGTAGAATCATTGGTGAATCCGAGTCCGACGTAGGTCGGGGTCGTCACGACACGAGTATGATGGGCTAGCGCCCGGTCACTGCTGCCGCTGCTGCCCACGCTGGCGATGGTCAGGTCCGCGAGGTTCGAGACTCCATCACTGACTACGGCCGTGGCATTGAAAGTCCCGGCACTCGTCACCGCATACCACCCGGGCAGCGTGCTGTTGTTACTCCAAGTAAAAGTGCCCGAGTTGGGCAGCGTATTAAAATCCTGCGCGTAGGCCGCTCCACTCAGGCTGTAAACCGTCGCTGAACTCGCGCCGTTCGACACGACACTGACGCTGGCGGGCATGGCCACGCTAACGCACAGCGAAAAAATCACCCCAAGTAATTCGCGCAGCTTTGGCGCGACCCAACCCGACAATTTCCAAGCAAACAAAGCACGGTGACACAGTCCAATCATGAGTAAATGGCGCGAGAGGGCTTAATAAGAGGTGAAATGAGGGGTATTGCCGCTGTTATGTTCACTAATGAACATAACATCCACTAATGAACATCACGAAAGCTCCGTAGTCAATGCCTAATCACGTTACCGCGGCTCAGAGTTACCAGCGCGAACCCGCAAAACTCGGCCCCCAAAGTGACTTTGCATGGAGGCACAGGCGCGGCCAATCAACTGGCCATGAAATGCCCACTGCTACGGATTTCGCAGCCGCACGCCATCGCCGCGCTGCGCAACTGCAGCTAGATCAACGTTGGCGGATAGCTTCTCTAACGGCGCTGAGGTAGTTGCTCGCAGACTCTTCCGTGCTCCCTGCTGAAATCCCCAAATCGCGCAGTAAGCCGTCCTGTAAACCATAAATCCAACTGTGCACGGTGACGTCTTGGCCTCGACTCCAGGCATCTTGTAATATCGTGGTCTGGCAGACATTTACGGCCTGTTCGATTACGTTGAGTTCGCACAGCCGGGCCGACCGCTCAGCTTCACTCTCGATTTCTTGCAAGCAAAGGGCGTGCTTCCCCTTCACGTCCTGCACGTGCCGCAGCCAGTTGTCCGCCAAACCGATTCGTGCGCCGTTGAGGGCAGCGAGGACACCCGAACAACCATAGTGCCCGACAACCATGATGTGTTTCACTTTGAGCACCTCGACGGCGAACTGGATCACCGACAGACAATTCAAATCCGCATGCACGACCACATTCGCAATGTTGCGATGCACAAAAACCTCACCGGGCATCACCCCGATAATCTCATTGGCCGGCACCCGCGAATCCGAGCACCCAATCCACAAATAGTCCGGCCGTTGCTGCCGGGATAGTTTTTGGAAAAACTCCGGATCCCGCGCCTTGATTCGTTCGGCCCACTGCCGATTTTGCCCAAAGAGATGACTGAGTTGCTGCATAAATGACCACGATTGGTGCAGGGGCGAATGAGGCACAGCACCGCGCAAGGGGACAAACCCTAAATTGGGCAACGGTCCGCCGCGCCTGCGGCAAATTGTTCATGGGTTCGGCTTGGAGCCGAACGAATACTCACGTAGCGTGCGCCAACGCATGAAATCACTCCTCGCTGTCGTTGCTTCGTTTTTGGAGACACGGACCAGTCGGTCCAACCTGCTCGCCCTCATCAAGCTCCTCGCCGTGCTTTTCGGCCTGATCGCGATCTACAGCATCGCCTTCCATTACCTCATGGCGCACGAGGGCCAGAACCACACTTGGTTAACTGGCCTTTACTGGACGCTGACCGTGATGTCTACGCTCGGCTTCGGCGACATCACCTTCCACACCGATATCGGCCGCGTGTTTTCCCTGTTCGTCTTGATCACCGGCGTGGTCTTCCTCCTCGTGTTGCTGCCGTTTACGTTCATCGAATTTTTCTACGCTCCCTGGATGAAAGCGCAGGCCCAAGCACAAGCGCCCCGCGAACTTCCACCTGAAACACGCCGCCATGTGCTCCTCACGCGGCATGGCCCCATCACCAAATACCTGATCAAACTCCTAAAGCGGCACGGCTACACCTATTACATTCTCGCCCCCACCCTCGCGGAAGCGCTGGAGTTACATGACAAAAATTTGCCGGTGGTCCTCGGCGAATTCAACGATCCGGAAACTTACCGTAATCTCCGCGTGAACCAAGCCGCCATGGTCGTCACGACACGCACCGACGTCATCAACACCAACGTCACCTTCACGGTGCGCGAGACCGCGCCGAACATTCTGATTGTCGCCACCGCCACCAGCGAGTCCGCGCGCGACGCCCTCGAACTCGCCGGTGCCACGCGCGTGCTGCGACTCGAATTAATGATGGGCCATGCCCTCGCCCGCCGCGTGATCGACCGTGATGCCTCCGCCCACCGTATCGGCAGTCTCGACGATTTGCACATCGCAGAAGCCAGCGTCGGGGGCACGACCTTGGTTGGGAAAAAAATTTCTACCAGCGGTTTGCGCGGCGAAATCGGCGTCAGTGTCGTTGGCCTGTGGGACCATGGAGTATTCCTCCCCGCTGGTCCCGAAAGTGAAATCGGCGCCAACACCATTCTCGTCCTCGCCGGCACACCCGAGCAAATCGATCGTTACAATCAACTCATGGCGCGCACGGAACGTGGCGAAAGCCGCGTCGTCATCATCGGCAGCGGACGTGTCGGGCGCGCTACAGCCGAAGCGCTCGATGAACGGCAAATCGCATGGAAGATGATCGAGAAACTCCCCGAACGCGTGCGCGACCGCTCGCGCGCCGTCATTGGCGATGCGGCGGAACTCGATGTCATCGTCGAGTCCGGCATGCGCGAATCCTCCAGTGTGATCATCACGACGCACGACGATGACGTGAACATTTTCCTCACTATTCTCTATCGGCGTCTGCGTCCGAATATCCAGATCATCTGCCGTTGCACGGACGAGATCAACGTCTCGACATTGCACCGCGCCGGCGCCGACCTCGTGCTCTCCTACGCCTCGATGGGCGCCAACTCGATCTTCAACGAACTGCGCGGCCGCGATACCCTGTTGCTCGCGGAAGGGGTGAACGTGTTTCCCGTCCGCGTGCCGCCGTCACTGGCGGGCAGCACGATCGGCGACTCCGCCATCCGCGCCGAAACCGGTTGCACCGTCATTGCGGTAGAACTCAACGGCAAACGCGTGATCAACCCGCCGCCGGAAACACTGATGCCCGCCGGCGCGGAGATGGTGCTGATCGGCACGCTCGAAGCGGAAGAGGAGTTCCTCGCGCAGTTTGTGCGCAAGGGTCGCTAATAAAAAGACCGCCCCCGAATTGAAGGGGCGGTCTGAGCATAGTTCGAATCGCGTTAGGCGACGCGCTCGACGACGAGCGGCGGCGGAATTGGGCGCTTCGGCGCGAGGCGATAGGCTTCCTTAAAGTAATCCAGTGCCTGCTCGAGTTTCGATTCGTCGTTGTAGTGAATCATCATCAGCGGCTCGCCTTGCTTTACTTGCGTGCCGACTTTTTTGATTTCGGAAACACCAACCGCGTGGTCGATCTTCCCGTGGCTGTCTTTGCCCGCACCGAGAATCGAGACACCGCGCGCGATGAAGGACGCGTTGATCGTGTGCACGTAACCGCGCTTGGGCGCAGGCAACTTGCGGATGTGCCGCGCCGTCGGAAATTTTTCCGGATGATCAATGTAAGACGTATCACCGCCCTGCGCTTTGACCATGTCTTTGAATTTCTCGAGCGCGGAACCGTCGGTGAGGTGACGTTGCACCGTCTGCTTGGCCGAGAGCGTGGAGCCCGCGACACCGGCGAGGCGCACGATTTCCATACCCAGTTTCAGCACGAGTTCCTTCATGTCCTCGGGACCTTCGCCCTTGAGGAGTTGAATCGCTTCCTTGATTTCAAGCGCGGTGCCGACGGAATCGCCGAGGGGCTGATTCATGTCGGTGACGAGTGCGACGCAGCGGCGCTTCATCGAGCGACCGACGCGCGTCATCGAACGCGCGAGTTGCTTTGCTTGCTCGAGATCCTTGATGAAGGAGCCATTGCCCCACTTCACGTCGATCACGAGACCTTCCGCACCTTCCGCGAGTTTCTTGGACAACACGCTGCCGGTAATGAGCGGCAAGCTCGGGATCGTGCCCGTTTCGAGACGGAGGTCGTAGAACTTTTGGTCCGCCGGCGCCAGCTCCGCGCTTTGCTCGACAATCGCACCGCCAACGCGGGAGAGTTGATCAACGAATTGTTGAATCGAGAGGTGGCTCTTGAAGCCCGGGATCGCCGCGAGTTTGTCGAGCGCGTTGATCACGTATTTTTGTTCGACGCCGACCATCATCGGCACGACGACGCCGCTCGCCATCGCGAGCGGTGCGAGCACGAGCGCAGTTTTGTCGCCCACGCCGCCAGTGGAATATTTGTCGATCTTCGGTTTCGCAATATGCGAGAGGTCGATCACTTCGCCCGACAACATCATCTCTTCAGTGAGAATCGCCGTTTCCTGCGCGGACATGTTGGCGAAGTAAATCGCCATCAAGAGCGCGGCCAGCTGGTGTTGCGGCATCTCGCCATCGAGAGTGGAATCGATTATGTAACGAATCTCCTCTTGGGTGAATTCACCGTTGTCGCGCTTCTTCTCAATGAGTGAAGTAAACGATGGTTTAATGAAGCGACGCGTCGGAATGGGACGTTTTCTCATGGATTGGGTCTGTAGGTAAGGCGCAGCTGATTGCAGGTCAGCCAGCGCAAAGCTCGGAGAGACAAAGAGTTTTGCGTCTTTTAGCAAGTCTAAAGTGCGGCAACTTGTCCCACTTGGCCTCCCCGACCCCTTCCGAAACGCCATCCCACAATCGCGCAAAAATCCTTCTTGCTCAGGACCAAGCGCAATTTCTCAATGGCACGATGGACCTTCCGTTTCACCTCGCCCACTATCTTGCTGCCGCGCTCCAAGCGGCTGCCCAACGCCTCGGCGTAGCGGATCGCGGGTTCCAGCCGGAAGTGCGCGTCGCCGACCCTGCGCACGGTGATTATCAGGCCAATGGCGCCCTCGCCTTCGCCAAACGCGAGAAACAAAATCCACGCGCTTTTGCCCAGCAATTGCTCGACGCGGTGGCCCCGGAAGTTCTGGCGCACTTTGAAACTTCGCTCGCCGGCCCCGGCTTCATCAACTTTCGCCTGCAACCCGCTGCGTTGCTCGTGTGGTTGCAACAGTTCGCCAGCGAAGAACAATTGCGCGCCGGTGCCGCTCACGCGCGCGCCAATCAAACTTGGGTAATCGACTACTCGTCGCCCAACACCGCGAAGCAAATGCACGTCGGCCATCTGCGCTCGGCGGTGATCGGCGAAGCGCTCTGCCGCCTGCTCACGCTCACTGGTGCGCGCGTGATCCGCGACAACCACCTCGGCGACTGGGGCACCCAATTCGGCAAATTAATTTACGGCTACAAACGCTGGGCCGATCAAAACGCGCTCGCGACGGACGCGATCGAGGAGCTCGAACGCATTTACAAACTCGGTCACGCCGCCACGCCCGACGGCTCGCCCGAACTCGACGAAGCACGTCGCGAACTCGTGAAGTTGCAAAACGGCGATCCCGAGAACGTCGCACTCTGGCAGAAATTCAGCGACGTGAGCCTCGCCGCGTTTGAAGAAATTTATCAACGCCTCGGCATCAAGTTCGATCACGTCCTCGGTGAATCTTTCTACAACGACAAGGTGGAGCGCGTTTACCGCGAATTGTCCGAGGCCGGTATCGCCGAAGTCAGCGACGGCGCGCTCGTCGTGTTTCACCGCGATCATCCCCGTTTCAAAACGCAGCCGTTTCTGGTGCGCAAAGGCGATGGTGCGAGTAACTACGCCGCGACCGATCTCGCGACGGCGCTTTACCGCGCGGAGCACTTCCACGCCGACGGCATCGCGATTCTCACCGACTTCCGCCAAGCAGATCATTTCGAACAACTCTTTCTCACCGTCGATAAATGGTTCGCCGCGCGCGGCTATCGGCGGCCGGAGTTGCATCACGTGAGTTTCGGCGCCGTCACCGGCGAAGATGGCAAGGCGCTCAAGACGCGCGACGGCGGTACGATCAAATTGAAAGCGCTGCTCAACGAAGCGGTCGAACGCGCGTTCGCGCTCGTCACGGCGAAAAGCCCTGATTTGCCCGAAGCCGAACGACGCGATATCGCCAACGTCGTCGGCGTCGGCTCGGTGCAATACGCCGATCTTGCGCAAAATCGCAGCAGCAACTACCTCTTCTCGTGGGACAAGATGCTCGCGCTCGACGGCAACACCGCGCCCTACCTGCTCTACGCGGTGACGCGCGTGCGTTCGATTTTCCGCAAAGCCGGTTTCGATCCGGCGCAGCCGCCGGTCGTCAACGCCACGCCACCGGAGACGGCGCAGGAACTCGCCCTCGCGCGGAAGCTCGTTCAATTCGCCGATGCCGTGCAATTGGCGACGGATCAACTGCGCCCGCACTACCTTTGCCTCTATCTTTACGAGTTGGCCGGTGCCTACAGTGCGTTTTACGCGGCGGACAAAGTCATCGTCGAAGATCCCGCCGTGCGCGCCCGCCGTTTGCTGCTCTGTCATCGCGCGCTGATCACGCTCGAAACGGGGTTGCATCATCTCGGCCTGCGCACGCTGGAGCGCATGTAACCACGCCGTCGCTTGAATCACGCTACCCACTTCGCTCTTGCCGGTGGGGAGCGGGGCGGCAACATACGCGCACTATGTCGAGCGGCGCATCTACCCCTTCCGGCCCCGAGTATTTTATTCGCGGCCTCAACGACACCGAGGCGCGCGGCCCGTTTAATCTCGAGCAATTGCTTTCCCTCGCCGAGGCCGGCCAAGTGACGCCGGAAACGTATTTCTACGACAACGCCACCGAGCAGTGGCTGCAGCTCTCGACCAACGCCGACTTGAAGGCACAGCTTTGGCCGGAGAAGCGG
>JAUXXD010000203.1 GCA_030681265.1 Candidatus Didemnitutus sp. | reverse complement strand
AACAACGCGAGCAGCAGCGCGCCCGCCCACGGTGTGAAAATAATCAGAGACAGCAGTGGCAGCGAATTCATCGGGCACCTCCCAAAATCACCAACAGCAGCAAAATCACGAAACCAAAGGCCAGCGTGCGCAAGTAGCCGTGCGCGCCGCCGGTTTGATGACGGGAGTAGAATTTTCCGGAGTCGCGTAGTTTCTCACTCGCGGCGTCAAAGCCGGCGTTGAGTCCTTGTTCGTCGGTGTCGCGATTCACCTGGCCAGTGAACAGACCGAGCATCGCCAGGAAGCGCACCGCGCCGTCCCACACGTAGCGATCCATCGCATCGGCCAAGATGGCGAGCCCTGCATTCAAACGGAACGCGGTCGCGGCATAAAGTTCATCGAAGCCGAGTCGGTTGCCGAGCGCGCCAAATACGCCGGGTGCGCGCAACTCGAGCGGATCGCGCGCCGTGGCGGTGGCGCGCGGGCGGCGACCGTAGAGCGCCCAACCGGCGCCGATGCCGATCGCGACAATCAACACCGACGCAGCCATCAGGCCGGCTCCGTCAAAGAGACCGTGACCGTGCACTTCGCTTTTTCCTTCGAGCATTGCGGAGAGCCACGGATACGTCGGCAAGTTGACGAGACTCAACAACACGGCGCAGGCCGCGAGAATCACGAGCGGCACTGTCATGGAAGCGGGATTTTCGTGCGCGTGGTCAGCGGCGTGCGATCGCGGTTTGCCGAAGAACGTTTCGGCCATGAGACGCGTGTTGTAGAATGCCGTGAGCACGATGCCCAGGAGCGCGGCGTAGAAGGGCAGTTGCGAAACGCTCCAACCGTGCGCGGCGTGGAGAATCGCTTCCTTGGACCAGAAGCCGGAGAAGAAGAGCGGCAGTCCGACGAGCGCCATCGTGCCGATGCTGAAGGTGACGAAGGTAATCTTCATCTTGCCTGACAAGCCGCCAAGTTGGCGGATGTCCTGCTCGTGATGCGCGGCGTGAATCACCGAGCCGGCGCCGAGGAAGAGCAGCGCTTTGAAGAAGGCGTGCGTCAGCAAATGGAAAATCGCCGCGACCCACGAACCGACGCCGATTGCCAGCATCATGTAGCCGAGCTGCGAGACGGTGGAGAAAGCGAGGATGCGCTTGATGTCGTTTTGTGCGACGGCGATCGACGCCCCGAGCAAGGCTGTCGTTGCACCGATGAACGCAATGACGGTGAGCGCGTCGCCAGTCAGGAGCGGAAAGACGCGCGCCATCAGGAACACACCCGCAGCCACCATCGTGGCCGCATGGATGAGGGCGGAGACGGGCGTCGGACCTTCCATCGCGTCCGGCAACCACACGTGCAGCGGGAATTGGCCGGACTTGCCGACCGCACCGCAGAAAATCAGCAGACCGATGGCGGTAGAGAGCGCGAGACCTCCAGCTACGGTCTGGCCCGCGAGTGTCGCGAGCACGGAAGTCTCAAGCGCTCCGTTACCACCATCGTAAAAGAGCAAGGTGCCGCCCGCGTGTTGCAGCCACAAGATGCCGAGCAACAAACCGAGATCGCCGATACGCGTGGTGATGAATGCTTTCTTCGCGGCAGCGGCGGCGGACGGTTTGTGAAACCAGAAGCCGATGAGCAGATACGACGCGAGGCCGACGAGTTCCCAGCAGATGAAGAGCAACAATAGACTGTTGGCGACGAGCAGTCCGAGCATCGCGGCGGCGAATAAGCTGAGGAAACAAAAGAAGCGCGTGAAATTCGCATCTTCCTTCATGTAGCCGGTGCTGAAGATAAAAATCAGCAGACCGACAAACGTGACCATCACGCACATGAACGCCGTCAACGGATCCAGCAAAAATCCGAGGCGCAACGAACCCGCGCCGAGATCGAACCAATTGAAATTGTAGGTGGCGTGGACCGACGGATCGGCCAGCGCGCCATGCAGTGCCAGACACGAGAGCACAAACGCTCCCACCATCGACAAGATCGCCGCCCCCGCGGCGAGCTTACGACCGCCCCGCGGCGTCAACGCGCCAATGGCCGCCGCGGTGAGCGGCAGGGCCGGGATGAGCCAGAGAAATGAAGCGGAGAGAGTCATACTCAGCCTTTGAGTTGCGCGGCGTCCTGCAGTCGCACGCTCTTGCGGTGGCGATAAATCGCAATCACCAGGGCGAGGCCGACCGCCGCTTCCGCCGCGGCTACGGCAATGGAAAAGAGAACAAAGATCACGCCCGTGCCCGCCTCGGGCTGCGGACCGTAGCGCCAGAAGGCGATGAAGTTCAGGTTGGCCGCGTTGAGCATCAATTCGATGCCGAGCAGCACGAGAATCGCATTGCTGCGGGCGAGTGCGCCGACGAGGCCGACACAGAACAGCAGCGTGGAAACGAGCAGACAGATTTGCAGCGCACTCATGTCAGGTCCTCCGTTTGCGCCTTCGAATCCACCGCCGCCAACACCACCGCGCCAAGCAGCGCGACGGTGAGAATGATGCCGACGATCAACAGCGCGGCTGCGTGCGGCCCCATCAGTTGTTCGCCGAGCTGCTTGACAGAAATGCCGGCTTCGGGAGCCGCCGTGACCGTATCCAATGGCGTGGCAAGGATCGCCCCGATCATAATGCCCGCGACGCCACCGGCGGCGAGCAGCGCACTCAACACGCGCAAGATTGACTCAGGCTCCACGGGAGCATCGACGCCTTGTCGCGTGAGCAACATCGCGAAGAGCACGATCATCGAAACGGCTCCGACGTAGACGAGAATCTGCGCGAAGGCGATGAACTGCGCGCCGGCCCACAGGTAAAATGCGGCGATGCTGGCCCACGTAAATACGAGGAGCAGCGCGCTGTGGATGAGGTTGCGCAGCGACATGGCTACGGCGGCGGAGCCGAGCATCACGCAAGCGATGAGGATGAGCGCGAGAGTCATGAGTTCGCGTAACGGTAAGTGCGGGGACCGCGCCCGAAACTAAGGCGACGTCCGATGAAGAAGAAAGGAATCACGATCACGGCCGTGGAAATCATCCAGCGAGCCACTTGCAGCGGGCCGCTCCACTCGGTGGTGAGGGCCCAGAACGCGGCGTTGCCGAGGTTGATCAGCGCCAGCGGCACCATGAATTGCCACGCGAGCCGCGTGAGCTGATCGATGCGGAGGCGCAGCAGCGTGCCGCGCAGCCAGATGAAGAACATGATCAGCGCGACGAGTTTCAGGCCGAACCACAGGTAGGACGGAATGAATTCAAGGAACGGAAACGGCGCCTGCCAGCCGCCGAGAAACAGTGTGATGCCCAGTCCGCACAGCGCGGTCAGACCAAAATATTCCGCCATGAAAAACAGCGCGTATTTGAAACCGGAGTATTCCGTCAAGTGCCCGGCGATGAGTTCGCTTTCGGCTTCGGGCAAATCGAAAGGCGAGCGATTCGTCTCCGCCAGTGCCGCGACGAGGAAAATCAGGAACCCCGCGAAGCCCCACGGCGTGAACACGTGCCATTGCGGCAGGAAGCCGAGCGCCCAGCCGCCTTGTTCGACGACAATTTGCGAAGTCGAGAGCGTGCCCGTGACAAGTATGATCGGCACGACGGAGAGCAGCAGCGGCAACTCGTAGCTGATGAGTTGCGCCAGCGCGCGCATGGCGGCGAGCAACGAGTATTTATTCCGGCTCGCCCAACCGGCCATGAAGATCGCGAGTTCGGTCGCGGCGCCGGCGGCGAAGAAGTAGAGCACGGCGGCGTCGAGTTCGACCGGGATCAGATGCCGGCCGTAGGGTAGCACGGCGAAACCGAGCAGTGAGAACGAAACGACCACGACCGGCGCGAGGAAGTGGAGCAGTTTGTCGGCGCGAGCGGGAACGATATCTTCCTTGGTGAGCGCCTTCACGGCATCGGCAAAAGGTTGCGTCAGGCCGAACAATTTCAGGTTCTTAAAGAACGGCAGGCCGGTGCGATTGGGACCGAGACGATTCTGGAGACGGCCGAGTAATTTGCGTTCGGCAATCGTCGTGAACGCAAAAAACAGGCCGAAAATCGTGAGGATCGCACTGATCGTGATCAGGTGATGGACGAGCCATTGGAGTGCCTCGGGAAAGTAGGCGACGATGGCGTCGCGCACTTGCAGCGGCGCGCGTTCGAGAAAGGCAGAGGAAGCGACGTCGGCGCTCATGAGGAGGCGGGAGGAGGCGGCGTGGCCGACGCGACAGGCGCGCCGGCGGGTGGTTGGTCGGACGGGCCGGCGGCGGGTTTGGCGGTCGCCGCTTCTGCGGCCTTCGCGGCGGCGACCTCAGCGGCTTTGGCCGCAGCGGCCGCTTTCGCGGCGGCGGCGACCCTGGCTTTTTCTTCCGCGGCTTTGCGATCAGCCGCGAGGCGCGTGTCGACTTCCAGCGCTTCAGAGGGGCGGATTTGATTGTAGTAAGCGTTGGACTTCGCGAGTTGCTCGCGATCGAGGAGCAGTCCGCTGAAGCGGTCGGTCGCGGCGACTTCGAACACCTTGTCCATCTTGATGGAATCAAACGGGCAAACTTCGGCGCAGATGCCGCAGCTCATGCAGACGGATGTATCGATGTCGAAAATGACGGGATAGAGCTGTTGCTTGCCGTTGGCATCGGGTTTCTTGTCCTTGCTCTTGACGATGTAGATGCACTGCGGCGGGCATTCCTTCTCGCAGATCTGGCAGGCAACGCAGCGCAACGTTCCCATCGGATCCTCGGCGGTTTCGCTGATGAGAAACGGGAAGCTGCGGTAGTGTTCGCCGATGGGCGCTTGCTCTTCCGGATACTGGATGGTGGTCATCCGCTCGGGATCGTGGAAGCTGCCCACGAAATTTTTCGCAGTGGTCGCGAGGCCTTTGATGATGCCGGTGCCGAGCATGGTGATTAGCGGTCCACTTCGCCGAGGACGATGTCGATGCTACCGAGAATGACGACGGCATCGGCCACGGTGTGACCGAGGCACATCTCTTCGAGGAGCGTGAGGTTAATAAGGGAAGGTGGACGGACGCGGTAACGGTAGGGATTCGGCGAGCCGTCGCTGATGAGATAGAAACCAAGTTCTCCCTTCGGGCTTTCGAGGCGGCCGTAGGCTTCGCCGGGTTTCGGACGGAAGCCGCGGATTTTCGCCTTCGGATCCATGATGGGACCGGCGGGCAATTCGCGGAAGGCTTGCTGGAGGATTTTGACCGACTCGCGCATTTCAAGAATGCGCATCATGTAACGGTCGTAAGTGTCTCCATGCGCGCCAAGCGGCACCCGAAAATCGAAGCGCGGATAGAAACCGTAGGCGTCAACTTTGCGCAGGTCGTAGTTGTAACCGGAAGCGCGGAGCACGGGGCCGGTGATGCCGGCGTTGACGGCGCGCGCGGCGTCGAGGCAGCCGACACCTTGAGTGCGCGCGAGCATGATCTCGTTGCCCGTGAGCATCGTTTCATACTCGTCGAGAAAGCGCGGGAAATTTTCGACTACGCGCTGCGCGGCGGCGAGCCACTCGGGGCTCGGATCGATGCGGCAGCCGCCGAAACGCTGGTAGTTGCACATCATGCGCGAACCGCTGAGCGCTTCGAAAAGATCGATGATTTTTTCGCGTTCGCGGAAGGCGTAGAGCAGCGGCGTAAAGGAGGTGCCGAGATCGTTGAAGAGAAACCCGACGAGGCAAGAGTGGTTCACGATGCGCGTGAGCTCCGCCATGATGATGCGGAGGTATTGTGCGCGTTCCGGCACGGCTTGGCCGGAGAGTTTCTCGACCGCGAGCGCGTAGGCCCAGTTCGTCGACATCGAGCACAGGTAATCGAGTCGATCCGTATAGGGCATCGAGCCGAGGTAACTCGTGCCTTCGGCAATCTTCTCGTGATTGCGGTGGAGGTAACCGAAGACGGGCTTGAGTTTGACGATCTGCTCACCGTCAAGCGTCACATCCATGCGGAACACGCCGTGGGTCGAAGGGTGTTGCGGCCCCATCGAGACTTCCAGCAAGTCGCCGTGAAACGAATCGTGCACCTTGCGCACGGTTGGTCCCATTGACGGTGAAAAAGGGGACGGCGCAGAGCCGGGCGAGGCGAAGGGTGAGCTCATGGGTTGGCCCCTTTCTCGGGCGTGGCCGCGGCGGCGGCCGGATAATGGGTCGAGGCCCGCGTGAGCACTTGGTCGTGCGGCGTCGGCTCATATTCGAAATCGTCCGGCGCCACGTAGTCGCGGCGCATCGGGTGGTCTTTGAACTCATCCCACATCAACAAGCGGCGGAGATCGGGGTGACCGGCGAAGATGATGCCATAGAGATCGAAAATCTCGCGTTCTTGAAAATCACACGAGCACCACACCGGGGTCAGCGACGGCAGGGTGACGGCGTCGGTGCGGTTCGCGGTGCGCAGGCGGAGAATCACGGGACCATGGCGCAACGCCATTGAGTAGAGGTGATAGACGGCTTCGAGATAGCCCAGCTCGATGCGTTTGATTTTTTCTTCCACCACTTTGCCCTCACCTCCGGCTGGGTCGGGCACGGTGGTCTTCTTCGTTTCCACAACTTCGCGCTCTGGCCAGTCCACGCCGGTCGCGTTGGAGCAATAGTCGAGTTGCAACGTGGAATCATCGCGGAGAAAGAGCGCGATGTCGCGCCCGTGCGCGGTGTCCACCAATAAGGAATGTTCCGCCGACGGGCTGGGGTTGGACACAAGCGTGATGCTCGCCGCGGGGAAGCGGGCGAGAAGACGGTCGCGGAGCTGCTCGAGCGATTCCATGACGTTAGACTTTGCGGGGAAGGGAAGCGGGCGGCGTCCAGACAGCCGGATTCTTGGGCGGCACGAGGTCGTGTGCGCCGAATTCCGGAATCGGATACTCGCTCGGCGCGTCGGCGCGGAAGTGCTTGGCGGCGTCGGGGCCGGAGATGCGTTCGGTTTTAATTTTCTTTTGCAGCTCAATCAGTCCATTGAGCAACGCCTCGGGGCGCGGCGGACAACCGGGGATGTAGATGTCGACGGGGATAAAACGATCGATGCCCTTGAGCACGTTGTAGCCTTGTTTGAACGGCCCGCCGGAAATCGCACAGGCACCCATCGCAATGCAGTATTTCGGCTCGGGCATCTGGTTCCAGAGACGCACGACTTGCGGCGCCATTTTCTTCGTCACCGTGCCGGACACGATCATGAGGTCGGCCTGGCGCGGCGACGGGCGGAAAATTTCCGCCCCGAAACGCGCGATGTCAAAACGCGCAGTGGCGGCAGCGATCATTTCGATGGCGCAACAGGCGAGACCAAATTGGAGCGGCCAGATCGAATTACTGCGGCCCCAGTTATACAGCTCCTCCATGCTCGTGAGGAGGATGCCGTGGCGGCGCAACTCTTCGCGCTCGGCATCACTGATGTTCCCCGCGGCGGGAAACCCTGCGCCCGGCTCAGGGCGGGTGGGGGCGGGCGTGGAGGGGGAGTCGCTCATTTCCATTCGAGGTAACCGCGGTGCCAGGCCCACACGAGGCCCTCGGCAAGGAGAAGGATAAAGACCAGCATGGCGAACAACGCGCCAAACGGCAGGCCGGTGAATGCGACGGCGAAGGGCAGCAAGAACAGGACTTCGACGTCAAAAATCAGAAACAGAATCGCGTAGAGATAGTAGTGCGCCTTGAACTGGATCCACGAATCACCACTCGCGGGCAGTCCGCATTCGTAGGTGGAGTTTTTCAACACGCCGGGTTTGGCCGGTTGAAAAAAGCGCACCCAAATTTGCGCCACACCGAGCAGTAATAGTGGAAACGCCACGGCGACGCCGAGAAACAATGCCAGAAAAGCGTGGGGATGGCCGTTCATGTGAGATTAGGTATCGGTAGCTTTTAAGGCTGCCAATCTCTATTCAACGCCGAAGCTGTCCCACCAATTGTCAGAAGCTGCTCATCGGTTGCGCTGCATCCAAAATCAGCCGCGTAGATTTCCGCGTCATGCCCCGTGCTTCAGTCAAAAAACGCGTGATACTTATCAAGAAGTGGCGAGAGCGCTCCGGAAAAGTCGGGTAGGTTGAGCGTCCACCCACTATCCACCATGGCTACTATTTCGGACCGTCTAGAATACAATGTCGCAGGTCGCTTCTACGTCGACTCGAGCTGCATCGATTGCGACCAATGCCGCGTCATCGCGCCCAATTATTTCTCGCGCAACGAGGAGACCGGCACGTCCTACGTGTCGCGCCAACCCGAATCCGAGGAAGGCATCGCCGAATGCAAGGAAGCCAGCGAAGCTTGTGCGACTTCCTCGATCGGCGACGACGGCTTGTAAGCGCGCGCCCCCAGTTTGTTCTGTTGTGGTCTTGGTAAACCGCTTCAACGAGAGTTGAGGCGGTTTTCTTTTGGCGGTCAGAACCGGACCGTGCCTCGGCTAGGATTCGGTAGAAGTCGAGGCCAACACCGCGTGCCACAACGCAGCTTCGCCGTATAATCCATGCGCGACAATTTGGGCAGTGATCAACTCAACGCCCGGCTCCGCCACGTCGTGTTTGGGGTCGCTTGGCCACTCTGGCCGCACGGCACGGGTGATCGCCCAACACGCCCACGCGCGCCAACGCCGCTGCTCGCGACGCGGTTCATTCATGCGGTCCGCGAGGTGCTGGAAATGCACGCGCGGGTTGCCGATGAATATGTCCGCCGGTGTGTGCCGAAGTAACCACGCCATCGCCGCGTAGGGCAACGGATGCGCCGCGAGAATCGGTTCGTCGCCGCGGAGGTCAGCACCGAGCGCGCGGTCGAGACAAAGTATGGCACGCGCGGCGAGTCCGCGTTGCCAAAGAAATTGTCCGTAGGTCAGCGCCGTCAGATAAAACTCCGCATCACGCGCCGTGCCGTGAGCCGCCAGCGCGCCCGCGTCCATCGCTGCGGGCGGGCGGGGGAGAAAAGGGCAGGGCGGCAGGCGCATCGCGGGTAAGCGTCGCGAGTGATCCGTCGGGCTCAAGTTTATCTTGGCGAACGAGCGCTGCTCCGGCCATATGGGTGGCCTGGAAACGCAAGACACAGACTTGATCAACGATGTGCGCGGCTGGCGTCGCGTCGCGCTGTGGTGTGCCGCGACCTTGTTGCGGGGGTGGGTGCGCACGTTGCGCTTCGAAGCCGATGCGGAGACGGTCAAGCGGCTGTCGTATTCCGCGGAGCCGGCGGCGATCGTGCTGTGGCACAACCGGCTGTTTCTCTCACCGGAATTTTTCCGACGTTTCCGTTATCGGCGCCGCGTTTATGGTTTGGTGAGCGCGAGCAAGGACGGGGCGTGGCTGGCGGCGTTTTACCGCATGATCGGCATTTATCCCGTGCGTGGTTCAAGCAGCACACTGGGACGCGAGGCGGCGAAAATCCTGATTGATCGACTCCGCGAGGGTCACGACATCGGCATCACACCGGATGGACCGAAGGGCCCACTTTACGTGGTGGAGCCGGGCGTGTTGGTCGTCACGCGGCGCACGGGTGCCTCGCTCGTGTTACTTGGCGCGGAATTTACCTATGCGAAGCAATTGAAGAGCTGGGATCGCTTCTATGTGCCGTTGCCGTTTTCACGCGTGAAGTTGCGCTGCGAGATTTTGCCGCCGGTCAAAGCTGATGGGCAAAAAATAAGCGCCGACGAGGTGTGTGCGGCGCTCAGGAAAATCAATCCGGATCTGTAATTGCTCCGGCGTGGCGGCGGTGGCCGCGAATCAGACCGCGTTTAGAAGGACGGCGTGATCGTGACGCTTTGGCCGGGCTCCACGACGTAGTCGTTGCCTTTGCACCACGATTTATCGTCGAGCAAAACCTTGAACACGACGGGCAGCGTGGCGCCTTTTAGCGTGGAGACCCACGAGTCGGCCGCGATGCAATCCATGGCGACGCCATGATCCCAGCTCAGGCCCGGGCCTTCACCGCGGAGATACAAGTGGCAGCCAAAGGCGAGCTTGATGCGGGCGTTGATGATCGTCGCTGGGGCTTCGGGTTGGCCGGCGATTTTCTTGTGCACCGAAGCGGGCGCAGCCTTTTTCTTGGCTGGTGCCTTAGTCTTAGCTACCGCCTTGGGGGCGGCGGCGGGCTTCGGTGCAGTCTTTTTGGTGGTGGTCTTCTTCATGTTTGGAACCGGTTTAAAGTGGATGTCGGAGGGTCTATTTCTCGGTTGGAGGATGGGAGTGCAACAGCAAATTCAGGGCCAATTGTGACATCCCCTTCAGTTGCTCGGCAGAATTACGCAAAGCATGGGCAAAATTTTTGTTTTACTCCGAGGAAACGGAGCCTCAAACAGAGCCTTCCTTTTTGGGGCAGTAGCTCAGTTGATAGAGCGCGTCGTTCGCAACGACGAGGTCGTCGGTTTGATCCCGATCTGCTCCACCACTTTCGCCCCCGGTCGCTATGGCGACGGGGGGTTTGCGTTCCGGTTGCTTGTTGTCGGACTGGACAAGCCAGCGGGGCTGCGCAACATTCCGGCTGCATTTGTCCCCGTAGCTCAGCTGGATAGAGCATCGGTTTTCTAAACCGATGGTCGCGTGTTCGAGTCACGCCGGGGACGCCACTTTAGACGCAAAAAGGCGCGCCGGACGGCGCGCCTGACTTATGTAACGGATGTTATCGCTCAATGAGTGCTGCCATAAGCGGTTTTCGCGATCTTGCTGGCTTCAACCAGGCTCGCCCAAGTCTTCGGCAAGTGTTCGCGAACCAACTTGGCGCTGCTGGCAGGCAGGCGATCAGGGGTGAGCGGGACGACGATCGTGTCCTCACGCGTTAATTCACCTGCTTCGCGGCCGTATTTGTAGGCGCGATCGAGTCCGCCATCGGCGTCGAGTTGCACGCCCGGCCACTGCGGGTTGGCCACGGAAATATAGAATTGGTCGCCACCGACGGCCGGCGTGGAACGCCAGAGATCGGACTGCGTTAACGAGCGCCAAAGGTCCTGCGCGGTCCATTTCGCGGGATCGACGACGTGGATTTTTTCCGCGACGAGGTCTGCGTAGGGCTGCTGGCCGTCGGCAGCGGTGTAGTTGCGCCACTGCGCGAGCACGGTGAGAAAATCCTGTTCGACGAGCGGGTAATGCGTGCAACCGAGCACGATGGTGTCGATCGCTTTGCCGCCATGTGCCACACGCTCGTCGAGCAAACTGCGGACCTCAAAATTAACGATGTCGGGGACGGATTCTTTTACCGAAGCATCTCCTTCGATGGCGGCGGCGAGCGTGACGGAACCGCGCTGCCAGACGTTGGCGGTGTTATCGCCCAAGGCGCGGGTGATGGCGCGCGGGTAGGCGTTGCTGGCGCAGGTGCCGACGGTGGCGAAGACGGCGATGGTGCCGGTGTGGTCGCCGCGCGTCTCCGCCAACCCTCGGGCGCCGGCTTCGACGACGCCCACGGTGATGACTGGCACGCCCCAGGCCTTCGCGGCCGCACGAATGTCGTCGAGGCCGTAGGCCGTGGCGGTGTTGCAGGCGATAACGATGGCTTTCACCGGCGGCTTGGTCATCACCGCGCCTGTTTCATCGGCGGCGCGCCAGAAACGACGACCGAGCAAAAAGGCGGCGTCGCGCAGGATGAGTTCGCGCAGGAAGTCCGTTTTCTGCACGGCGGGGTAATTGCCGTAGGGCATGTTGGCTTGGTCGCCCAAATAGATGAAATTTTCGTTGGCGAAATCCGGCACGCCATCCGCGCCGGGCTGGCCGGTGTGGTTGTTGAAGACGTCGAAATTCTTGATCGCTTCGAACACGGTCAAGCCGCCCACGCCGGAATCGAAGACACCGATCGGCAGGTCGCGCAAGTTCCCCTGATAATCGGCGGCGACGAACGAGTTGGGGGCGTCGCCTGCCGGGAAGGCATGGGCATGGACCGTCGCGCGGACGATCACGGCGTCGGACGCACCCGCGGCTGTCGCCAGCCATGCGAAAGCCGCGAAAGCGATCAGGCGCGGGAAAACGAATTTCGAGAATTGGACAGGGGATTTCGTTAGAGCCATGGCACTCATTCAACTTCCGCCGACACGGTGATTCGAGCCTAATTGAGGTAGAAGGGGGGTGGAGTCATCGCCTCGGGAATTAAGTAGACTTAGCGGAACGGCCCGGTTCGCGGGGCCAAAAATAATGACTTGCATCGCACTTGGGCGTGGGGCTTCTTCGTCCTTCCGATGAATCATCGGGCTGTAGCGTAGCCTGGTAGCGCGCTTGCATGGGGTGCAAGAGGTCGTGAGTTCGAATCTCACCAGCCCGACCATTTTCCTCGTGATACTCTCGGTTGCGCGGCTTCAGAGTGGCTGGGAGTGGACTGAAGTGGTCACGAGTGGACTAGATTGTTCAACCCATGAGAACCAAACGCGAACCAAAACACAAACCGAACGCGAACCGCGAACTGTGGGTGCCACCGCGTGGCATTCGATATTTCGACCGGACGGGCAGGCCGAATCCGTTTTATCTTCAATGGCGCGATTCCGCCGGAAATACCAAGACGCTAGCCTACCGGCTCGAAGCGGATCGCGAGCGCGCGGCGAAGGCGCTGGCGGAGAAGAGAGATGAGCACGGGCGCTCGATCATGGAGTTCGACCCGGCGGGCTGGCGGGAATATCGCGAGGCCAAGGCTGCCGCGGAGGGCGCGGATTTGCGCGTCGTGGTGCACGAGTGGCGGCGCGCGACTAAGGAGGAGGGCACCGACGCTCACACGTTGAGCGTGCCGGCCGCGGTCAAAAAATACCTGACGCTGCGGTTGAGCGAGGATCTGAGGAAGGGCACCGACACTTGGCGGCATATCGAGCTACATTTGTCACGACGGTTCGCGGCGGCGTTCGCAGGGCGGAAAATGCACGAAGTGACCAAGGATGATCTGCGAGGGTGGATGAATGGGCTGATGAATCCGGATGCCCCGGGCGAGGCGATGAGCGGCACCACCAAGCGGCACCACCGGCGAGATGTGAACACGTTTTTCAAAAGAGCTCAGGCGGAGGGCTGGGCGAAAACCAACCCGTGTGCGTTGGTGAAACCGCCGCGGCATTCCAACGAGGAGTCATCGGGCGTCGCGACCAAGAAGCGCGTGTTGACCGTTGAGCAGCTGGCGGAGTTGTTTCGGGTCAATGTCGACTTCCCGATCGTGGGCCGGCTGGCGCTGGAATTATTTGGTGGCATGCGCGCGTCTTCGGCGGAGCGCGCTTTGAAGGAGCACATCAACTTTGCCGAGCGCGGCATCGAGATGACTCAGCACAAATCCGGCAAGCGGAAGTATCGCACCGGACACCCGGAGAATTTGTGGGCATGGCTCGAGCACGCGGGCGACGCGGCGTGGTCGAAAGTCAGCGAAGGCAATTACGGGAAGTTGAAGAGCGATGCTTTCATGCGCGCCGGCTTCCCCAATCCGGGGAACACGCTGAGACATTCCTTTGTGAGCTACCACCTCGCGTCATTCAAGAATCCGCCGCTGACGCAGCATCTAGCGCAACACCGGCATTCTGCTACGACGGAGGGTTACGAAGGCTTTGCGACGGCGGCGGATGCCGCGAAGTGGCTGCAAATTCTGCCGCCGAAATCGCGGGCGCGCTAAGTTGAAGTCACCGCGGGGATTCGCGGCGCTGGCGTTGCAGCTCTTCGCGAATCCAGCGGATGTCGGCTTTAATGACTTCCACGGATGCACTGGCGCGTTCGAGTTCTTTGAGTCGCTTTTCGTGGTCGCCGATGATCTCGGCGTGCGCGGCGGTGCGCTCAATCTGGCGGTCGCTCGCGGCGAGTTGCGTGGCCCAAATAAACGTCGAACTCGCGGTAGCGCTGACAAGAACTAAGAGGAAAAGCAGCGGGAGTTTTACACGCGTGCTTTCGGTGAGGCTGAGCGTGCGGGAGTCGGTGGGCGGCGGGAGCGGATCAGTCATGAAGGCGCGGGGTTATTTCTGGCGGGCGCGCTCAGCGGTGAGGGCCGCGGCGAGGTCGAGGTTTTCCTGTTCCAGGGTTCGGTAGCGTCCGTCGCTGTGCCAGATCTCGTCGCGTTGAGGGATGTAGAGGCCGTCACGAGTCGCGATTAGTTTCGACTTCTCCAGACGGAGAATCGACGGTTGATACAGCCGCGACTCCGCGAGCGACGATGCCGCGGCGGCGGAGGATTTGTGCGCGCAACTGGTCAGCATGCAGCTGGTCAGCAGGAGTGCCGCGAGTGCGTAGGCGATGGATCTCTTTTTCATCGGAAAGAAGGTCGAGTTCTTCGGCGCGCGCCTCGCGCAGGAGGCGGATTTCGAGGTAGGCGGCGAGGGCGCGGGCAAGTTGTGTGAGGACGGCGATCACACGCGCGCTTTATTGAGTTGGTCGGCGGCTTCGCGGAGCCAGACACCCAGGCCACCAAACACCGCCCCCGCCAGAAGCGAGACTTCTGGCGCACCGGCGTAGTTGCTGGCGATCGCGGCGAGGCAACCGATGACTGGTGCGGCGAGCGGCAGATAAACGGGCTTGATGCCGGGAATGAGTTTCTTGATAGCGGCGATGCCGAGCGGCGTGGCGACGGTGATGATGCCTTGGATGAGTTCGGGTGTGAGCATGTCTTTCATTTTAGTTGGGCGGGTTTTGTGTTTTCATAGAAAAAGGAACGGGGGATTGGAATAGACGATCGGCGGCGCGACCGGTTAGATTAGGAGCATGGGTTGGCTGATACTCATGCCATTTTGGATCGTGCCCGGACTGGTGCCGTTGTTGACGGGCCGGAGCTGGTGGGCGTGCGTGATCTTTAACACCGTGTTATGGTCGGCGGTGGGGTTGCCGGCGGCGCACGTGGTCGCGGTGTGGCTGCTGGCGGTCGCGGTGAACATAGCGTGTCTCACTCGATGGACGAGGCGTAGCGGAAGAAGTCGTCGAGTTGCGCAGCGGTCAGGCCTTTGAGCGTCGCGAGGTCGACGAGGGCGGGATGCGCGCGACGGAAGGTCTGTGAGTTGCGCAGGAAGTCCCGCGCTGTTTCGCGGTGCTCGCCGGCGGGGAGGAGATCGATGAGCGCAGTGAGGTCGTCTTCCGAAAGTCCGAGCACACGCCGGGCGGCGACGAAGAACTGAGGCCGCGTGATCAACTCCGGCACGGGCACGGGTGGCGTGCGCGGGTTCGTCACGCAGTCGAAGGCGTCGGCTTCGCTCGGTTCGGCGACACCGCTCCAATAGGTTCGCCCGTTGGCATCGACGTAGCTGAAACCGTCGAAGTCGGTCACCGTGACCGCGCCGACTTCAAACGGGAGGAAGGGGAAAGGGTTGGGCGTTTCCATTATTTGAATCTCCTGAAAAGCACTCGACCGCTAATTGTGGATGCCGACCAAGCTGAGTTCGCGAGATGCAGCTTTTTATCCGCAGCACTCCAAGGGTTCGAGATAGTGAGCAGCACGTTTGCGGCGAGCGTGCCGCTGGCGATAGTCGTGCCGCCGCTGCTCGTCTCGCGAATAGTAATGGTTCCTGTCGATGCGCCCGTCACGCGCTCGATGTTCACGGCAAATGCTTCATACCCTGAAGGGACAATCACTTGGTCAGCGTGAATGAATCCGTCCGCTGTCGTGTTCGGGATCGGGATGGCGATAATTTCTGGCGCGTTGCCAATCGCGCTCATGCCAGTGCGGAGTAAGCTCGCCAGTCGGTTCGCGCCGCTGTCGGTCGCGACGGCGCAACCTTGGCCTTGCAAAACAGGCAAGAACAGCGGCCCGCCGACAAAACATTTCACGTCCCTGATATGCAGGTGGTCGCCAGTCGGAATCGTCGCGTCAGTTGTCGCGCCTGAGTTGAGCGTGAGCAGTCGGAAGTCGGTCACGTAAAGTGCCTCATCGTTCCGCGCAAAGCGCATGATTGTTACGTCAACCTGCGTCGATGGAGGGACGGCAGTGACGACAAGCGCAGGGCTGATGCTGGTATCGTTGGTTGAATAGCCGCCGAACCCCGCGCCGAAATAACGAGTCGTCGCAGAGGAGTTGAACACGCGAAGCGTGACAAAAATGCGAGAGAGTGGCGTGAGGCGCGCGGCGGCAAACCCCACGTTACGGACGCTGACGATTTGCCCCGTCGTGCTGGTGCGCTCAAGTCGCAGCCAGCCGTTCTGCCCGTTTACGCCGTTGATGCCTCCTGTGAGTGTGGTGCCGCCGCCAGCAGTCCAACCATCAACACTCGCCGAAAAATCGCTGGAATACAGCGGCGCGAGCGAGCCGACGCCAGCCTCGCACCACCGTGGCAAGCGACCTGTCTGCGTCCATGCGAGCGACTCCTCGGTGGTGAAAGTGCCGAGAATCGGTGCGTGCGGGTAGTAGCGACCTGCCGGAGCGTTGCGAAACTGATGCACGTAGCTCGCAGCGTTCATCGTCGGCGGCATCCAGTTGGGCACCGTGCCGTTCGTCGCCTGTGCGCCAAAGCTCGCCGCAATGTCGGTGCCGTCGAACACGACGATTGGCAGCGTGGTCGAGTTCATCGCTGGAACAACGTAACCGCGGATGTGGCGACCGCTGAAAGCGGTGCGGGCGGCTGAATAGACCGATTGCCGCCAGTCGCTAGTAGTCGCACCGTATTGGCGAAGGAACAGCTCACCGCCCGTCAGCAGCTTGAACTGGAAGGCGTGTGGGACGTCGGAGAGGGTCGCGTGCTCGTTGAGAGTCACAATGTCCATGTTCACAGCCGGATTTGCCGTTGGCATGTCGAACGAAAACGGGATGACGACAGGGATGCCGAGCGCCGCAAAGTTGCCATGCGTCTCGCCGATGAACGTCACCAACTCGCGCCCGCTCGTTGCGCCGTCCGAGATGATGCAGTCGCGGATGGCGCGGGTGTGGGTGCCAGCGAGCACGCGGGCGTTGCCGGTGGCGGGAGTGAGAAACTTGGTGGTGTTGGTGCCGGCCAGTGCTTCGGCCTCGGTCGCGGCGCTGGCATTGCTGACCGTGCGAAAGGTTGCGTCGCCATGCAATAATTTATCTTGATCGCCAGCCGCAGGAGTGGGGACGTAGCCGCTACCGCCAGCAACGCCAGCAGACGCGCCGCGCATGCGACGGGGAGGGGGGTTAAGAAGTCGTGTCATGGTATATTATCTCCTTAGCGTTTCCACGCCTTGTAGCGGACAGACGTGCCCGCAAAGCTCACTGTGCCAACAAAGTCGTCGATAATCAGCGCGCCGCCCGTGCCGTCGTCGTTCGCACCGCCACCGGCCAACACATAGTTGAAGTCGGACGAGCTTGCGCCCGTGCCGCGCCGGACAAAGAGCGGATTGATACCGCACTGTTGGACGAACAACGAATCGCCCGCCACGAGTGCGATGTCAGCGGTAGCGGTGATCGTCGCCACGGAGGACGGTGTGCTCGCTACCTGTCGCGGCGTCGCTTCCGTGCGCAAGGCATCTTGATTCGCGTTGATCGCTCCTTGCAATGCCTCCTCAAAAGTGAGCAGGCGTCTGATTCCGCTACCGAAGTCTGTTAATGCGTTTGCTGGGTTCCAGGGCATGATGTCACCTATTATGTTTGGGCATCGTTGGCGTTTCCTTAGCCGCGCCAGTGCGATGCGATTTGATTAGTGTTTTCAGAATTTCTTGCGGCGAATTTCCGAGCAGAAGTAAACGCGCATCACGGAGCGCAAACCGACCGGCGCGGCGGTTTTCGGGCTGAGAATCTTTTCAGTAATCGCAGCAACCTCGCCGTCGAACTTCGCGACAAAAAGTTTCCACCCGGCCGAGCCTTCGAGCGCCGACAAGTGCGAAAGTGATTCGCTGTGGTCGATCTCGCTCATGGCGTCGCGCCTCCTTGCGGTTCAGCAGTCGGCACAACCATCGCCGGTTCGTTCTCGGGCGGCGGCGGGGCAATGGGTTCCTGCTCCATCGGTTGCGGCAGCGGCAAAAGCTCATCGACATTCTTGTAACCGAGTGCCGTCAAAATCTCCGTCAGCAACGGGCGCACGGACATTTGCAAGACGGGCGGCGTTGCCCAATAGCGTTCTTGCACGGCCAACGCTGTTTCTGCCCGCGTAATGTCGATCTCGTTCTGTTGCTGACTCAGCCGCAACCGGACATTGACCTCGATTGATCGAATATCCTTGGCCGTCATTTGCCCAAGGCGCAACGTCTTGCCTTCGGTGAACTCGTAAAGCTCGACGGCATTCTCGGGAATCGTCGCCATCGCGATTTGCACCAGCTTCAAAACGTGTTCTTCCAAGCCGCGCACGATGCGCCGAATCCATCGACGGCTGATCTTGGAAGACTCGCGTAACGTCGCTTCGATGCCGCGCGCCGTGTTGTTCTCCGGCAGATTGGCGTAATCGCCCTGCGCGATATTTGAGACGCCAAGCCAAAGCTGCACCATCCGGATAATGTAATCGACGATGAACTGTGTCCGGTCGTCCAAGTCCGGCAGCGTCACGTATTGCAACGCTTCCTTCAGGTCGCGCCCGTTTTTTACGTCGATGTATTTCTCCGGGTCTGAGGTGAGGTCTTCCTCGGGGTCTTTAAGCGCCGACTTGTCGCCGCCCTTGAATGGATTCGAGCGAATCTTATTCCGGTAAAGCTCGGCGTTGAATTGCTTGTCCGCCTCAAGTTGGTATTGCTGAATCTTCTCGGGCAGGCTTTTCCCCCACCAACGGTTTTTCGTTTTGCCGACTGCAATCGCCGTGAAGGGGCGCTTCATGTCCGGGCAAACCTTCGCCTGAAACTCGTAGTAAATGGCCTTCTGCGATTCTTCGTCGCAGAACAAAACAAATTCCTGCGGCTTGCCCCACCCAAGCACGTCGCGACGAATCCACAACTCTACCACTTTGCGGCGCGGGTTGTGCGTATCGAACGCAAGCGACTCCCTCGACGCGTCTTTTTCTTCGCCAGCGGTCTTTGCCGTGGCGTCGCCAGATTGCATGTTGGCTAACGCATTTTGCCAAGGTGCCCAAGGACGCTCTAGCCACATGCGGCCAAACCAATCAAGTGTCTGGTCGTAGCATTCGGCGATTACGTCAGCCTTATCGATGGACGTTGCGCTATTTGGGCAAAGGAAGTGGTCATACTCAACAAGTGTGCTTTTCGGCCCGCGATAGAGCACTTCCTCGCGCTTGAGCGTTACGGGTTTCCACTCGTGCAACGATTCGTCAAAAACGAAAGTCGGGTCGGCCCGCAGGTGCAACCGCGTGGTTTGCTCCGCTCCACGCGAAAATGAGGGGTCGCCCAATTCATCGAAAACATCCTCGTCCTCGATAATCAGACCGACACCGGCAATCTCGACCGGCTTACCCGTGCGCAGGTCATGCAGCACGCTCTTATCCTTTTCGAGCCAAGTGGTTTTCTCGTCAACGAAGGCGGATTTGAAGATGGTCGCCCGTTGGATGAAGAACGGCAACATCGCGTCCTGCACGACGGCAAACGTCTTCGCTTTCGTATCGATTTTCCAATTATAGTAGGCGTTGTAGTCCTTGGCCCGCTGCGCATCTTGCGCGCCAATCGGGTCAAACTCGAAGTAGGGCGCCTGATCGACAACCGCCTCCTCAGCCCGCGCCATAAAGTATTCTGTAATCATTGCCGTTAGCGGCAACTGGACATTACTCAGATTGAAAACCGAGTCCTTGTCGCCCTCGCGATATTTGACATCGTTCTCGTAGGCTAGCCATGAATCGCGGTCAGCGGCAATCCGCTCCTCAGAATCGGCGCGCAAACTTTGCAGGCGTTGAATTACGTATTCAACGAGCTTGGATTCTTGCTGCTCCGTGAGGACAAGGTTTGTGTTCCGCGGCATCTACAAACAGCACGACATTCTCGCGCCGTCTGCCTCTCAATCGGTAGTATTTACCGTGGAAATGGGTTCACAAATTCACGATGGATTCGGGGTTTCGCGAGTGTTCTTTCCTCGCGCGTAACCTTTTCCACAAACTTTTCTGCCTGCTCTCGTGTCATGCGGTTGATTTGCGGTGCAGCGGCCCGCAACCGGCGCTCGATGTTCTGCCCGCTGATCTCGACAAATTGACGATGCTCGGCGTGCGTCATCTGGCGATTGCCCAACTTGGTGGATTCGCCCGCCTCGGGAATCCACGCTTGTTTCTTCGCAAGGACATCCCAAAGCGGGTCATGCGTTGCCGGACGACCGAAACGCTCTATCGGGCGAACCTCGATAGTGTTGCCCGTCACTGTTTGCCGCGCGGGGAACATCTGGCGAACGCCCGGCAGTTGCCCACCAAGCAGACCGACGACGCCCTCAGACTCGTAAAGCGTCGGGTCAAACAAGCGGTCAACTTGCCGCACAAAGTTAGGAACAACCACGCCGGCCACAACGCCAGCGGCTACCTCGCTCCACTTCTTGCGCCCGCGCGCCGCGTCCATGAAGTCGGCCAATCCGCGCAAGAACGACATGGAAACAATCGTTTCCGGTGCGCTGGCAAACGCCGCGCCAAGCCGCGTCGCCGCGTCCTTTTCGGACATGCCGTTGTATTTCAGGCCGTCGATGTAGCTGCCCACGACGGCGAGCGGAATCGCAAACGGCGTTTCAAGATAGGAATAGAACATGCCGCCAATCTTGACGCTGTGGGGCTTCCATCCCGTTTCGCGCAATTGGTTGCGTGCCGCGTTCGACTTCGGCCCTTGGCCGGTAATCCACGGCATTTCGTCGTCATCATCGCCCAAGCCGTAGGCCAGTAGATACAACAGGCCCATGCTGCCAGCGATGCCCTTAATGAGCAGCGAATCCCGTTCCTCGGCCTGTGGTGCCGATTCGCCGCCGTAGCCGCGATAAG
>JAUXXD010000201.1 GCA_030681265.1 Candidatus Didemnitutus sp. | reverse complement strand
AGCATCAGCCCGCGCCCTTCCTGTTGCACGAGCGAGCACACCACATCGGGCAACGCCACCGTGCGCCACGGCAACCGCGTTGCGCCCGACGGCAACTCAAACGTCAGCGCCGTTACGCGGCGTCCATCTTCGAGGCGAATTTCCCGCGCGAACACCGGCGTCTCACCCGCGACAGGCGGCAGCGCGGCCTGGCGCAACAACGCTTCCACTTCACGCGTCACCGCGCGCACGTGTTGCTCGAAGAGGCGACGCTCCGCCCCTTGGCCCCAGATCTCCGCCATCGAAAACACGAAGAAATTCAACGCCAACAACAGCGCGCCGAGCAGCGCCGTCGCCACCAGCGTTTCAATCATCGTAAAGCCGCGCACGCGCTTCATCGCGGTGTCCCCTTCGCCTGACTCTCGCGCCAGTCGGTGCTCAATTGTTCACGGCGCTGCGGATCGGACCACGTGGGTCGCAACAGCATCAGTGTCTGCGTGAATTCTTCGGTCGCTTTCGTCGCGTCGCCGCGCACTTCGCCTTTTACGACCACGCGAAACAAGTCCGGCACCGGTGCTTCCTCGATCGTCGCCTGCCAGCGCAGACGGCGATTGTCGGGCAACGGAATATCGCCGCCCGCTTCGACCTTGGCGCGGTCGGGTTCGTTGAGCACCACTTCGCTCAAATGATCCAAGAGCGAACCATCCGTGGCGCGCTGCGCGACCGCGGCGTGCGCACTGAGTGTGTTGACGTAGGCCGCGCCGAGCACGACGGCGGCAATGCCGAGCACGGCGATGCCAATCAGCACCTCAAGCAACGTGAAAGCGGAGGAACGTGCGCGCATGTTAACGGGTGGTCGGCAGCGGACTCAGGGCGCAGGTCCAGGGATCAACCACGAAGAGCCGCGGCGCGGCGTTAGCCGCTTTGAGACTGACGCGAAACGCATCGCACGTGCCGTCGGGGAAAAACCGCACGCGGCGCAACGGCTCTTGCGCTTCGGCGAGCTGACCGCCGAGCAAAATACTGGAACCTGACGCGAGTGGGAGAAACGAGACTTCCATCCCCGCAGGTAGCGGCTCCGCGCGCGGCGCGGTTTCACTCCACCAGAGTTGCCGCGCCTCGGTGTGGTAGCGCAACTCGACGACGCGGCCGGTGGCCAGCGCCTCGTGCCGAGCGGCGAGCATGGCTTCGCTGAGCAATTGGTCAGGTCCGCGCGCGTTGATGTCGCGCAAAATGGAATTCACTCCCGGAATAAAAACCGCCGCCAACAACGCGAGCAGTGCCAGCACGAGCAACACTTCCACCAACGTAAATCCCGCGCGGGTGGCGAGCATGGCGCGAGATGAACCAAGCGCCGAAATCGTCGTGTGACCGGCGAACCTCATGACGGGTTGGTGGGACGCGCGGACAAGACCGCGTTACCAGTTACCGATATCGTCTTCGGTGCCGTCGGCTTTGTCGGGACCGGTCGAGTAGAGATCGTAGCCGCCCTTGTTTTTCACGCCCGGATAGCGATAACGGTAGGCTTCGCCCCACGGATCGCTGGGCAACTTGCCGCCGGTCGCTTCGGCGTAGGGACCGCGCCAACGTTCGGCGCGATTGGCGGGTGCCGTGAAGAGCGCGGCCAGCCCTTCCGCGGTGGAGGGATAATCACCAAGATCGATGCGGTAGCGCGTGAGCGAGGTCTTGAGCGAATCGCGCACAAAGATGCGCGCGACGGCTTCCTGACTTTGGCCGAAAATTTTATCGCTGTTGCTAATCGCGAGTCCGGCGAGCAAACCGATGATGGCGAGCGTGACGAGGATTTCGAGCAGCGTGAAGGCGGAGCGTGAATTCATGTTAGCGATTCGGAGGAGCGGGAGGTTGAGTCTGCAGTTGGCCCGGTTGAGTGGCTTGCTGCCGCAGGGCGCGGCGGCGGCGGATTTCCTCGGCGACTTGCGCGAGCCGCTGTGCTTCGTTGCCCGCGGGAGCGGTGGCGGCGGCCGCGGGGCGATTTTGGCCGGAAACCGCCGCGGTATTGTTCGGCGGTGGCGGCGGTGGGGCCGCTGCCAACACCGCGACACGCGCGGAATGCAAATTGAGTTCCATCACGCGGCCCTGAAATTCCACGGTGATCGCTTCGCGTTCGGGGTGGTAATTTTTCACGGCGAAGAGTTGGCCCGGTTCGTTAAGCCCCACCCACTCGGCGCGACGTGTGCCGGTGTCGAGAATGCTGAAAAAACGTTCGCCGCTTTCGACGAAGGTGCCGCGAAATTCGAGCGGCGCGTTAGCGGCCGCGGTGCTATTGACGGGACCAAAGGAAGCGAATGGCGAATTCGTCACCAAATTCCGCAACGACGGCGCCGCCGGTTGGGCCAGCAACGACAGAGCGGGAATCGCGAGGAAAACAGTCAGCCGCAAAAACATTAGACCAACAGTTAGGCCGCGGGGGGCGGCGCCGCAATGCCGAAGGCGCACAATTACACCACGGCCACCACCGCCACAATTTGACCGGAGCGCGGCTCAAAGCCCAGTGGTCCACTGCCCCTCAGCTCCTGTGGCACCGGCGTTTGTCACCGATGGCGTTACAAACCCGGCGGCGTCCCTTGTTGCGCGCGGCCGTGGGCGGCGACCGACCGGCCGCTCACTCAGTGCACCATGCTCTTCCCTTTGATGCCGAGTGTCTGACCGGTGCGGGTGAGCACGTCATTGAACCACCGTGCGTTCAGGTCGAATTCCTTACCGCCTTGGACGCGGGAAAATTCAATCGGACGCAACTGGCCGTTGCGGTTGTCGTCTTCGCCAATCAAGCCCGACTCGCCATTCATGGCGCACTGGACGGCGTGTTCGACGCAACGGCCAATGAGCACGAGATCGGCTTCGTTTGCCGCGGCTGAGCGCGCGAAGTAACCGCTCTTTTGCACGAGCACTTTGTCCGCGCTGAGCAAGGCGCCGAAGCGATTGCCGAACCAAGCACCGACGTTGACCTTGTCGAGTCTCACGTGACCAAACGCGTCGCGTTCGATCGGTTCGCCGCGCGCTATCATTTCGGCCAACACTGTTTCCACGCAGGCGCCTTCGCTGACAAAAAGGTTTACGTTGCCGAGGGTGTCCATCGTTTGGCGGAGGCGGTCGGCTTCGGCCTCAATATCGAGTTCCATCTCGGGTAGATAAACGCCGTGCACGCTCCAACGTTTTTCGCAATGGCCGAGTCCGGGAATGAAATGCCCGCTGTCGATGATGTTAAAATAGTCGCGTGTGGTCGCCGCCGTGAGCCAACCGGAGTGGCGTCCCATGACTTCGTGCACCAAGAGCATGCGGGTGCTTGCACTGTGTTCGCTCACGACATTTTGGAAAAAATTCGCGCCCTGCTCGGCGGCGGTCCACGCACCGAGACTTTGCCGAACGGGAATGATGTCGTTGTCGATGGTCTTGGGCAGACCGATGACCGTGAGGTGGTAACCGTGGAGGTTGAGAAACGCCGCGAGATCAGCGGCCGCCGTATTCGTATCGTCGCCCCCAATCGTGTGGAGCACGTCAATCTGGTCTTTTTGCAGCTGCTGGGCCGCGACGGCCTGCGGGTCTTGACCCAATTGCACGAGCCCGCGCTTCACGCAGTCGTCGACGTTGGTGAGCCGCACGCGGCTGTTGCCAATGGGGCTGCCGCCGTAGCGACGCAACACGCCGGCTTGCGCGCGCATGTCGGGGGTTACTTGAATCGAATCACCGAGCAGCAGTCCCTTGTAACCCGAGCGATAACAGATGATTTCCGTTTCCGGAGACGCATCGGTGTATTGCAAAATCAGTTCTCCGACCGCCGCGCTCAAGCACGGGGCTAATCCACCGGCAGTAAGAAGGGCGACCTTGCGTGGTTTCATTGTGAAACGAGTCAGCCAAGGGGAAATGTCCCGCTCTGCCAGCCTGATTCTCGTTCTTTTGGGCTTGCGTGTGTCATTAGTAAAACCGGCCGCGCCCCCCACGGGCGCGGCCGGTCCCATTTTGCTATGCGTTCTGTCTTAAAGGTCGGCCCTGAAGCCAACCGAAAACCAGGTGTTCGACTTGAGGCCGGTGATGTCGGTGGCGGACCAGTGTGCGCCCACCGTCAGCGCCGTTTTCTCACTGAGTTTGTAGCTCACGGTCGCGTTCAGGGCGTAGTAATCATAATCGCCACCCGCATCGTAACGCGCGATGCCGTAGGAGCCTCCAACTTCGTAGGAAGTCTTGTCGTTGATATCGGCACCGTAGCTGAGGCCCAGTTCGTAGATGTCGGCGTCGAGATCGAAATCGCGGAAATAGGTCAGCGAACCAGACAACGGGCCCAGCGGGCCGGAGAACCCGGCGCTGATCTCGAAGGTCCGATCAAGTTCGCCGAGCAACGGGCGGGCCGACGGATACTGGTAAGACGTCGCGCCGACGGTGAAGGCGTAGCCGCCATCGATCGCCACTGCATAGCTGGCGAAAAGATCGATTTCGTTGCCATCGGCCCACGTCGCCGCGCGGTCTTCGAGCGCTTGCGCGGTCCAGACCCCGGCGGAGAATCCGCCCGACGTAATTGTGACGGAAGGTTGGAAGGAGGCGCTTTGTTGTTTCACGCCGCGGAAAACGTATTCCGAGACGAACGTGAAATCCGTGCTGATCGAGTAAGAGGACTTGGCTTCGTCCGCGGACAGGCTCGCGGCGACGAACACCAGCGTGGTCAATAGTAGTTTCTTCATGTGGTTGGCTTGTTCTGAGTTGAGGCGTGGATGCGGCTCACACCGCATCGGACGCCTTACTCAAAGCAACCTGTCGGCCAACCCTGCGACTATGACAGTTAACCCGAGAATCAGCTGGCCGTTGGCACGGCGCGCGGCACGGCTTTCGGTCCGATGATTTCCTCGTAGGTGAAAAAGGTTTTCGGTGCGTCCGGAGTCGTAGCCTGCGGCGCCACTTTCCAAAACTTCGCCAGACTTGTCGTCCAGTTGGCGAGAATTCGTTGCGCGTGCGGGCTGCCCGTCGCGGCCGCGTGGGCCGCGATGAGTTGGCGCAACGCTTCCGTTTCAGCGGCGTTTTCCAACCGTTCGAGTTCCACCATCTGCGGATTGTAACTCGTCGGCAGCGTGTTGTGTTCGTCGAACACAAACGCCAGACCACCACTCATTCCGGCGGCGAAATTCAGTCCCGTGGGACCGAGCACCACCACCGCGCCACGCGTCATGTATTCACAACCGTGGTCACCCACGCTTTCGACGACGGCGGTCGCGCCGGAATTGCGCACCGCGAAACGTTCCCCGGCGCAACCGGCGGCGAAGAGCAGGCCGCCTGTCGCCCCGTAAAGGCAGGTGTTGCCGAGGAGCACGTTGGTTTCCCATTGGAAAAGTTCATCCGAGCGCGGACGAATCACAATCTCGCCCCCGCTCATGCCCTTGCCGACATAGTCGTTGGCCTCGCCCGTGAGACTGAGGCGCACACCGCGCACGAGGAAGGTGCCGAAGCTCTGCCCGGCCGTGCCTTTGAATTCGAGATCGATCGTGCGGGGCGCGAGCGGGCTCTCGCTGCCGCGCAAATAGGCGATCTGGCCGGAGAGATGCGTGCCGAGGCAACGGTTCACATTCGTCACCTTGTAACTGCCCGCGAAACGACCGGAGCGGCCCGCGATGACATGGCGCGCTTCCTGAATGATCAACTCGTCGAGCGAACCTTCGCCGCCGAAACGCTCATTGCGCTCGCGCGTGTGGAAGCGGTCGAGCTGGCCCGTCGGATCGACGTTGTGCAACACGCCGGAGAGATTGACGAAGCGCGTCTTCGCGTTGGCCGGGTCGTCGATTTGCTCGAGCAACTCGGGGCGACCGATGATGTCGTTGAGCGTGTGCGCGCCGAGGCGCGCGAGGTAATGACGCACCTCTTCCGCAACGGCGTCGAAGTAAGCGATGACGTTCTCCGGTTTGCCGCGGAACTTCGCGCGGAGATCCTCGCGTTGCGTGGCGACGCCGACCGGACAGGTGTTCTGGTGACAGACGCGGAACATCGCGCAACCGGCCGCGATGAGCGCAGCCGTGCCGAAGTTGAATTCCTCCGCACCGAGAATCGCCGCGATGACGATGTCGCGGCCGGTCTTCATGCCGCCGTCGGTGCGCAACGTCACGCGGCTGCGCAGTCCGTTCATCATCAGCACCTGGTGTGCCTCGGCGAGCCCGAGCACCCAATCGGAGCCGGCGTTCTTGATCGAGCCGAGCGGCGACGCGCCCGTGCCCCCTTCGTGGCCGGAGACCAACACGACGTCGGCGTAGGCTTTCGCCACACCTGCGGCGATCGTGCCGACGCCTGACGACGAGACGAGTTTCACGCAGACCTTCGCCCGCGGATTCACTTCCTTAAGGTCGAGAATCAACTGCGCGAGATCTTCGATCGAATAGATGTCGTGATGCGGCGGTGGCGAAATGAGCGTCACGCCCGGCACGGAGAAACGCAGCGTGGCGATCAGTGGCGAAACCTTGTGGCCGGGCAACTGGCCGCCCTCGCCGGGCTTCGCGCCTTGCGCCATCTTGATTTCGATTTCACGTGCGTTGGCCAAATATTCCGCGGTGACGCCGAGGCGACCCGACGCGACTTGCTTGATCGCACTGTTGGCGCTGTCGCCATTTTCGCGGAGCAAGAAACGCGACGGATCTTCGCCGCCTTCGCCGGAGTTCGATTTGCCGCCGATGCGGTTCATTGCAATCGCGAGTGTCTCGTGCGCCTCGGGCGAGAGCGCGCCGAGCGACATGCCCGCCGTCGTGAAGCGACGACGAATGTCTTCCACCGGCTCGACTTCTTCGAGCGGCAGACCTTCCGGTGGAAAACGCAACTTGAGCAAATCTTTCAGCGTAACCGGCGGATGTTCGTTCGCCGTGTGCGAGAAGGTTTTGAAATCCTCGACTTGCGCGCCTTTGAGAAACTTGTGCATGCCCGCGACGACCTTCGGGTTCCAACCGTGGAACTCGCCGTCGCCCTTGCGGCTCACCTTGTAATAACCGTCGCTGGACAATCCTGTGGCGGGAGCCGCGGTCGCTTCTGCTTCGGAAGCCGCGCCACTCGGACGCGGAAAGGCGCGTTCGTGCCGCCGCAAAGTTTCCTCGGCGATTTGACGATATCCGATGCCGCCGATCGGCGACGGCGTGCGCGCGAAACATTCTTCGACGACTTTATTACCGATGCCGATGGCTTCGAAAATCTGCGCGCCGCGGTAGCTCGCGATGGTGCTGATGCCCATGCGCGCGAGGACCTTCAAGAGACCGGCTTCGATCGCTTTCTTGAAATTCTTTTCCGCTTCCTGCGGTTGCGCCGGCGTGGCGAGTTTACCTTGGTTGGCAAGTTCACGCACCGTCGCGAGGGCGAGGTAAGGATTCACGGCGTTGGCCCCGTAGCCGACGAGACACGCGACGTGATGCACTTCGCGCGCTTCGCCGGTTTCGGCGACGATGTCGCACTTGAGCCGAAGACCCGCACGAATGAGGCGATGTTGCACCGCACCGGTGGCGAGGAGCATCGGAATCGCCGCCTTCGTCGGCGACAAACCGCGGTCAGAAAGGATGATGATTTTCGCACCTTGGTTTTCCACGGCGTTGAGCGCGCGTTGCGCGAGATCGTGCACGGCTTCGGCGAGGGTGTCTTCGTTACCGTTGACCTCCAGCAACACGGAGAGGCGCACAACGGCGTTGCGGAAAAGCGGGACGGCCGAGAGTGCTTCGACTTCGTGGTCGAAAAGAATCGGTGAATCGAGCGTGAGCACGCCGCTCGGAGCGAGCGCGGTTTCGAAGAGACTCATGCGCGGCCCGAGGGAGGCGCCAAGCGACATGACGGATTTTTCGCGGATCGAATCGATCGGCGGATTTGTCACCTGCGCGAAGAGCTGCTTGAAATACGTGTAGAGCAGACGCGGGCGGCGCGAAAGCACGGCGAGCGGCGTGTCGTCGCCCATCGAGCCGGTGGGCTCGAGGCCGACGGCGAGGGGCGAGAGGACGAGTTCGATCTCCTCGGTGTCGTAACCGAAGGCCAGTTGCTGCTGCAGCACGGTGGCGCGATAGTTGGCTTCCGGCGTGATCACGCCACCTTCGGGCGCGGCGGCGGCAAACTTCTGCAAGTTGATCAGATGACGATCGCACCAATCCTTGTAGATCGGCTTGGCGGCGATCTCGCGCTTGATGTCTTCGTCGCTCAGCAGGCGCTTGTTTTCCAAATCAACTGCGATCATGCGACCCGGTCCGAGACGGCCGGAGTGAATCACTTGGCCGGGCAAATCGGGCACGAGCCCCGTTTCCGACGCGAGCAAGACGTGACCGTCGTCGTAAACCTTGTAGCGCGCCGGACGCAGACCGTTGCGGTCAAGCGTCGCACCAACGACCCGGCCATCGGAGAATACGAGCGCGGACGGACCGTCCCACGGCTCCATCATCAGCGAATGGTATTGAAAAAACGCCCGCACTTCCGGACTGAGGTTGGGATTCTGTTCCCACGCCGGCGGCGCCATCATCATCATCGAGTGCAGCATCGAGCGCTCACCGAGCGAGAGGATTTCCAGGACGTTGTCGAAGCTCGCGGAGTCCGACATGCCGTCTTGCACGACCGGATGCAGGTCGGCGAACCGCGGGCCCCATGTGCCACCGGTCATGGCGCGTTCGCGCGCCTGCATGCGAGCGCGGTTGCCGCGCACGGTGTTGATTTCACCGTTGTGGGCGAGCGCGCGGAACGGCTGCGCGAGATTCCACGTCGGGAACGTGTTGGTCGAGTAACGTTGGTGGAAAATGGCAAACGCCGTCGTGAAACGTGGGTCGCGCAAATCCGGGAAGAAGCGGCGCACTTCGGGCGCGTTGAGCAGGCCCTTGTAAACGATGGTGCGCGCGGAACAGCTGCAGATATAGAAACCGTCGAGCCGCGCCGACGCGCAGCGGCGCTCCGCCACTTTTTGCGCGAGGAACAGATGACGTTCGAAACCGTCGTCATTTGAATCGTCGAGGCGCGCGATAATCGCCTGTAAAATGAGCGGGCGCGTGTCCGCGGCTTTGCGACCGAGAATCGAAAAATCCGTCGGCACCTCGCGCCAGGCGACGAAGCCGAGACCTTCTTCCTTGATCGATTCGATGACGATTTTGCGAATCTGCGCCTGCGCCAGATCGTTGTCGCGCGGAAGAAACAACATCGCGACGGCCAGATCCTTGTCCTTCGGCACCGCGTTGACGTTCAACGCCGCCAAGTGCGCGCGGATGATATCATACGGGAGCTGGGTCATGACGCCGGCGCCGTCACCGGTCGAAGAATCGGCGTCAATCGCCCCGCGGTGAGCGAGCGCTTTCAGGGCGGTCAGACTGTGTTTGAGCACGTCGTGCGTGCGGAAGCCATCGATGCGGGCAACAAAGCCCACACCGCAAGCGTCATGCTCGAATTCGCGGTCGTAGAGCGGCGAGGGAGAAACACAGGGATGCATAGCGACAGATAAATTAGCACGAACTGAGCCGAGACCGAGCGAACCTTGTGACATAGGGGGAGTTATTAGCGATGGGCCGAGGCGCGGCCCATCATCGCCGCGCCCAACTTCTGTGCGGAGGGAAATTCGCTTTCGCCTAAGGCTATTCCAGCCCGACCACGCGCCAATCCCCAGCCGACTAAAGCTTCGCGGCGGGATAACTGCCGAGCCACTTCACTAACGGGCAGTGGCGGCGCAGGTCCTTCAAGGCGCGTTGCATCAACGGGTCGTCGTAGTGGCCGCTGACATCGAGGAAGAAAATGTAGTCCCACGGCCGCAACCGGCTCGGGCGCGACTCGATGCGCGTGAGGTTGAGCTTGCGGCGATTGAACGGCGTCAACGCCTTCAACAGCGCGCCGGGTTCGTGATGCAACGAGACGAGCAGACTCGTCTTGTCGCGTCCACTGCCCGCCGTGCCCGATGGTTCGAGACCGAGAATGCCGAAGCGCGACGTGTTGTTCTTTTGATCCTGAATGCGTGCGGCGGCGACAGGCACCCCATAACGGACACCCGCCAGTCGCGGACCGACGGCCGCGGCGCCCTTCTCTTGCGCGGCGCGCTGCACGCCGAGCGCGGTGCTGTCCACATCAACCAACTGCGCGTGTGGCAAATGGCGTTGCAGCCAACGACGGCACTGCGCCAGCGCCTGGTCCTTCGAGTAAACTTTGCGAATCTTGTCCAGCGGCTCGTTGGAGAGCAACGTGTGGTCGATTTCGATTTGCAGCTCGGCGACAAGCTTCAGCGGCGTCTCGACGAAAAGATCGAGCGAGTCGCGCACGGAGCCTTCGGTGGAATTTTCAATCGGCACCACGCCGTAATCCGCTTCGCCCTTCTCCACGGCCGTGAACACATCGCTGAGCGATGGCATCGGACGATAATCGACGCTCGCGCCGAATTTCTTCAGCGCCGCCGCGTGCGTGTTGGTCGCTTCCGGTCCGAGGTAGGCAACGATGAGCGGCTTCTCTAACGCGAGTGCGGCTGACATGATCTCGCGGTAAATCGCCTGCAAGGCCGCCGGGCGCAACGGACCGGTGTTCGCTTCGGCGACGCGGCGCAACACTTCCGCTTCGCGCTCGGCGACATAGATGCGTCCGCGTGCGTCGCGCTTCACTTCGCCGATGCGTTGCGCGAGTTTGAGGCGGGCGTTGAGCAACTTGACGACGCGCAGATCAATCGCATCGATCTGCACGCGAATTTGGGAAAGTTCCTTTTTCATGAGCGGGTGGCGGTGGGTGTGGCGTGGACGACGGCGTGCAAAGCACGGGCACGGTGAATAATTTCCATCAGGGTGGCTGGTGTCACCGCTTGTTTCGGGTCGTCGCCGATGCCGTGCGACGGGCTGACGTGCGCCTCGATGCAGAGCCCGTCCGCGCCGTAAGCCACAGCGGCGAGCGCGGCGGCGGGCACATAGGTGGCTTTGCCGACGGAGTGGGACGGATCGACGACGACGGGCGCCCAAGTTTTCTCCTTCAGCAGCGGCGTGATCGATTCGTCGGGGTAATTGCGGTAGCCGTCGAGCGTCGGCGTGGTGCCACGCGGGCAGAGCACGACGTTGGGATTGCCGAAGGCGGCGATGTATTCGGCGGCGGAAATGAATTCGCTGAGAGGCCCGTTGTGAATGCTGCGCTTGAGCATCACGGTGGTGGTGCGTCCGGCAATGGCGCGGCCGACCTGGCGGAGCAGCGAGTAGTTGAGCGCGTTGCGCGCACCGATTTGCAAGACATGCACGCCGGCATCAAGCGCGAGCTTGATATGCTCCGGCTCCATCACCTCGGAAACAACGGGCAAGCCGGTGCGGCGCGAGGCGTCCATCAGGATTTCGAGCGAGCGCGCGTCGCCTTGGAAGCTGTAGGGATTGGTGCGCGGCTTCCACACGCCGCCCCGGATGGCGTTGGCGCCGGCTTCCTTTACTGCAAGCGCAGTTTCGATGAAGTAGTTGGGATTCTTCGGATCGATGGTGCACTGCCCCGCGATGACGAGCAGCTCTTCCCCGAGCGTGACGTTCCCGATAACGAGGCGGTGATTGGCGAGGTCCGAGCGACGATCCATCAACTTGAACGGACTCTGGATCCGATCGATACGGTCAACATAATCGAGTCCTTCGAGGCGGTTGATCATGAGGTCGTCGCGCTCGTCGCCGACAATCGCGTAGATGGTGCGCACAGCGCCGTCGATGGGCTGAATCTTGCAATCGAACTCCATCACGATGGTGGTGATTTCGAGCAGTTGTTCGGAAGTGAGGCGATTGTTCTTGGGCAGGATCATGGCGTTGGCGGGGTTGGAAAAACAAAAGAGCCGCCCGGTGGGGGGCGGCTCTGGTGCTTAAATCTGGTTAATCAGTTTATGCTTCGAGTTAGCCGCCCATGTTTCGCGGGGCAAAGTAGCCGGCGAATGCAAAAAAGAAATAGGCGGAGAAACGAATCACAGGCCTTGTTGGTGTGGTTTGTGGGCGACGCTGTCAACGCCGACCTCGCGCCGGCGTGTCATATCGCAAGGGTCGCGCGCTTCACGCTTCGGGCGTGATTCCGGTGCGCGCCGTGATGGCCCAACGATAGCAATCGGCGTAGCGCGCCGCACTGTTGGCCCACGAAAAATCTACCGCCATCCCGCGCAGTTGCATCGCGCGCCATTCGTCCGGTCGATCATAGTAGGTCGCACAGGCGCGCCCGATCGCTTGGTAGAGCGCGGCGGAATTTGCCTCGCGGAAAATAAAGCCCGTGCCGCGGCCCTGCTCCCCTTGGTCCACCACCGTGTCCACCAATCCGCCGGTGGCGCGCACAATCGGCAACGTGCCGTAACGCAATGCATACATTTGCGTCAGACCACACGGCTCCGCACGACTTGGCATCACGAACGCAGCGCTGCCCGCCTGAATCAAGCGCGCCAGTTTTCCGTCGAACCCGATATGCGCGCCCACCCGGCCCGGGTAACGCGCGACGGCTTTCTTAAATTCCGCCTCAACCCGCGCATCGCCACTGCCGAGCACGGCGAATTGCACCTTCATCCGCTCGACGATGTGACCGATCGACTCCGCCAGCAGGTCCAAACCCTTTTGGTGCACGAGTCGCGCCACCACACCGAACACCGGCACTTTCGCGTCAACCGTGAGATCAAGTCGCGCCTGCAATGTCGCCTTGCACGTCGCTTTGCCGGCGAGGTCTGTCGCTGTATAATTCGCGGGCAAGGCCTTATCCGTCGCCGGATCCCAACTCGCCGTGTCAACGCCGTTGAGGATGCCGAGCAAATCCGCGCCGCGAAACCGCAACACATGATCCAAGCCACAACCACCGTCGCGTCGCCGGATTTCCTCCGCGTAGGTCGGACTGACCGTCGTGATTTTCGACGCGTGATAGAGCGCGGCCTTGAGCATGTTCACCTGCCCCATGCTCTCGATACTATCGCCGCGATACTCCGCCGCCGGTAGGCGCGCGTAGTCGACGATTGCATGGGGCGAGAGTCCTTGGTGCTCCATGTTATGTATCGTGAACACCGTCGCGGCGTTCCCGATTGGCTTGTCGCGCAGTGTGGTGTTGAGCATCACCGGCAACAATCCCGTCGTCCAATCGTGACAGTGAATCACGTCGGGAATCCAATCGAGTTGCTCGCATAGCGCCAATGTCGCGCGGCAGAACAACGCAAAACGAAACGGATTGTCGTCGGTCTCGCTATAAACTTCAGGCCGGCCGAAATACTGCTCATGCTCGATGAAATACGCCGGCACCGCACTGTCCGGCAATGTCGTCTCCCACGTGCGCGCCCACGCCGCCTGCGCCCCGACATCCACGCCGAGCGGCTCAGGTCGCGCGCTCCACGTCCCCACGCGTTTGGTTGAACCGTAGAGTGGGCACACGACGCGCACGTCGTGCCCCAACGCCGCCACTTCTTTCGGCAACGCGCCGACCATGTCGGCCAAGCCGCCGACCTTCACAAACGGTTCCATTTCGGAGGTGACGAGTAAAACTTTCAGCCGTTGCATCGCTACATCATTCCCAACTCGCGAACAGTGCCGAGTCAAAATTAACCATTACCCACGGCCGGTGCGCCGTTCCGAAACGCTAGGCGCGCGCCCGCTGCAACAAACAACTCCGCCCACGGTGAGCTCGCCCCGGTGGCCAGCGCCGCCGCCGCGCTGGGTCGGCGCGCTGGTTGAAACCGGCCCGGCTTCACTTCACGCCCGCCGCGGCCTCCCGCGCCAGCTTCCGTTCCCAATACCACGTATAAAACACCGGCACCGCGAACAGCGACACCACGTCGAAGATCATGCCGCCCACCACCGGCAGCACCATCGGTTGCATCAGTTCCGCGCCGCGGCCTGTCGACCACAACACCGGCACGAGCGAAATCAGCGTGGTTGCCGTCGTCATGATCGCCGGTCGCCGCCGCCGCAGCCCGGCATAAAACACCCTGGCGCGCACCTCCTCCACGTCCTTCGGCCGCGTCTTGAACTGCTCGTGAATATACGTGCCGAGCAAAATGCTGTCGTTGAACATCACGCCAAGTAGCACAAGAAAGCCGACGATCACCGCCGTCGTCATCTCCGCGCCCCACAGCCAGATCATCAGGAAACCGCCGGCCGTGTTCACCGGCACATTGCAGAGCAAAATGATTCCAGTCACGACCCACGAACGCGTGCCGACGTAGATCAACACAATCATCACCGCCATCGACGCCATGATGATCCATTTCATCGCCGCATCGGCCTTCAGTTTTTGTTCGTAACGGCCCACCCAGCGGAACGTCGCTCCCGCCGGCAATTCGAGCTCACCGCGCGCAATCGCCTCGCGCAACCGCGCATCGGCGTCGCGCACCACCTCGACTTCACCGCGACCGCTCACGTTGAGCATCACATATTGCGTGCGCTTGCCGCCTTCCGAGCGGATCGCCATCGGCCCGATCGTGTAAGTCAACCCGAGCGCACTCGGTCGCGTCCCCGCAATCCGCAGTTCGCGCGCGCTCACGGCGTCTGTGATTTCCTTCGGCAACACCTCGCCGGCCGCCATCGTCAGCTCCGCGCGCCGCGGCGACAACACGACGAAATTCCGCTGGTGCGCCAACGGCAGCCGCGCGCTCAAAGCCGCTGCGTCCAATCCCGTTTCCGCCAGCGCCAACACGTGCACCGTCGGCTTCGCGAGCAGGTTGCTCAACGGCACCGCACTTTCGCCCACCGGCACGCGCAACTCCAGCAACTCATCCGGATCGTCCCGGCGTTCGCGCGCGTAGCGGATGCGCACCGGATAACGCAACGCGCCTTCGACCGAATACGTCACCGCCATGCCGCCGAGCGCCGTCTCGACCGCGTCCATCACCTGGTCATTGCGCAAGCCAAAGCGCGCGAGCTTGGCGGGATCGAGCCGGATCTCCGCGTAGGGTTTGCCGCCCTCGCGCTGCATCTGCACGTCGACGGCACCGGGCGTGCGTTGCACAACCTTCTCCGCCTTCTCCGCAAATCGTTCGAGCGCGTCCGTGTCGTCACCGAGCACTTGCAGTGCGATCAGACTGCGGATGCCCGTCGAGAGCATGATCACGCGCGTCTCGATCGGCTGCAGCCAGCTCGGTGCCACGCCAGGAATGTCGCTGATCGCCGCCAACGCCGCCCGCACCTCGGCGAGCGTGCGCGGACGTTTTTCCATGCGCCCGTCGTCACGCGGGAATTCATGCACCGGCCACTGCGCATAAGGCTTCAGCAACACCACCGTCTCGATCATGCCGAGCGGGGCCGGGTCGAGCGCCGTCTCGGCGCGGCCCATCTTGCCCATGACGCCGGCGACTTCCGGCACCGTTTCGATGAGTCGGTTCTGCATCAACATCACGCGCTGCGTCTCGCCCAGCCCGCCCGTCGCGGGAATCGAAGGCATGAACAACAAACTGCCTTCATCGAGCGGCGGCAAAAAACTGGCGCCCACACCGGGGAACCATCGGCTCATTTGCTGATCGAGCGTCGTTTGCGTGAGATCAGCGCCCGCCGCCGCAAACACTTTCCGCAGTGGCCAGCTCATCGCGTTCCAGCCGACGCCGAGCAGATACCCGCCGACCGACAGCGCCGCCACCACCACCGTGAACGCCACGCGATGCCGCAGCACACGCACATAGGCCCAGTTGTAGCCGACATGAATCGCGTGACTGACGGGATTCTCTTCGTAGTTCACCAACCGCTCCCGCCCGACGCGCCACACCGCCGACGCCACCAAGCCACCGAACAACGGCGCGAAAATCCAACCCGGCACGCTCACCGCCCAGCGACCGTATTCCATCGGCATGCTGAAGCCGTCGCGAATGAACCACCCGAACGCCACGCCGCCCACGACGCCGGCGATCGCGAGCAACACCGGCTTGCGCACGTGCCACGGCGGCAGCAGCAACCGGCACAGCGCTGGCACCAGCAACGTGCCGACAATCACCGCACCGGTAATCGCCAGCGTCTTCGTCAGCGCGAGCGGTTGAAACAATCGCCCCGCCTGATCGGTGAGAAAAAAGATCGGCAGGAAGCCCACGATCGTCGTCGCGGCCGACGTCAACAACGGCCGCGCGACTTCGCGCGTCGCATTCACGATCGCCTCGGTGATTTCGGCGTTGAACGGCGACACCGGCATTGGCCGCCCTTCGCGCCGGCAGCGGTCCTGCAAATCGATCAGGTGCTGCGTGGAATTTTCCGTGATGATGATGCCGAAGTCGACCATCACACCGATCGCGATCGCGATGCCGGCGAGACTCATGATATTCGCGCCCACGCCGAACGCGTGCATCACCGTAAACGTGAACAGCATTCCCAGCGGCAACGCGACACCCACCGCGATGCTCGCCCGCACGTGCAGCAAAAAGGCCATCACGACCAACGCCGTCACGATCACTTCGTGTTGCAGCGTGTTCGCGAGCGTCGCCGTCGTTTCCCGGATCAGTTGCGAGCGATCGTAAAACGCCTCCGCCACCAAGCCCTCGCGCTCCAGCGTCGGCGTGAGCTTCACGAGCTGACGCTTAACCGCATTGATGACCGACATCGGGTCCTCGTAAACGCGCATGCCGATGATCGCACCGACGTGCTCCTGATAACCGTCCGCGAGCAGTCCCTGGCGGAATTGTCCGCCGAGCTGCACGTGCGCGATGTCGCCCAGCCGCAGACCGGCACCCTTTTTCGGATCACCGCGGACGACGATGTTTTCCACGTCGCCGACCGAACGGATGAAGCCGAGTCCGCGAATCATGGTTTCGACGCCCGATTGTTCCACGCTCATCGCGCCGACGTCACGCCCCGCCCGCTGCACGGCCATCATCAGCATGTCGAGCGTGATGCCATGCGCAGCGAGTCGCACCGGGTCGACGTCGATTTGATACTCGCGCACCATGCCGCCGGCAGGTGCGACCTCCGCCACGCCCGGCACGGCCTGCAGCGCCGGCACGACGATCTGGTCGAGCACGTAGCGCTTCCGCTCGACACTCGCCGGCCCCTGCAACGTGAAGGCATACACCTGCCCCATCGCCGTCGCATCCGGGCCGAGCCGCGGATTCACGCCAGCCGGCAACAAGCCTTGCATCTGCGCCAGTCGCTCGAGCACACGCGTGCGGCAATCGTAGAGATCGCGCCGCTCTTCGAAGATCACATAAACGTAGCTCGCGCCGTAAAGCGACATGCCGCGCACGGTGATGACGCCAGGCAGCCCCTGCAGTTCGCGCGCGAGGCGGGACGTCACCTGTTGGTCCATATCCTGCGGGCTCTTCCCCGGCCACTCGGCCCACACGATGACCTGATTGTCGCTCAGGTCGGGGATCGCATCGACCGGCACGTTGCGCCACGCCCACAACCCGGCGAGCACGAGGGCCACTGCCGCCGCGAGCGTGAGAAACGTATTACGGATGAAGAAAGTGAGCATGAAGAAATTACCGCGAGCAATCCAGTGCAGCGACGAAGCCCCTCAGGGTGGGACCGGTTGCAACCGGCTCGACTTCAGCAGCCGACGATCCCCGCTGGCGCGGGGTGGCGCGCAGCGCCGGGATGTGTCGCAGCGGATGAAACCGGCTCATCTCAATGCGAATGTCCGCCCGCCGCGGGAGCAGTGGCGCCATGCGGAAACAGCAGGCTTGGCGTGCCCGCGAGTTGCGCCTGACTGTCGATGAGGAACACCCCCTGCGTCGCCACTTCATCGCCGGGCTGCAACCCGGCGCGCACGACGTAAAGATCGTTGCCCGCGTCGTCCTCGAGGCGCGGACCGAGCGCGAGCGGCGCCAGTTCGAAACGCAGCCGACCGTCGCGCTCGCGACCCGCGACGCGCCACGCCACGTTGCGCACTCCGGTGGAAATCACCGCCGTCTTCGGCACGAGCACGAAACGACCCCACGTATCGGGATCCTCCGGATCGGCCGGCCGCAAATTTTCGTCGAGCACGCCTTGCATGTGCGCCGAAACGAGCGCGCCGGGATTCAACACGGCGGCGGCCCCGCGAATGTAGACGCGAACTTCACGGGTGCGCGTATCCGGACTGATTTCAAAGCTCAACCGCTCGATCTTCGCCTCGATGTCCGGCAGCGGTCCCAGCTCATCGCTCGCAATCCGCACCGGTTGGCCTTCCCGCAAAAAGCGCGCCTGCCCTTCCGGCACTTGCACCACCAAGGTCAAACGATCCGGATCGACCAACCGCAACAGCGGCGTGTCGGCGGTCACTTCCCGGCCGACTTGGACCGTTTCGCTCACCAGCTCGAAATCGCGCAACACGACCGTGCCCGCGAACGGCGAGCGAATCGTCACGACATCGCGCGGTGCCCCGCCCGCGATGATTGCCTCGGCGACATCGGCGAGATTCCAGCGGACAAAGCGTTCCTGGAGGGCGTTGATGGTCGGCTGGTCGCCGAGCTTCACCGCCGCCGCGAGTTCGCCCTGCGCCGAATAGGCTTCGGGGCTGTAGAGGTCGACGATCGGCGCACCGGCGGCGATACTTTCGCAGCAACCCCACGTCGCCATGTAACGCTTCACCACGCGACCGGGCACCCGTGGAATCACGACGGAGGCGTAACGGGTATCATAATCCGCGATGCCGTATCCGCGCACCGTCATCGTCGCCGCGCCCATGACCGCGGTCGTCAACTCCACGCCCATGCGCCGCTGTTGTTCGCGGGTCAGTTCGCCGGCGGTGACCCTCGTCATCTGCATGCCACACACTGGGCAGGCCCCGGGACGGTTGCCGATGAAATCCATCATCGGACAGGCGTAGCGCTCGCCCCGCGCGGCGGCGGCCGCGTCGTCGTTTCGGTCGGCAACCTGAAAAAGCGATTGCTCCGGCAGCAGAACCACGAAGCCTGCCCCGAGGAGCAGTCCGGCGATGGCGATGACAAAAACAGGAGGTGCGCGCATGGGGATAAATGTTCAGCGCTTCACGACTTCGTTCTTCAAATAGAGCGGCCCCCACCGGTCAGGATCCGCCTTGAATTTCGGCGGGCACATCTTGCAGCCGAAGCCGATCGTCTTCCCTTGATATTGCGCTGACGGGAGCTTCGGGTCGACGTCCATGCCGCAGATCGCGCAAACGGTGTTCACCGGCTGGTCCGCCACGGCCGTCGCGGTCTCCTTCGTCGCGTTCTGTTTCAGTGCCACGAGGTCGTGGCTGGCGTGATCATCCTCCGCGCGCGCAGGTGTTGCCTTTTTCGGCGTGGCCGATGGCGCGGTCGCGGGGGGGGTCGCCGGCGTCAGCGCATTGGAAACCATCGGCGCATAATCGCCGCCACCGACTGCCCCGGCTTCATGCGCCACGTGTGGTTGAAACATCGCCGCACGGGCAACGAGGGCAATGAGCGCACCGGTCATAAACGTGCCGAGAAAAATAAGAAGGTTGCGAGTCATAATGGATGAAAGGGAAGAAGGTTTGGGGGAGGAAGAGGTGGGCGCAGGCGCTGTCGGCGCCGAAAGTCGGTGTCAGGATTTTGTCCACGTGAACCACTCCGCCGGCACATAGCGCCAGAGTTCGGCGCGGGCGGCGCGGGCGGCTTGCCGTGCTTCGATGACGCGCAGGTCCGCTTCCGTCGCTTTTTCGAGCAACTCGATCGTCAGTAACACGGTCGATTCCATCGGCGAACCGGCGCTCGCGGAACGGATCATCGCGTCATATTCGGCGTTGAGGCGATCGAGGGTTTCACCGCTGAGGCGGCGTGCGATGTCCGCGAGTCGCTCCGCCCGCTCGACGCGCGTGAGGGCCGCGGCGATGCGATAGGTCGCCACGGAGGCATCGGCCTGCGCCGCGGCTCGCTCGGCGGCGGTAGCCCTCAATTCCGCACGCGAAGCCCGGCGACTGCGAAACGGCAACTCCGACATGAATGCAATGCCGACGGTGTCCTCGTTGCCCATCGCCGTGCGTCCGCGCTCGAAACGCAGCCCGACCGCGGTCATGGGATTCGCCGTGGCACGGGCCATCTTGCCCATCGCATCGGCTTCGTCAGCGCGCGCCGTCGCGAGACGGATGGCCGCGGCGTCGTGAGCGCTCACCTCGGTGGCCACGGGCGCGCAAAATTCCGGCAACGCCACGTCGGGAGCAAGCCCGAGCCGGGCGCGGGCTTCCGCTTGCGCGTCGCCCACCATGCGGCGTTCGCCTTCGAGCATCAGTTGCATCGCCGCGATCTGCGATTGCACCGTGAGTCGCTCTGCGAGGCGTCCTTGGGTGCCGGCGGCGAGCCGAACTTCAAGGCTGCGGAGGAGCGCATCGAGCCGCGCGAGTTGGGCTTCGAGCAATTGGATGCGGGCGAGACCGCCTTCGATTTCGGCGAGCGCCATCGCGGTATCCGCTGCCATTTCGCCCGCCATCAGGGCGTAATCGGCCGCGGCCATCGCCACGCCGGCGCGAGCGCGGTCGCGTTGCGCGGCGCGTTCACCGCGTTTCGGCAACGGCTGCCGCACGTTCACTTCCCACATGCGGTTCCGTTCACCCATCGCGCCGTCCATCTGCGAGATCATGCCCTCGATCTCCGGATTCGGCAGCAAGCCCGCCGCGTCCACGCGCCGTTCGGCGGCATTGATCCGCCGGGCGGCGCCTGACAGCGCAGGCGAGTCGATTACGAAGCGGAGAAATTCCCTCGAGCTCGCGCGATCGGGTTGCCCGCCGCCCTCCTGCGCCATGCTCCCCGGCGACGTGAGCAGCACCGCAGCGAGCGAAACAATCGGAATAACAGGAGAGTGCAGACGCATTGGCGGTCAGCTTGATCAGTTCCGTTGCTTCTCGCCCGCCGTCTTGTTTCTCGCGGCTTCATCGAGCTTCGCGAGAAACGCTGCGGGATTGTCAGCGAAATCGCCGTCGCAACCCGCGCAGCAGAACTGCACGAGGCGATCGGGCTGGCCCTCGACGCGATACGCGTATTCCGCCGCACCCCCCATGCTGTCGAGTCTTTCCTCGGATACGACGCACACGTCCAACGGGTAATTGGCGCGCGCCTGCTGCGCCCACTCGGATTGCTTTTCGGCTTTCGTGAGTTTGCCCAATTTGCCCTTGGTGGCGGCGGTTTCCTGCTGCTTGGCGGCGCCGTGGCCGGCATGGCCCTGATGCTGCGCGACCAGCGGTGAGGCAAAGGCCAGAGCGAGACTGGCGAAGAACAACGAGGAGGAACGCGGTAGGTTCATGCGGGTAATATGCTCCCGGAGACGAAACCCCTCGGAAAATCTCGCAGAACCACCGAGTTATTTTCGCGGGGAAAATTCCGCGGTGGCGTATCAACACCGTGGTTCGACGCGTATCGCGCCGCCGGCTTCCCGCTCCACGCCCTCCACGTCCAACTCCCCTCCCATGTTTCAACCTGCGGCTCTCGTCACCCTTCTCGCCGCCCGGGGCATGGGTCTGGCCCGCGCCGCCGAGCTGATGCGATATCCCGGTCCGCGCCGCGCACCTGAACGCTTACGTCGCCATCACCGCCATGCTGACGCCGGCGCACATGGCCGCTCCGGGCATTGATCGAATCGGCCATGAGCTCCCGCCGTCCCGAACAACTCATCGCCGCGCTCAACGAGCAGCGCGGCGCCTTCAAGACGTTCTGCGGCGGTTGCGCTGACGGCGCGTGTCTCGATTGCGACTGCGGACCGGAGGGAGCGAACGAATCGGCTTAAGGCGTGCGTGGCACCACGAGTCGCAGGAAGCGCTTTCCCGTTTCCTCCAGCACGACCGAAGCGGTCACGAAGTCACCGTTTACCGCGTGCGTTTGCGTGACGCCGTTCGTCGTCCACGCCGTCAGCTCTGTCGAGGTTTCCACTGCGTATGTCAGTTCCGCACGCGCGCGGCGGTAGGTCAGTTCCAAGCGTCCGGTCGAACGCGTGAGCACCGGCGCGCCAACTTGCGAGGCCTGCGTCGGATCGAGCGCGAGTGCGTATTCCATGAACAACGTGAGCCCGTCGCCGTCGTCGTCGGAATCGTCGGACAAGGCCGGGGAAAGTCCGTGGGAAAGTTTCCACGCGTGATAAAGCGACTGGGTGACGGCGGCGGCCGACGCGTAGTTCGACGGCCCCGCGGTGTTGATTGCGCTGAGCCGGTAGAAATAATTCGTCTGCGGCGTAAGCATCGTGTCGTTGTGGGTGACGGAGTTGGCGGGAAAAGAGGCGAGAGATGTCCAGTTGCCGCTGCCCGTCGGACTGCGTTCGAGCGTGTAGGAATCCGCCCCGACTGACGCGGTCCACGTGAGCGAGATCGCGGTCGTGCTGGTGGCGTTCGCGGAGAAATTGCCCGGTGCCGACGGCGGCAGCGCGACGCGATCGATCAGCGTGTTGCCATTAAAATCGAGCACGATGACGCGCTCCGGCGGGAAGTCGCTGGCGGGATCGGGCGCGACCCAGATTTGCACCGTGCCGCCTCCCGCGGGATAGGCGAGGGTCGGCGCGGCGACGTTGAAGAGCACGCCGTATTGACGCTGCGTGTCGCGGTCAGTGGAGCCTTGCGCCACGATGTCGTAGTAATCGACGAGGCGCGTGAGGCCGTCGCCTTTGAGGATGATCCAGCGAATCGTGTTTTGTTGCGCGGGGATGAAGAGATCGACGATGCCGGTGCCGTTGTTGCGAAAACTGGCCGTCGCCGCGGTCGTGGTGGTGTGCGGCAAAATCTCCAACGGCGAGCGACTGCGCGACTCGCTGACCGACTCCGACGTCAGGCCGACCATGTAAGTGAAGTGAAGGTGATTGGTGGTGGAACCAGTCTTGCCGACGTAACCGAGGAGATCGCCCGCCTTAACCTCGGAGCCGATGCCGATATCGTTGGCGAACGCGTTGAGATGCAAGTAGGCCGCCCACTTTTGCCCGCCGTGATTGACGAGGAGGCTGTTGCCGCTGCCCGAAGTCACTCCGTCCCACGTCGACTTGTTGGTCACGGTGCCCGCCATCACCGCATAAATCGGCGTGCCCTCGGGGGCGTTAAGATCGAGGCCGCCGTGAAAATCGTAGCGGCCAATGTTGCGCGGGCCGAAGGCGTAGCGAATCACATCGGCGTCCGCCGCACTCGAGTTGGCCAACGGCCAGACGACGTTACTCGGCACTACGGGCGCGTAGGGCGTGCCGCGCGCTTGATTGGAGAATGCGCTCGCGCCCGTGCCATCGATCGCGGTGACGACGTAGTAATAGATTGTGCCGTTGGTCAGTCCCGTCTGCGTGTAGGTGGGTGCGGTGAGATTGGTCGCCACCGTGGTGAGCGTGCCGGTCGGTGACGTGCGGCGTTGCACCGTGTAACTGGTGGCACCGGCCGACGCTTCCCAACGCAACGTCAGGCTGTTGTTGCCGGAAATCGCAATCAACGCCGTCGGCGGCAACGGCGCGGCGAACGCGGTGGGGGTTACCCCGCCCAATGCGACGAGCCACAGCGCGCCAACGAAGGCCGGCGCGCGGCGGGCAAACAAACCCGCACGGCACGCGCGCTGGATGAAGAGAAAGCAGGAGAAGGGCATCGCGACTTACCCGCATTTCTGACGCCAAATCGCTGACGGCGTCGATGCAGAAGCAGCCCAGGCGTAATCATACGCCATGGGCGGCGCACCGCCCATTTTTCGTTCCCGCCGTAAGATTCCGCCGCGTGGTCCGTCTCCGGGTTGAACCGCATCCTCCCATGTCCAAAATCACCCGCTCCTTCCATCCCGCAAAACGCACCGGCCCTTGCGGTTGTTTTCCGTGCCGTTGCCGTCGCCACGGCGCACCGTGCCGCTGCGCCGTGCACAACGCCGCCATGGCGCTCGTCCTCTGGGATTTCGCCCGCATCCATCGCGCGATCTCCAGCACTCGCCTCCGCCGCACCAGCTAACACCATGAATGCCTATCCTCGCCATTTCCTGCTCGCGCGCTTCCTGCTGCCCGTCGCGCTCGCTATCACCTTTTATCTCCTCTATTCCTAAACACCTCGGAGTCGACGGCGCGTGTTCGCGTCAGCCCTTCGTGGTTTCACTAGTCACATCGTATGAAACATTCCGCCTCCTCTTCCGCCGACTCGGGCCACGCACACGGCGCTTCGCCTTCATCCCACACCGAGCAAGACGCCAACGCGCCCGTTTACATGGGCCTGCCGCACGAGCGTTTTCTGCGGCCGAAATTTTACGTCGCCGCCGTGCTGACTGTCCCCGTGCTCGTGCTCGCGATGGGCGAAATGGTGTGGCCCGGCCTTGTCGACTTCGTCTCGCCCAACGTCTCCGCGTGGTGGCAACTCGCGTTGACCACGCCGATTTTTTTCTGGAGCGGCTGGCCCTTCATCCAGCGTTGGTGGAAATCACTGCGCGAGCGCGACCCGAACATGTTCACGCTCACCGTGACCGGCACCGGCGCGGCCTATTTCTACAGCATCGCGGCCGTGTTGCTCTGGCGCCACTTCCCCGAGGAATACCGCACGCACCACGGTGTGCCGCTCTATTTCGAAGCGGCGGCGTTTATCACGACCGTGGTCTTGCTGGGACAGATCATTGAGCAACGCGCCCACGCGCGCACCGACGCCGCGATTCGCGCGTTGATGGAACTCGCCCCGAAAATCGCGCACCGCGTGCGCGCCGACGGCACCGAAGAAGACGTCGCCGTCGATCAAGTGCATCCCGGCGACCAATTGCGCGTGCGCCCCGGCGAGAATCTTCCCGTGGACGGCGTGCTCGCGCACTCGACTGCCGAGATCGACGAATCGATGCTCACCGGCGAACCGTTACCAGTTGTCAAAAAATCCGGCGACAAAGTCAGCGCCGGCACGCTGAACACGACGGGCTCCTTCCTCTACCGCGCCGAACGCGTCGGAGCCGACACGTTGCTCGCGCAAATAGTGCGGCTCGTTGAACAAGCCACTGAGAGCGAGCCACCAATCGCGCGACTCGCCGACCGCGTGTCCGCGTGGTTCTTTCCGGTCGTGCTCGCGATTGCGGGCACGTCGTTCGTCGCGTGGACGCTGCTCGCCGCCGAGCGCGGCTGGCTCTACGGCCTGATGAGCGCCGTGTCGGTGTTGATCATCGCGTGCCCGTGTGCCCTCGGTCTCGCCACGCCGGTCTCGCTCGTCACCGGCATCGGTCGCGGCGCGCAAGCGGGTGTGTTGGTCAAAGATGCGGCGGCACTCGAAGCGTTGTCTGACGCCACCACGTTGCTGATCGACAAAACCGGCACACTCACCGCAGGCCGGCCCGAAGTTGTCGCTGTGCAAGTGGAGAATAATTTCACCGAAGCCGACGTGCTGCGCTTCGCCGCCGCCGCGGAGTCATTCAGCGAGCACCCGCTCGCCCGCGCTATTGTGGACGCCGCCAAGAATCGCTCACTCACGTTTACCGCCGCGGAAGAATTTTCCGCCGAACCCGGCGCCGGTGTTCGCGCTCGCGTGGACGGACGGCAGGTAAACGTCGGTCGCGCGCCCGTCGGCACGCAACTCGCCGCGCACCCGACCGCGACGCTGGTCGCCGTGACAATTGACGGCCAAGCGGCCGGACTCATTGCGCTGGCCGATCAAATCAAACCGACGACGGCGGCCGCGATCCGCGAACTTCAGCGCCAGGGTCTGCGCGTCTACATGGTCACGGGCGATCGCACCGCCGCCGCAAAAGCCGTCGCGGACGAACTTGGACTCGACGGTTTCCACGCCGAAGTCACTCCCGCGCGCAAACAGGAGCTCGTGCGCGAGCACCAAGCGCGCGGTGAGCGCGTGGTCTTTGCCGGCGACGGCCTCAACGACGCGCCTGCCCTCGCCGCCGCCGATGTCGGCATCGCGATGGGCACGGGCACCGATGTCGCGATGCACAGTGCCGGACTCGTGTTGGTCAAAGGCGATTTGCAGGCGCTCGTGCGCGCGGTGCATTTGAGCCGCGCGGTGTTGCGCAACATCAAACAAAACCTGTTCTGGGCCTTCGCCTACAACATTGCCGGCCTGCCTCTCGCTGCCGGATTACTTTACCCGATGTTTGGTTGGGTGCTGAATCCGATGTTCGCCGGTGTGGCGATGAGCCTGAGTTCGGTCAGCGTCGTGGCCAACGCCCTGCGGTTACGCCGCGTCCGCCTGTGAACGCCCCTCGCCTTTGCGCGGAACCTGAGTAGCGTGTGGACGTCCCACCTTTCACCATGAACACCCGCATCCTCCTCGCCCTCGTCGCCGCCGCCGGCGCACTGTTTACTCTCGGTTGTCAAAACGTCGATTCGCGCATCAAGCAAAAACCCGAAGTCTTCGCCAACCTCGATGCCGCAACGCAGGAAAAAATCCGCCAGGGCACGATCGATCTCGGATACACCGAAGACATGGTTTACCTCGCGCTCGGCGCGCCCGATTCGAAACGGGACGTGCGCTCGGCGAGCGGGCTTTCCACCGCGTGGGTCTACAACACCTACTTCGAACGTTACGACGGCACGCGCTTCATGGGTTATCAGCGTCGGGTTCTTTTCGATCCAGCAACCAACAATTACCGCGTCACCTTCTTGCCGGTTTATGCCGACAGTTACCGGCCGGAAGTTGAGGAACGCATCCGCGTGCTCTTCGAAAATGGTAAAGTCAGTGTGATCGAACAGGCGAAGAACTAAGCCACTTTCGCGAGCGGCCCCAGCGCGCCGCTCAGCAGGAATCTAGTTCAAGCACTTCGCGCAACGCCGGTCCGATCTTCCGCGCCAACGCTTTGTTGGCATAGCCAACCCACGCAACTGACGTCGTCGTATCGAGTGGCGCGCGCAGCGGTTTGCCGTCCGCGCCCACCACCACGCAACCCGCCTCCTGCGCAATCAGCGCGGTGCAAATATCGTAAGGGTGGCACGCCAGCGGCGTAGACTCACCCAAGCCCAACTGCGCATAAGCAAATGGCCGCAGATCCGCCACGAAGCGATCGTGGCCCATCAGCAATTCGTAAAGTTGTCCGCCGGTGCTGATGTATTGGTCGTCGAAAATCGGCTGCCCGCCCTTCGCCCCACTCCAACCGAGTTTCTGCCACAGCCCCTCCTCACGTTCCGCCAACCACGCTTTGCCCTCCGGCAAAAACTTGGCGAACGACGCAAAACCATGCGTCACGTCCTTCGCGGTCGAAGGCGCGAGGCGCAACGCCTGCCGCCGACTCGAATGCAACACGAGTCGCGTCGCTTTCACGCCCACACCGCGCACCGCACTCAATTGATCCACTACGCCGAGCTTGCTCGTCGGCAGTTCCGTCATCGCCGCCACCTGAATATCCGCGAGCGTGTTGCGCGCACCGCGTTGCGGCGCCAACGCCGCGAGACTCCACGCGCTGCGTTTATCATACATCAAGCCGCGCGTGCCATCGATTGGATCAAGGATGAGTTTCCACTGCGTCTGCGCAACGGACGTGCCGTGCGGAAACGTCACCACCTCGCCGTCGGCGATGCCCTCCATCACCACTTCCAACGCCCACGCGCGCGGCCAGTGTTTCTCCAGCCACGCCAACACCACGCGTTCGGAAATACGGTCGACGCCGTAAATCGTGTCCGCCGACGTCACGCCCGCCACGCGACTCAACTTCGCCGCGCCCTGCCGCCGCGCCGCAGTCACCGTGACGCGGATCTCGTCTTGCAAGCGGCAAAGCAAACGCCGGGCTCGTTCTAAATTCATCGGTATCACCGCGCCCATCCTTCGCTATTACCGTTCATTGTGACGAGCCGGAAAAACCAACGCCGCTTGCGCCGTGTCATAACTCCTCTCAAATTTGCCATTATGCGTCCCCCAGCATCGTCCCAGAAATCGCCTTCTCTTAATACCGGTCGGCGCCTCCCGCCGGCCGCCAAAGTGCTTTCGCCGCGCCGCAAGACCACGCAAGCCACCACGGTCAACGAACTCGCGCTGGAGCAACTGCAGCATTTCTCGATCGACCCCCAGAGTCCGGTCGGCCGCCCCTTGCTCGCGCTCGCGGAAAAACTCTACGGCTCGCACGGTGACTTGATGGCGTTGTGGGAAGCCACGACGCGCGAACTCGCGCACTTGCCTCGGCAGGATCGCCTCGCGTTGTTCAATGCGAAAAAATTCCTCTCGTTCCAATTGGCGAAACTGCTCGATACGTTGCAAAATCCGTCGCGCAAAACGCACCAGTCGCTGCGCTACTCGAATTCGACGATGCTGGCCAAGGGGCCTTACCCGATCTTCGACAACGTCACCGCGATCTTCTCCGCCAACCCCGTCATCACGCGCACCGCGACCTACCTTTACGCCTGCTCCGAGTGGATCGACGACGCGTTTCAGGGGAAGGAATTTCTCCACGAGATCTACTCGCGGTTGATGAACCCGACGTCGATCTCCCTCGCCAATCACATCGTTGACATCGAGTGCGGCCAGCAGGCGAGCGATTACATGGCGTGGAATTTTAATTCCGGCATGGGCGCGATCGACGGCGCGTTGTCGCACCTCGTCGGTTACCAGGACGTCATCCTCTCGTCGCGCAACATCTACGGCGGTGCCTACCAACTCATCCACGATTGGTTCGGCAAACACTCCAACCTCGACGCGGGCGTAGTCTTCTTCGACGGCGACACCGCGGAAGCCTTCAAGAAGGCACTCTCCACCGCCAAGAAAAAATACGCCGACCGCCTTGCCGCGGGTCGCCGCGTCTACGTTTACTTAGAAAGTCCGTGCAACCCGCACGGCGTGTTCCTCGACGTGCCGGAAATCTGCCGCGCCGCGCACGCGGACGGACTCACGGTGCTTTGCGATTCGACCGTCGGCACTCCCTTTCTCGTCCGCCCATTGCAACATCCCGAAGCGGTCTGCCGCCCCGACTACATCATCCACAGTTACACGAAGGATCTCACCGGCCACGGCACCACGACGGCGGGCGTCGTCATCGGTCGCAACGAAGACATGTTCATTCCCAAGGGCGATCACAGTCCGAGCGGCAAGAGCTGGCACGACACGATGTTTTGGAACGTCTATTATATCAAAGGTGCGTTTCTCGATTCCGACAAAGCCTTCGAAGTGCTCACCGGCATGAAGACGCTCGAAGAGCGCATGTTGAAGAAATGCATCAACACGCTCGTCTTCGCGCGCTGGCTCGCGTCGCACCCGCACATCACCGTCACCGGCCCAGCCAACCCCGGCGATCCCAACGCCGCCATCTCCCAACGCCTCTCCTACCTCGAACTGCCCGCGCCGCTTTTCACGATCAATTTCGAGAAGGCCAAAATCTCCCGCGTCACGCTGGCGCGTTTCTTCGATTCGCTCGCACCGATGTTCGGCCACATGGTTTCGCTCGGCCAGAGCAACACGCTCGTGCTCTGCCCCGCGCTCACGTCGCACTCGGAATTGAGCGAAGCCGCGCTCAAGGACGCCGGCATCACACCGACCACCATCCGCATCGCCGTGGGCGACGAATCGCCGCGTGAACTCATCGGTGATTTTCTCACCGCTGTGCGCAACTCGCTCGACACCGACAAACCGAACTTCAGCAAGAAGTTCATGCAAGCCGAAGCGATCGACCGGATGGTTGACGAAACCTATCTCGATGTGCACCGCCGCCACGCCGCCGCGCAACCACGCTTCGCGAGCTGCCTCACCTGAGTCGGACTAAGCCGATGCCACCGCGGCACGCACGGCGCGGCGGAGGTTGGCGGCCGCTTGCGTCAGCGCAGCCGGCAGTGCCTGCCCCTCCGGCGTGATCGTGTGCAGATCAACGCCGTCCGCGGCGGTTTGCACTGACCCCGCAAAGACGTGCACCGGTTTGCCGGCCGCGCGCGCGCGGGCCACGATGCCGCCCGGGCCTTTGCCTTCGAGCGACGTGGCGTCGAAGCAACCTTCACCAGTGAAAACCAAATCCGCCGCTGCGATGCGTTGGTCCAAGTCGAGCCACGCCGCCACGAGGTCGAAGCCGCGCACGAGACTCGCATTGGCGGAGCACATCAAACCGAATGCCAACCCGCCCGCGGCACCAGCACTGGGCGTATCGCACAAGAGCGGCGGCTTGCCCGCGTGCCCCGCAAGCAACGCGGCCATGCGTCCGGTCATGTATTCGAGGCGCGTGAAATCCTCCTCGAGCAATCCTTTCTGCGGCGCGAACACCGACGCGGCGCCGAAAGTTCCCATCAGCGGATTCGTCACATCGCACGCGACAAAGAGCGGCGGCAAATCGGGTTGGATTTTTCCGGACACGCGAGCGAGCGAGGCCCACGTCGCGGGAACGGGCGACGCAATCGCGGCACCTTCTGTTGGATGAAAAGTTAAACCGAGCACGGAGAGCGCGCCGAGGCCAACGTCGTGCGTCGCACTGCCGCCGACACCCACAATAATCGCGACCGCGCCGGTCGCCGCGGCAGCCTGGATGAGTTCGCCGGTGCCGCGCGAAGTCGTGTGCCACGGGTCGCGTTGGTCAGGAGTCAACAGCGCGAGACCGCTGGCGGAAGCCATCGCGAGCACGGCGACGTTGCCTTCGGTCGCAGAAGCCAAACCCAGCATCGCGCGAGCTGCGGCGGAAATGTTTTTTACCGCGACCAAACCCAAACCGGCTTTGACCGGTGCGCCGCGCGGGCCGGTGACGGTGTGTTCGCGCCATTCGCCTTGCGCGCTGCGCGTGAGAATTTCCGCCATGCCTTCGCCGCCGTCGGCGAGCGGACACGCATCAATCGTCCAGTCGGGCTGCGCGGCACGCACAGCGTCAGCAGCGACGACAACAGCAGCCTGCGCCGTCAGCGCATCCTTGAATTTATCGAAAGCGAGCAACACGCGCATGGCGGGACTCCGTTAGCGCCCGCCGGAACTCGGCTCGCCGGATTCGCGTTTCAGCTCGCGCGTCATCAGCGCGTGCAACGCGGCGGCAGGTTTCTTCTCCTCGTAGAGAATCGCGTAAACTTCGGCGAGGATCGGCGCGGTGATGGATTTCTGGTCGCAGAGATGGTGGAACGCCTTCGTCGAGCGGTAGCCTTCGACGACGGTGATGCGGTCGGCCATCAGTTCGGCGACGGTGCGGCCTTCGCCGATGAATTGGCCAAACTCGCGGTTGCGGCTCCACTGGCCGTGGCACGTCGCCACGAGATCGCCGAAGCCGCTTAGGCCGTAAAAGGTTTCGCGTTGCGCGCCGAGGGCTTCGCCGACGCGCACCATTTCGCTGAGCGCGCGGGTGAGGAGCGCGGCGCGGGTGTTGTCGCCGAGTTTCTGCCCGTCGCACAGTCCGGCGGCGATGGCGTAGATGTTTTTCAAGCACGCACCGTATTCCGCGCCCGGCAAATCGTCGCTCGTGTAAAGACGCAGCGTGGCGCTGCTGATGGCGGCTTGGACGCGATCGACGAAGGCGTTGGTTTCGGCGGCGGCTAGCACCATGGCGGCGGGCAGGCCGCGGGCGACTTCGGCGGCGTTGGTCGGGCCGGTGAGCGTGGCGACATTGCGGCCCGGGAGCACGTCGGCCATCACTTGGCTGGGGCGCAGGTGAGTGACGTTTTCGATGCCTTTGACCAGACTGATGACGAGTTGCAACGGACTCGTGGCGCTCAACGCGTCGCGAATCTGCTCGCACCATTGGCGCAACGCGTGGGACGGACTCGCGATCAACACTACGTCGGCGTCGCGCAACGCGGCAGCGAGGTCGGCGGTGAGGAGCAGGTTTTCCGGTAGCGCGATGCCCGCGAGGTAATCGCGATTTTCGCGCGCTTGCTGCATCGCCAACGCGTGCTCAGGGCGACGCGTGACGAGCGTGGTCGGTTGGCCACGTCGCGCGAGATGAGTCGCGAAGGCGGTGCCCCACGCACCGGCGCCGATCACGGCAAATCTCACGGAAGACTCGTCAGCCAAGGGAAGTAGTAGAGGTTAAGATTTGAGGAAGCTGGGGATGCGTTCGCTCGCGACCATAGCTTCGAACGACTCGCGTGTGTTGACCAGCTCGAATCGGTTGCCGGAGACGAGCACTTCGGCGGGGAGCGCGCGGGTGTTGTAGCGGCTCGCCATCGTGTAACCGTAGGCGCCGGCGCTCATGAAGGCCACGAACTCGCCTTCGCGGACTTCCTGCAACGTGCGCGCCTTGGCGAAGCAGTCGCCGCTTTCGCACACGGGGCCGACGATGTCGGCGACGAGCGCGGGGCGAGCGGAGTCGCGCGCGAGCGGCACGATTTCGTGGTAGGCTTCATACATCGCGGGGCGCACGAGGTCGTTCATCGCGGCGTCGAGAATGATGAAATTGCGCCCGCTGCCGCGCTTGAGGTATTCGACCCGCGAGACAAGCACGCCGGCGTTGCCGACGAGGAAGCGGCCGGGTTCGAGCAGAATCTTGAGGCCGAGCGGGGCGAGCAACGGTTGCAAGGTTGCGCCGTAAACTTCGGGCGTCAGCGGGCGCTCGCCTTCCGCTTTGCCGTCCCACCATGCCTGCGCGCCGCTGGCCAACGCGTCTTCGTAGACGATCCCGATGCCGCCACCGACGCTGAAATACTGGATGCCGTAGGTCGCCTTCAGTTCGAGGACGAAGGGCAGCACTTTTTTTACCGCTTCGACGAACGGGGCGACGGTGGTGAGCTGGGAGCCGATGTGCATTTGCACGCCGCGAATTTCGAGATGCGGGAGCTTCGCGGCGGCGGCGTAGGCGGCGGCGGCGACTTTGAGCGGAATGCCGAATTTATTCTCGCTCTTGCCGGTCGTGATCTTGGCGTGCGTCTTGGCGTCGACGTCAGGATTGATGCGGATGGCGATCGGCGCGCGCATACCGAGGCGGCCGGCGACGTGGTTGATGCGCTCCAACTCCGGTTCGCTTTCCACGTGGAAACCGTAAACGCCGGCTTCGAGCGCCATTTTGATTTCCGCTTCGGTTTTGCCGACGCCGGCAAAGACACTGTCTTGTGCACGACCGCCCGCGGCGACGACGCGCTGGAGTTCGCCTGCGCTGACGAGGTCGAACGCCGCGCCGAGGTTCGCGAAGTGGCGCAGCACGGCGAGGTTGGAGTTGGCCTTGTTGGCGTAGCAAATGCGCAGGTCGAGACCGCTCAGGCTCGCGGCGAGGCGGCGGTAGTTGTCCGCAATCGTGGCGGCGCTGTAAACGTAGGTCGGCGAACCGTGGAGCGCGGCGACTTCGGCGAGGTCAACGCCTTCGCAATGGAGTTTGTTTCCGACGTAAGAGAACTGGTGCATGGAAATATGTGGGTGAAAGAACGGAAATACCGAGAAAGCCCTTGAACGAAAGCGTGATTTTCCAAACGGTGCAGTCGTGCGGCGTCTCTTGCAAAAAATTTCGGCCTTTTTCACGTCCCGGCGAACCCAACGGCTCGACCGGCGCCTCCGCACGGCGCGCACCCGGCGGGCGCAGTTTGCCAGTTTTCTGGAATCGAGCGGATACCGCACGCACACGGTGGATACTTATGAGCGCAGCTTGCGTCGCCGCCGCGCAGCAAAAGGTGTGCTGATGTGGGCGACCGCTTTTGCGGCGGCATGGATCGTGATCGAGAGCGCGAATGCGCTCGCGACGTTTTAATCGACCATTCGGGCACAGAGGGAATTGACGTCGCAAGCCGCCCCGCTTGCATCGGCGCATGAGTTCCGTCCCCACCCCTGTCGGGAGCCGCACGATGTTTCAGCGGTTCCTTTCGTTGATCGAAAAAGTCGGCAACACTCTCCCCAACCCCTCCACCCTCTTCGCGCTGCTCGCGGGCGTCGTCGTGCTCTGCTCGTGGATCTTCAGCCGCATGGGCGTGCAAGTGATCCATCCGGCAACCGGGCAAACCATCGCGGTGGTCAACCTGCTCTCGGTCGAAGGCTTTCAGCGGATGATCACGAGCGTGGTGCCAAACTTCATCAACTTCCCGCCGCTCGGCACCGTGTTGGCGTGCTTGGTCGGTATCGCGGTCGCGGAACGTTCCGGACTGATCACCGCAGGGTTGCGCCTGATCGTGTTGTCCGCGCCGAAACGCTGGCTGACGTCGATCGTGATTTTCGGCGGCATCCTGTCGCACTCGGGCGCGGATGTCGGCTACGTGTTGTTCATTCCCCTTGGCGCGGCGATTTTCCACGCCGCAGGACGCCATCCGCTCGCGGGTCTGGCGGCGGCATTCGCGGGCGTATCGGGTGGATTCAGTGCGAATCTCGTGCTCGGTTCGATCGATGTGATTCTCGCCGGTCTCACGCAAGCGGCGGCCGGTGTCGCTCGACCCGGCACAGTGGTGCAACCGACGGCGAACTGGTTCTTCCTCATCGCGGCGACGTTTCTCGTGACGATCGTCGGCACGTGGGTAACCGAGAAAATCGTCGAGCCACGCCTCGGCCCTTACACGGGCGACGCCAAGCGCGAGGAAATCGTGCCGCTCAGCGCCAACGAAAAACGCGGCCTCTGGATGACGGTTGCGGCGGTGCTCGGTTTGACCGGCGTCATCTTGTGGGGCGTGCTGCCGGAAGGCAGTTGGCTGACGGATGCGACACGCCCGCAGGCGTTGCTCGGTGAGCGGATGCTCAATTCCTACCTGATGCGCGGGATGATTTTCTTCATCTTCCTCTACGGTCTCGTCTCCGGTCTGGCTTACGGCATTGGCGCGCGGACGCTCAAGAATGACAACGACGTCGTGCACGGCATGGACCAATCGATTTCCACGATGGCCGCCTACATCGTGATGGCGTTCTTCGCGGCGCAGTTTCTCGCCTATTTCAACTGGACGAATCTCGGCACGGTGCTCGCTGTCAAAGGCGCGGAAACGATCAAGTCGTTCAACCTGCAGGACAGCCCGATTCTCCTGATGGTGTCGTTGGTGTTTTTCACCGGCTTTGTGAATCTCGTGATCGGCAGTGCGTCGGCGAAGTGGGCGTTACTCGCGCCGATCTTCGTGCCGATGTTTATGCTCCTCGGCTACTCGCCCGAACTTGTGCAGGGCGCGTATCGCGTGGGCGATAGTTGCACCAACATCATCACGCCGCTGATGAACTATTTTCCGCTGATTCTCACCTTCGCCGCCCGCTATGTTCCCAACACGGGCATCGGCACGATGATTGCCACGATGATGCCCTACTCGATCGCGTTCATGATTGCGTGGACGCTGATGCTGATCGGCTGGATCTGGCTCGGAATTCCAATGGGCCCCGGCGCGCCGCTGTTTTTAACTCCGTAATTTCTTCGTCACCTTCCCATGAGTTCCCCCACTGCAACCACTCAACGCAGCCCTTTGCTTAGGAGTTTCCTTGATGGCGTGGAACGCGCCGGCAACGCACTCCCGAATCCCGCCACGCTTTTCGCCATCCTCGCGGTTGTCGTCGTGGTGCTTTCGGGCGTGATGCACTCCATCGGTGTTTCAGTAACGAATCCCGCGACGCAGAAAGTCGTCACGGTGGTCAACCTGTTCTCCGTCGAAGGTCTGCACCGGATGATTCTGGAAGCGACGCGCAACTTCCTCGCCTACCCGCCGCTAGGCATTTCGTTGATGTGTTTGCTCGGTATCGGTATCGCGGAATATGCCGGCCTGATGGGTGCCATGCTGCGGCTAGTGGTGCTCGCGTCGCCACGCAAGTTGATCACGCCGATGGTGATTTTCGCCGCCGTGATGTCCAACGCCGGCAGTGAAGTCGGCTACGTGTTGCTCACGCCGCTCGCCGCCGCGCTCTACCACGCGCTCGGGCGGCATCCGCTGCTCGGTCTCGCGGCCGCCTTCGCCGGTGTCTCCGGCGGTTACAGTGCCAACTTGCTTGTCGGTTCAGTGGACGTGCTCCTCGCGGGCCTGACGGAAGCCGCCGCGCATATCGTCGATCCCAACTACAAGGTCGCGGCGACGGCGAATTACTACTTCATGTTCGTCTCGGCGTTCGTTATCACGGCGGCCGGCACTTGGGTGACCGAAAAAATCGTCGCGCCGCGCCTCGGTGAATACAAAGGCGATGCACCGCGCGAGGAGTTGAAGCCTCTCTCCGCTGCGGAAAAACGCGGTCTCTGGGCCGCAACGGCAGTCACGGTGGCGCTGACGGCCGTCGTGTTGTGGGGCGTGTTGCCGAAGGATGGTTTCCTGATCGATCCGGCGCGGCCCGATTTCAAGGACTCGATATTTATGCGCGGGTTGGTGACGTTTATTTTCCTCTACGGTTTGCTGCCCGGCATCGCCTACGGCGTCGCCGCAGGCACGATTCGCAACGACCACCACATCGCCGACGGCATGACAAAGACGATGCGCTCGATGGCGTCGTTCATCGTGTTAGCGTTCTTCGCGGCGCAGTTCATCTCGTATTTCAACTGGACGAATCTCGGCATCATCACCGCCGTGAGCGGCGCTGGTTTTATTCAAAAACTCGGCCTGCAAGACATGCCGATTTTGCTGATGATCGCAGTGCTGATCTTCGCCAGCATTGTGAACATTCTGATTTCGAGCGCATCGGCCAAGTGGGCGCTGCTCGCGCCGGTGTTCGTGCCGATGTTCATGATTCTCGGTTACTCGCCGGAGTTGGTGCAAGGCGCGTTTCGCGTCGGCGACAGTGTGACGAACATCATCACACCGCTGATGAGCTACTTCCCGCTCATCCTGACGTTCATCCACAAATACGACCCGAAGGCCGGCATCGGCACGCTCATCGCGACCATGCTACCCTACTCGATCGCGTTTATGGTCGTGTGGACACTGGTGCTGATCGGCTGGATAACCTTCGGCCTCCCCATGGGCCCGGGCGCGCCACTCTTCCTCGGAAACTAAGTTGCACCCGCGGCGGCGTCAGCGAGCGCCGCTTTCCTGCGATACGCGAACCGCGTCCGGTGCAACCCGGACGCGAGGCCTGCTTTGTTATTCGCCTTTTGTAGATGGCGTAATGGTCGCGCCACGTTGCGCGGCGAGCGCGCCTGACGAATCAAATGAGTTATTCTATGCGGCGCGCTCTGGTTCCAGAACATGCCTTGAAAGTGTCACCCATCACCGTGGATCAAGTGATACCTAACACTCAGGACCCAACCTACCTCGCAAGGCACGTTGGTCCTCACTAGTATAACGTTTGAATGAAAGGTGAACACTTAAGCAGCCGGTTTATCCAAGGCGGTGAAGTTGCGCCAGCGGTGGACGACGGGGGCGGCATTAATTTCGGCAATGCCCTGCAGGATGCGGGCGCGCAATTCCTGCCAGCTTTGAACCCGGATGCCACGCAAGAAGGTGCGCGCCATTTTCCCGAAGAGCGTTTCGACCAGATTGAGCCAAGAGCCATGCTTGGGTGTATGGACGTAGAGGAAGCGATTGGGCCGGGTGGCGGAACTGCGAAAAGGGGTCATTCCTTGATTCTTGACAAAGCGGCCTGAAAATCGCGCGCATCCTGGCCGCCGTCGAGCCGGAAGCGGCGCGTGAACTGACTCACACTCGCTGGCTGTCCCATGGCCAAGCGCGTCGCGAGCCAGCCGTTCGACGCCGTCGTCACGGCCCTCATCGCCGCGGCCAATTTCACTTTCTCGGCGGCCGACTTGCGCGGCCCTAGTTTATCCAGATTGATCCGCAGGGCCTTCGCCGCCTTCGTTAATTGCTCCTCCCACTCCTCCTCGCGCAGCGCCGCCACGGCGTCCGTGCCGGACAGCGACGCACGGTCCAGCAGCGCGCCCTTTTGCCGAAGCTCTTTGCGCAACTCTTTCTTAAACTCAGGCGACCCCACCACCCAACCCCGGCTGAGCCGCGCAAAACGCTCTTCCCGTTTGGCCGGTGCCTCTTCTGCTAGCAGGGCCAAATACGCGTGATACCGCCTCCAGCCCGCGGCCGTATCGGGCAACCCGCCGCTCTCGCCCATGATCGTTTCCGCCGCGAGGAACGCCAGCCGGTCTTTGCGCGCAAACCAGCGCAAACTGCTCCATTCAAACTCGGCCAACCGATCTGGTGACACCACCTTGGCGCGCACGGGATTCAAATGGATATAGTGGGCAACCTGCGCGAGCGCGTGGCCGGGCTCGACGTGCAACGCCTTGAAGCGCCCCTGAAATGGACGCCCCACTTGGCCGCGGAACCGGTTGAATCGCGCCGCCCAAGTGCCCTGCAGCCACTTCATGCCTATGCTGAGGTTCGGTTCGGGAGTTTCCAAGGCCAGATGGAAGTGGTTGCGCATGATCACATAGGCATGCAGCCGCCAGCCGCACTTCGCACACACCGCGAACAAGCAGTCCTCAAACGCCTTCGCCGCCCCTTTCGGCTCGAACAGATTCCGCCGGTAATTCCCGCGGTTGATCACGTGGTAACACGCCCCCTCGAATTCCAAACGCAGTGCTCGTGCCATATGCGTGAGTCAGCGCCCGTCACCCTTTTTGTCAAGATTCAAGGAATGACCCCTTATTTGGCTCTTGCAGCCACTTCATGCCTACGCTGAGGTTCGGTTCGGGAGTTTCCAAGGCCAGATGGAAGTGGTTGCGCATGATCACATAGGCATGCAGCCGCCAGCCGCACTTCGCACACACCTCGAACAAGCAGTCCTCAAACGCCTTCGCCGCCCCTTTCGGCTCGAACAGATTCCGCCGGTAATTCCCGCGGTTGATCACGTGATAACACGCCCCCTCGAATTCCAATCGCAGTGCTCGTGCCATATGCGTGAGTCAGCGCCCGTCACCATTTTTGTCAAGATTCAAGGAATGACCCCTTATTTGGCTGACCTGGACAGCAGTGGCTCCCTGACGGTTCATACCAAGTCGCTGCGCGAGCGGGCGGATTGTCCCGGACCGCCCGCGATTTCTTTTAGGGAATCTCCTTATCAAGGTTCGCCGTATCCGGGTGCCCGAGTTCTAAGGCCCGCTTTAGCAAACTTCGAGCCCTCACCGCATCACCGTCGATATCCCATGCGCGAATAGCTTCAGCATAAACAGCTGGCGGATACTCGGCGGTGATCGCTAACTTGCGGTAGTAGGACGCTTTCTCAGGATCCCCTATACCGATAGCGTAATGCATCGCGACCGCATAGGCTGCGGGACCGTCTCCCCCATGCGCCAGTTCGCTCATTTTTTTCAAACTCGTTTCGTCCATCACCGCATGTTCTCCTAAATGCACCGTAATGGATTTTGATCCTAATGAACTATCCTTCGGCCTAGTAGCGCAACCCAACATGGAGATTGCTGTTACTAACGTTATGACGACATGTTTCATTTCTTTTCCTCAGGCTTCGGTGGGTCTTTCGGGAGTTTGACCTTCTCGCCAAGCGCGCCGCTCACGGTAACTTGCGTAACCGATCCATCAGGGTTAACTTGAATCCATTCACCCTTTTCCGTTATGTTACCGTCCTTATCGAATGTTCCGGTAACAACGTCGACGAACGCGCCATCTGACTCTTTGTTCCTCACCCCAACTGCCTTTGTTGCGGCAATTACAGGAGATTTTCTGCTCTTGGCGATACTTTTCATGGCGCGTAGATTGGGCTTTGCACCAGCATGACACATAATCATCTGGATCGGTTTTCCTTCTTCGTGCCCTCCTTTTTCGATGCTGCGCGTGACTTGCCGGGTGGATAGGGTGTTCTCGCCCTGTCTGTCAGCTGCGAAGCCTCCGTCCGCCATTCCGTGAACAGCTACCGTAAAGATATCACCCCCAGCCGGAACACTTTCGGCCGCTGAGAACGCACGATCTTGCTGTAATACAAGGATCACGTCAGCCAATCCGAGAGGATCAGACCGGTTCATTGGATCGTTCCCACAATAGCGATAGAGATTAACGTCCCCTGCATCGAACCTCACCGGATCGTTCTGCAGGAAGCGGCCGAGCGTCGGCTGATACCAACGAGCCTTGTAGTTGGAGAGACTTAGATCGCCGCGCCACTCCTGGCCGGTGAAGAGCCACGGATTCCCGATCACGGTGTAGGTTCCGAGGGAGCCCCAGTTCGCATCGCGGACGTCGGGCAGGCCGAAGGGGTCGTAGAGGTAGCGCTCGAGGACGCTGCCGGCGGCGTTGGTGACGGCGTAGACGCTGTTGATCTGGTCCTGATGGTAGAATTGCCAGGCGCCGCTCACTTGGCGGGCGATGACTTCGTCGGGCGTCGGGCCCCAGACGGTCCAGTCGATGGCAGTGCCGTTGCCGTCAGTGCGGAGGAAGCACTGCGCGCCATCGTAGAAGCGGTATTCGGTAACGCCGTTTTTCACGAGCTTCACGAGCCGGCCGGCGCTGTCGTAGGCGAAGGTCATCGTCAGGCCGGTGGCGGTGGCGGAGATGAGGCGGTTGTCGGCGTCGTAGCCGAAGGTCTTGCCGTCCCACGTGGTGACGTTGCCGCGTGCGTCGTGGGCGATCGTATTGCCGCTGACGGCGGTGTAGCGGTTGTCATCACCGGCGGTATAGCTAGTCACCGCGCCGCCGCGGCTGAATTGGAGGCGGTTGCCCGAGGGGTCGTAGTCGAACGAGTCGGTGCGCTGGGCCGGGTTGTTGAAGTTCTGGTCCGGACGCGTAACGCCGTGGCGGTAGCGGTAGAGTTCGCTGTCGTTGAAATACTCATACGTGTCGCCGAGGTTCTGGTCGCGGAGAGTCCACGTGCGGCGGTCGCGCACGTCGTGCCCGAAGTCGAGGCGCAGCACGCTGGCGGCGTTGAGGTAATTGAGGCGGCCGGCGGCGTCGTAGGCATAGGTGGCGACAATGCCGTTGCCAGAGGTGCGCGTGGCGCGCTGCTCGGCGAGGTTGTAGGTGTAGGTGGCGAGGTCGGTGCCGCTCAGCCCGCCGTTCTTCACGTTGTGCAAGCCGCCGCGCGCGTTGTAGGTGTAGCCGTGGTCGCGGCCGGTGCCGCCGTTGAAGGTCTGGCGGCGGCCATCGGCATCGTAGCTGAAAGTCAGCGTGACGGACGGGCCGCTGGCGATGGCCTGCTGCTGCGTGTGCAGAGCGCCGGTGGCGTAATAGGTGTTGGTGGTCGTGCTGACGCCGTTGCCGCGCGTCCACACGAGGCCGTTGGCGTAATACGCCGTGCTAACGGTCGGCGCCACGTCGCCCTGCCAGGAGCGGGCCGTCTCGCGATTGCGGGTGTTGTAGGCGTAGCTCTGTTTCTGGTTCGAGCGGTTGTAGTAGGCGTCGACATTGCCCGCGGCGTCGTAGTCCCAGTTTTCCTCCGTCGCGTCGGGGTATTGCCGCTTAGTCAGGCGGCCGGCGGCGGCGTAGGTGTTGGTGTAGATTTTGCCGCGCGGATCGATGAGCTGGTGGACGAGGCCGGCGCTGTTGTAGGTAAAGCTGGTGGTGTCGCCCATCTCGTCAACCGAGGTCGCGACCTGATTCATCGCGTTGTAGGTCTTCTCCGTCGAGGTGGCGTCGGGGTTGATGACAAATCGCACGTTGCCGACAGCGTCGTATTGCCACTCGGTGGTGCGGTTGAGCGGGGCATATTCGAAGCGTTTGCGATTGCGCGTGTCGTAGCCGTAGGTGGTCACGCGCCAGAGGGTTAAATCAACTTGCTGGCTTAGTTTCGCAAGATTGCCGACGGAGTCGTATTCGAAGGCGACGGTAGAGGCATCCGCAGTGCCGTAGCCTGTGACCGTCTTGAGCGGCTTGTAATCCTCGAGATAGTAAAACCGGTCGACGCGACCTGAAGGGCTCGTGACCGAGCCGGGACGTTCCGAGGTGTGCCTCGTCCCAACAAATGCCATCCCATCCGCAGCGCGATAGTGCGTGTAATTGAGCGTGGTGGTTTCGTTGAGTGCGTTGGTTGTCGTCAGCAAACGTTGGTAGCCGTCGAAAGTGTAGCTGGTGCGCTCACGAAGCTCGTTTTCCTCCCAAATTTTGTTGCCAAACTTATCGTAGCCGAAGGTGAGCTCCGTGTTGTCGGGGTTGATGATCCTCGTTACGAGCCCACGGCCGGCGCACGGCGTGGTGCCTTGGATATCATTCACAAATGCCAAGTCGTATTCGTAGGTGGTGACGTTGCCGCGCGGATCGCGGACGGTCTTGACTCGGTCCTTCCAGACATGGGTGTCAGGGTAGTAGGTGTATTCAACGTAATCCTGCTGCGTGGTATGGCTTGGCAAGTAGTGTTTCAGCAAGCGGCCGGCCGAATCGAATTCCCACCATTCGGTCGCGCCATTGCGCAAGCGGTGCGATGTCGGTTGGTTGTAGGAATTAAGCGTCGGCCAAGACTCGTGGCTGCCGTCGGGGTAGTCGATACGCTGCAACGCCCCATTCGCATAGCGCGTGTAGTTCGTGATGCGGCCCAGCTCATCCCGCGAGGTGGTGACGAAGTAGGGATGCGCCGCATTGCTGAACGTGAACTCGCGGTAGTTGCCATCCGGATACGTGATTTTCGACACACGCCCAGTGACGGGTTCGTTTACATACTGTGTCACGCGCCCCAATCCGTCGCTCACGGATTTGACACAGTTGTTCTGACCGTTTTGCCCCTCGTAGATGATATTGGTCACGTCACCAGCAAAGCCGATGACCTTGACCACCTGCTCGTATTTAAAATGCACCTCGCGATAACCGCCATCTCCGCGAGTCTCCGAAAATGGAGCAATGGTCGACGAGTTGCGCGGCTGAAAGGCATCGGGGTCACGGAGAGTAACAAGCGTGTTCGTGCCCGGGTCGGACTCTGAGAGCACGGCTAGCGCGGTATGGGATTCGGGGTTGCCGGCCGCTCGACCCATGAAAGCGTATTTCACTGCCTGCATCTTGGCCGACGCACGAGTATCTTGCAGCACGCTGGGCAGGACTTGGGCACCCGAAGCAACCGTATAGGAATACGACGCCGAGGTGCCGTCACTGTAAGTCACGCCAATCAGGCGCGCGCCGTCTGACCAGCTGTATTCCGCCCATTGACCGTCGCTGCCGGTGGCTCGCCTGAGTCGCCGGGTCGTTGTCCCTGGCACAGTGTAGTAAGTGTAGGTGATGCTCCGGCCAGCGGCATCGGAGACCTGCGCAAGCCCGTCCGCACCGTAGGTAAGGGTAAGGGCGAGTCCATGCCGGTCCTTGATCCTCACGGCGCGGCTGGCGGAGAACTCGACGGAGGAGCCGTCGCCCAGCCATAATTGCGCGATGGTATTATCGGGATTGAGTTTCACACGATCATGCCCGTAATTCCGCTGCCGCCAAGTCGTGACACCATCGGTGCTCGCAACGGCGAACTGCACATTGGAGCCGGAGGGGTATATCAGACTCGTGGGTTGCAGCACTTGGTAATCGTAGGCGTTCATCACCCATCGAGTCTCGCCGAGGACGCCTCCAATAACACTGACAGCCTGGGTGTAGGCCACGCGCGTTTGCTCCAAGGGCACACCTCCCACGCTCCCCGCCACCGCAAAGTCCTTCACCGTTCTCACCACGCGGCCGCTACGCAGATCGTAGCCGCTGCCGGTCGTGATAAAATTCGCGGTGCTCCACGGCACGCCATTGCCACCACCTAAATCTTGAGGATCCAACTGCGAGCCAGGGGGCAGCGCGAATGCGCGTCCAGTCAGCCCAATGAGCAAGAGCATTAGCGCGAAACCGCGAATCAGGCGGGCCAGAGATCGATAGTGCATAATATTTATTGATGAGCGAGGCACATGGCCCTTGTGCGTCGCTAAATGACATTGCGTGTGAATGCGCAACCTACGCCCAGAATGATGAATTCCGGAAAATGTCAATGGCGTGTGTGTTTTAATCTGAGGACGATCACTAAATCGCTACGCAGTAGATCGCGTGTAAGTGTGAACTTTGCCAATGGAGATTCCTTCGATACCGCGACACGCCGGCATTCTCCGGACATGCCGTGTCGCAACGCACACATTATACGCGATTGATGGCGACATGCACAGAGGCATTGCTGGGCGCAATTTGCTGAGTAGTGGGAAGGCGCCTGTCTAATTTTGCAGAATTCCCGCATGGCAATTCTGCGTGGACTGCGCTTGGGTGGCCGCGGTGCAATTCGAGCCTGAACTTTATCCGTGGATCTCTGTCGCCGCCCTCACGTGGGGACTGCTCGATTGCTTTTTCGGCTACCGGATTTTCAAGGTCACCATCGCGCTGCTCGGCGCGGTGACGGGCGCGTTGCTCGGCCAAGCGGGCGCACTGGCGCTCGGCCTCGGCTCCAACATCGAGCTCGCGGCGCTCCTCGCGGGGGCGTTGCTCGGCGCGGGGTTGGCGTTCCTGCTCTACTTGGCGGCGGTGTTTTTCGCCGGATTCGGTTTTGGCGCGACGCTGGCGCTGCTGTTGTTGGCGCACTTCGATCACATGGTGGCGGTGCTCGCGGCGGTCATCGCCGGTTTGGTCGGCGGGTTTGCGGCGCTCAAGTTGCAACGCGTGCTCATCATGCTCGCCACGGCGCTGCTTGGTTCGTTCCGCGCGGTGCTGGCGCTGTCGTTTTTCACCAGTCAGATCGACTGGGTTTTCTATTATCGCCAGCCGCAGCAGATTCCTGCGCTGATTGAGAACAACAGCTGGATGTTCCCTGCCATCATCGCACTCGCGGCAGTCGGGGCGATCGCGCAGTTCGAACTCGGCGGGAAAAGCGGCGACGGAAAGAAGAAAGCGGCCAAAGAGTAAGGCCTTGCCGCCGGTGGCGACTGCCGCTCACAGTGGCTCCCCATGAAGCAATTTGTCCTGACTCTTTTCCTGATTTGCGGCGCGCTCGGTCTGCTCACTAGTTGCAACAGCCAGAATACGCTGACCGGACTCAACGTCGAACTCACGTCGTTGGAAAACAGCAGTGACGGCTCGGTGACGGCAACGGTGCGGATCGGCAATCCCACGTTGGTCGCGTTCAACATCGTGAGCGCCGAGCACAAGCTGATCGTCGATGGGCGCACGGTTGGCACGCTGAAGATTACGCAGCCGATCGGCATGGCACCGCAAACTATCGCCGAACACGTCGGCGTGGTAAAAGGCACCAGTAACGTAGCGCGCGGTGCCGGGGCGTATCGCATCGAATCGAAACTTGAGCTTCGTCTCTACGGCGAAAACACGCGTGATATTAAGCTGCAAGGCAGCGGCACGGTCGCGGTGAAGTAAGCGAATCCGACGATCGGATTCGGATGGAGAAGTAGGTTGCGCGCTCGTCGCGCGACGTGGCGCAGCAAGCGCGCCGCCTACTTGTAACTGCCAATAAAAAAGCGGTGCCGGTTTGCACCAGCACCGCTGCCCAAAAACCTTTCGCCATTAGGCGGCAAGCCGGCCGGCTTGCTTCGCGGAGTGACGGACTCCGAGAGTTACCGGAAGGCGAATGGGACGGGCAAGGTTGAGCGCGAGTGGCGTGCGGCTGTATTGCTCAATGGTCCACGCCACGAGATTGGCGGCGAAGAGCAGTGCGATGAGATCGGTAGCGGCGAAGTGGATTCCGCTCGCGAGCGCGACAAACCCAAAGAGGGTGGCGACGATGGTGGAGATAAGTGCGGTTTTCATTATGGTGGATTGGTTGATACTGGGAAAACCCAGCCCCGTCGGAAAAGTTGCAGACAATTCCGCATCACAATGCGGCCGCCTCATTTTCTCCTCTGCAATCGACGCAAAAAAGACGGCACAGTTTGCACCGTGCCGTCAGAAAATTCGTGTTGTAAAAACGACTCAGCCCGCGCCGCCAGCGCCGGCATTGGAAGTCGGCTTGAACGTCGTCTTGATGAGCGCGCTGACGTAGTCGCGATTCAGGCGCGCGATGAAGTCGTGCGAAATCGTTTTCGGGCACACGGCGCTGCACTCGTATTGGTTGGTGCAACTGCCGAAGCCGAGCGAGTCCATCGTCGAAACCATCGCGAGCACGCGGCGGTCGCGTTCCGGTTGGCCCTGCGGCATGAGGCCGAGATGCGAAACTTTCGCCGCGACGAAGAGCATCGCGCTGGCGTTTTTGCACGCGGCCACGCAAGCGCCACAACCGATGCATTGCGCGGCGTCCATCGCGAGGTCGGCATCTTCCTTCGGCACCGGAATGCTGTTAGCATCCGGCGCGGCACCGGTGCGCACGGAGATGAATCCGCCCGCTTGCTGAATCTTGTCGAAGGCCGCGCGTTCGGTGACGAGATCCTTGATGATGGGAAACGCCGTGGCGCGGAACGGCTCGACGACGATGACGTCGCCTTCCTGAAAGCTGCGCATGTAAGTCTGGCAAGTAGCGATGCCTTTGCCCGGACCATGCGGCTTACCGTTGATCGTGCACGAGCACGTGCCGCAGATGCCTTCGCGGCAATCGTGGGCGAACGCGATCGGTTCCTCGCCCTTGATGGTCAACTCGTCGTTGAGGACGTCGAGCAATTCGAGGAACGACATGTCGGGGCTGACGTTCGACGACGGGTAATCGACGAAGCGGCCCGCTTCCTTGGTGCTGGCTTGACGCCAGACGCGGAGGGTGACGGAGAAAAGTTTTTTAGGAGAGTGTTCGGCAACCATGAGAGGAATTTACGATTTCAGAATTACGAATTACGCGGCCCGGGAGCGGCGGGTGGTTTTGATAGCTGAAACAAAGATGGAGAGAAGCTCGTCGCTTTCATCAAGCAGCGCTTCAAGGCGACGACGAGAGAGCGAACCGGCAGCTACGAGCAATTCCATCCAATAAATGGACTCGTCGCACTCCTCCTCGACGATCTTGAGCTTGTTCACGAAGTCAGCGGTCGATTTGGCCCGGCAGGCGGCACGGTAGTTGGCTCCGACGGAGGTGCCGGAACGGAGCAATTGTTTGCCGAGAACGGTGGAAATTTCGTCACGTGGCAGTGCTTGCACCGCCTTCACTACGCGAAAAGCGTAGGTTTGGGTCCGCTGGATGAGCTCGTGTTTGTGCATGGAGATTGCGGCCCGTTGAAATCGTAATCCGTAATTCGTCCTTCGTAATTTGCGGGGTCTTACTTGTAAGACCTCACGCTCATCTTGGTGAATTCGTAGTTGAGTGCCTCGACGTTGCGCAGCGGCGTCTGGCCGTCGCCTTGGAATTCCCACGCGGCGACGTGCCCGAAGTTCTCATCGTCGCGCTTGCACTCGCCGTCCGGATATTGGTGTTCCTCGCGGAAGTGGCCGCCGCAGCTTTCTTCGCGGGTGAGCGCGTCGCGGCACATGAGTTCGCCGAGTTCGAAAAAGTCGGCCACGCGACCGGCTTGTTCGAGTGATTGATTGAGCGTGGCGGCGGAACCGGGCACGCGGACGTTGGCCCAGAACTCTTCGCGGAGCGCGGGGATTTTTTGCAACGCCTGTTCAAGACCTTCCTTGGTGCGCGCCATGCCGCAGTGGTCCCACATGATTTTGCCGAGGCGTTTGTGGAACGCGCTGACGGGTTCCTTGCCCTTGTTGTCGAGAAAACGCTTGGTCATCGCCGTGACGTTTTGTTCGGCTTGCGTGAACTCGGCGCGATCGGTCGCGGGACGCGAACCGGGTTTTTGACCGGCGAGGTAATCGCCGATCGTGTAAGGAATGACGAAGTAACCGTCCGCGAGGCCTTGCATGAGCGCGGAGGCACCGAGGCGGTTGGCGCCGTGGTCGGAGAAGTTGGCTTCGCCGAGCACGAAGAGGCCGGGGATGTTGGACATCAAGTTATAGTCCACCCAGAGGCCGCCCATGGTGTAATGCACCGCGGGGAAGATGCGCATCGGAGTCTTGTAGCCCGACTCGTTGGTGATCTCGTGGTAAATATCGAAGAGGTTGCCGTAGCGTTCGCGCACGCCGTTTTCGCCGAGGCGATTGATGGCGTCGGAGAAATCGAGATAAACGCCGAGACCGGACTCGCCCGCGCCGCGACCTTCGTCGCACACGCGTTTGGCGGCGCGCGACGCGATGTCACGCGGCGCGAGATTGCCGAAGCTCGGATACATGCGCTCGAGGTAATAATCGCGATCGGCTTCCGCGATCGTGTTGGGATCCTTGCGACGATCCTCGGCTTTTTTCGGCACCCAGATGCGGCCGTCGTTGCGGAGGGATTCCGACATCAGCGTAAGCTTCGATTGGTATTCGCCGCTGACGGGAATGCAGGTCGGGTGAATCTGCGTGTAGCAAGGATTGGCGAAACACGCGCCGCGCTTGTAGGCGCGCCACGCAGCGGTGACGTTGGAGCCGCGCGCGTAAGTGGAGAGATTGAAAACGTTGCCGTAACCGCCGGTGGCGAGAATGACGGCGTCGGCCGTGTGGCGCGTGATTTCACCGGTGTTGAGATTGCGGATGATGACGCCCTTCGCGTGACCATCGACGAGCACGACATCGAGCATCTCGGAGTTGTTGTGCATCTCCACGCCGCCCGCGCCGATCATGCGCGAGAGAGCGCTGTAAGCACCGAGGAGCAACTGCTGGCCGGTCTGGCCGCGCGCGTAGAACGTGCGCGAAACTTGCGCGCCACCGAAGGAGCGATTCGCGAGGAGACCGCCGTATTCGCGCGCGAAGGGGACGCCTTGCGCGGCGCATTGATCGATGATGTTGACGGAGACTTCGGCGAGGCGGTGGACGTTGGCTTCGCGGGCGCGGTAATCGCCGCCTTTGAGCGTGTCGTAGAAGAGGCGGTGCACGCTGTCGCCGTCGTTCTGGTAATTCTTGGCGGCGTTGATGCCGCCCTGTGCGGCGATGGAGTGCGCACGGCGCGGGCTGTCGTGAAACACGAAACATTTCACCTTGTAGCCGAGTTCGGCGAGCGTGGCGGCGGCAGAGCCACCCGCGAGACCGGCGCCGACGACGATGACTTCGTATTTCCGCTTGTTGGCGGGATTGACGAGTTTGATCTCCGTCTTGTGCTTGCGCCATTTGTCGGCGAGCGGGCCGGAGGGAATCTTGGAATCAAGTTGGGCCATGACGGGAAAAAGTTAGCGTTGAATCAAACCGCTGAGGAACGGCACGTAGCCGAGCACGGCGAGCGGGATGGCGGCGTTGAGGAGGAAATACACCCAGCAATAACCGACGGCGAAGCGCTCGAGGCAGCGCGTCCATTTTTCGTTCTTCAAACCGAAGGTCTGCACCATGCTGACGATGCCGTGCGCGAGGTGGTAGCTGAGCAAACCGACCGCCACGATGTAGAAGATCGAAACGGGAATGTTGCTGAAACCCGCCACCATCATCGCGTAGACGTCGCGCACCATCGTGCCATCGGCCAACGCGTAGGTGGGTTCGCTCCATTCGGGATTCCAGACGCGGGCGGTGTAGTGAGCGATGTGGAAAAGGAGAAACGCCAGGACGACGATGCCGGTGCGCGCCATGACGCGCGAGGCGAGCGTGGCGCGGTTGACGTGGTTGACGCCGTAGCCCTGCGGGCGCGCGGCGCGATTTTCCAATGTGAGTTGGATCGCCAGCCAGATGTGCACGAGCACGCAGGCGAGCAGGAAGAGCCGCACGGCCCAGAGCCCGACTCCGAGCGATTCAAGCAGATGCCCGTAGGTGTTGATTTTCTCGGGTGGGAGAAAAATCTGCATATTGCCGACCAAGTGTCCCGTGACGAAACCGAACAAGACGAGTCCGGTTGCCGCCATCAGAAATTTTCTGCCAATGGACGAGGTGAAGAGCGAGCCAAGTAGGTTCATCGCGGATTTTGTCAGTTCGCTGGCGTGAAGGGGTCGAGCGCCAACAGGCCGAAACCCAACCAACGTCAGGCCAAGATGTAAAGGCTGCGACTGGGACGGCGAAACGGGTCGTCCGCTTATTAGTGACCCTAACCCGCACCAGAAGGCTGCAGGCGCTCGTCCGGTGCGGCGCCCGCGACCGCGCCGCGGCTTGAGCTTGGGTTTGCGCTCCCCCTCGCGCGGGTTACGACGCGAGCGGTTTGAGCAACGCGAATTTTCCGCTCGCCGCCGGTTGGATAAATTTCCGGCGAAACAACCGCACGCGCGCCCCGTCGCCCAACGCCCGCGCCAGCGCCACATCGAGCCCGGCCGGTGCGCCGTGGTCCGCGACGTATTGCAATTCCCAGCGGTTCTCCGACACGCCCACCAGACTCCAATGCCAGCAGGTGAACGCCGGCGGCATCGCCGCATCGATTTCGAACGCGGATACCACCGTGCCGTCCGCGCGCGTGTGCAGATCTTTTTCGCGACCGAGAACCCGGTAACCCGTCGGCGTGCGCCGCACGATGTCGCCCGTGTGGTAACGCAGCAGCGGCATCGCCACGCGATCGCGCGTCGTCACTTGAATTTGAAACGCCTCCGGATCCGCCGCCCGCCACGGCACGAGCTCGATGAACGCGTTGCCGTCGATCACGCGCAAGTTGTCCTGCAACGCATCACCGACCAACAAGTAGCCCGCCTCGGTCGAACCGTAGAGATCGACCTGCGCCGCGCCGGGAAACGTCTCCGCCAAACGCCGGCTGTGCTGCCGACTCGCCTTGCCGTAAGTCAGAATAATCGTGCGCACACTCGGCACACTCACGTTGCGTTTGCGTAGTGCGCGCGCCAACAGCGACAGGTAAATCGGCTCGCCTTCGAGCACTTCCGGTTGCACCGCCTGCAACTCGCGCGTGATGCGCTCCCACTCGCCTTCGGGAAACGAAAATGGATCGCTCGACAGATTCAGGTAAACCGTGCCGTCGAAATAACGGTGCGGAAACGGGTGATCCTCATACGGACACAAATTGCTCGAGCAACCGACCGGCGCGAGCACGCACTTGCGATACGGACGCCCGACATAGTCCGCGAGTTGCGGATGCGCGAGGTAAGCGCGGCGGGTTTGCGCGTCCCACCAACCCTCCTCCATCACCACCGTCATCGGACCGCTCGTGGTGCCGGACGTGTGTTCGTATTCAAATTTTTTCTGCGCAAAGCCGCGCTCCACTTCCGCGTAGTTCGCGAAAAACTCCGTGTGCCCGCGCGCGACGATCTCCTGTTTCGTCAACACCGGCAACTCGTGGTAACACGCCCATTGCAAACGGCCGTCGTGCAGCGGAAACCGTTTCGCATAGAGCGGACTGCGCTCGTAGATCGCGCGGATCTCCGCTTCGAGTGCCGCTGGCAAACCGAACTCATCCGCGGCGCCGAGCGCGTGCGGTGAGTTGGCAAACGCGGGCGTGGTTACGGCGCTTTCCATGGGAACTGACCGAGTAAAGTCGCCGCTCCGGCAATGTCAAACGGCGCGCCCGTCATGCGCGCCCGCGCGCCGCGCACCGCTTTTCCCACTCGGGTAAAAAATAAAACAACGCATTCAACGCCAACGCGTGAGTGATCTCACCGCGTTGCGCGCGCGCCAATGCCTCGGCCACCGGCACGACGAGAATTTCGAATTCCTCATTCGGATCCCACGCGAGCGCCGCGCTCGGCACCGCGCCCTCCACGAACACGATGTGACACCGGTTGCTCTGGATCGCCGGATTCGGATGCACCACGGCGAGCACGCGCGCCGCCGTGCCGACGAAGCCCGTCTCTTCGCGCAACTCGCGCACGCCCGTCACGAGCGGATCTTCCCCCGCGTCGACCACTCCGCCCGGCGTTTCGAGCGAAAGATCATTCGTGCCGAAACGAAATTGCCGCACCAACACCAGTTCCTCCTGCGGCGTCAGCGCGACCACGTTGACCCAGTCCGGCGGGTTGATCACAAAAAAATCGCGCGGCGCCGCGTGGTCGGGATGCTGGAAATCCACGCTCTCCACGTCGAAGATACGCGTGTGCGCCACCGTGCGCGAGTCGAGTTTGCGCCAGCGTTGCGGACGATGCGGAGAAGTCATGCGACACGCATTTCGCACTCTGCGCGTGCGCGCAACTCCGTTTCTGCGACGGCGAAAATTACCCGGGCTGACCGAATAGAAAACCGGGTCACCACGAAATACACGAAAGTAACTGGTGCGCGGGAGAACTGTCGCGAGAGGCAGTTGGTGCCGTTTGCCGCAACCGAGGGCGGCACCGCCGTCGCTTGCATCCGTGTTATCGGTGAAATCAGTGGGTCAATCGCCGTGGGTCCGATACCCCGAAGCTTGCTTCGGCTTGGTTGGTGTAGCCGCGAACGCCAGCGAGCGGACAAGTAAAAGATGCGCAGCACGCGCCCGGACGTCGTGGTGTAGCCGTGAGCGCCAGCGAGCGGACAAGTAACCACTCGCTGGCGCTCGCAGCTACAGGAATCGGATGAGCTTTTGCTGGCATGGCGTGGGTCTGGTCAAATGCCCCGAGGATGATTACTCTGTTCTGCTGTGTTTTTGAGACCGAACCAGCACACGTGTCGCCACGCGCGCAAAAAAAATGCCTCCGCGACTTGCGTCGGGAGGCATGGGAAAAATTTCTCGTGCTCGCTTAGCGACCGGAGGGCAGACGGACCTTTTGGCCCACGCGCAGACTGCGCGGATCGATGCCGGGATTCTCCGCGAGGAGGGAATCGAGGCGGATGCCGAACTTCGTCGCGACCTTCGCGAGGGTGTCGCCCGAGGCGATGGTGTAGGTGCCGTCGGCGTTGCGCACGCCGGTGGGAGCCGGAGCGGCGCCGCCCTTGGTCGCCGCGGCCGGAGCCGGACGCGCCTTGGCTTGCTCTTCCATCTTCGTCACCTGAGCGCGGATCGCGCCCATTTCGGTGCCGACTTGGTTCAGCGCATTCTGGATACCGTCGCGCAAGTTGCGCATGTCGGTTTCCGTCTTGGCGGTTGCGGTGCGCATTTCGCTCTCGATGGTCGCAATCTTGGCGATTTCGTCGCCTTGAGTCGCGAGGACTTTTTCGACTCTGTTGGCCTTCACCATAGTGAAGATGCCGAGCAAGAGTGCGATCACGCCCAAGCCGACGCCGGCCAAAGGCATGATACTGCTGGAGCTAGAACCGCTGTCTCGTGAAAGAGTATCCATTTGATAAGAAGATTGAGGAGGCGTTTTAGGCGCGGCCCCACAGTGAGGCAAGAAGCATTTGTTCACGAAGTGAGAGTTCCTTCACCGCGACCTCCCGCGCCACGAGCGCAACCGTGCAGAAATCAGAGGGCACCACGAAACACACGAAGGACACGAAAGCGGTCGGGCCGCCGAGGCAGTAGGCCAAGGACTGGTCGCTCACTCGTCGCGCAACGTGCCGCGCAAGCGCTGTGTTGCACCCTGCTCGTCCGCGTGCACCGCGCGGAATTAAAACAGGTGCACAGTTGACAGTCGCCGGAATCGCCCCTCCTTTGGCTGCGGTCGTCGGGGTGTAGCTTAGCCTGGTAGAGCGCCTGGTTTGGGACCAGGAGGTCGTAGGTTCGAATCCTATCGCCCCGACCATTTTCCCCCTGGAGGCAGTTTGTGGCTGGATTTCCCGTGCCCTTCCGCCCCGAACGACCATGCCACGGGTCAGGTTAGGCGCAAAGGGGCGGCAGTGCGCAGCAACTTGAGCAAGCTTCTGCTTGTAACTTTCCGGATAAACCTATCTTGTGCCCCACCCTACCCCATCAGCTTATGAAACGTTACCTCCTGCCTGTTGTCGCCGCTCTTGTTTTCTCTGCCACCGCCGCCGCGCAAACTTTGGTGAATGAGAATTTCAATTCCTACACCAACGCCGGCCTGATCGGCCAAGGCGGTTGGGTCATCACCGGCACCTCAACCGTGAATCCAATTACTGTGTCCAGCGGCACGGTGCCCATGGCCAACACCGGACAGGATGTCCGACTCCAATTCACCAACGTCGAGCCGGCCTCGGGCAACTCGCTCTCGCTCTCGGCCCAGATCAATCTGTCTGCCGTGGGAGCGGGGGACTATTTCCTGCATCTCGGCGACATGGCGAATACGTCCACCTTCTACAGCCGTATTTACGCGCGCACCGCTACCGGTGGTTATCAACTCGGCCTAATGGCAATTTCGAGTGGCACGATTACCTATGGCACCGAGGTGCTCAGCCTCAATAACAACTACACCATCACCGCCGTGTGGAATTTCGTCGCCGGAACTTTGAACGACACGATTACCCTGACGGTCAACGGACTCGCTTCGCCGTATCACGTCCATACTTGGAACTCGGCGACCGCTGAACCCACGCTCATTAACAGTGTGAATCTTCGTCAGGGCGGCGGAGCAGCCGCCCCCGCACTCGTGATCGACAATATCATCGTCACCGCCATCCCCGAGCCGTCCACCTACGCCGCGCTCTTCGGTGCGTTGGCACTCGTCGGTGTGATCGCGCACCGCCGCCGCCAAAAACGCGCCGCCTGAGTCGCGTCACCCGCTCACTCTTTCAGCCCGCGTGCGCGCGGGCTTTTTTGTGCCCGGATTCCGAGCGGCTTCACCCCCATCAAATTGAACCACGGAGACACGGAGGACACAGAGGTTCTGCAGGTGTAGGTTGCGCGCTGGCCGCACCCCGTTGCGCGGCGAGCGCGCAACCTACCTTCGGAATCTGCTGTTCCGCCAAGCCAACCCCTTTCGTTTGCTTCGTATGTTTTGTGGTGGCCTCTGAATTTCTCGTCTGCGCGCTTACTTTTCCTGCGCTTGTCCCGTCGCCCCCCTCATTTGAGTCCAAATTGTCGGGAATTGCCGGACGTTTTTTCACTCTCGTCCGGCACCGTCGGACATTCCAAATAATTATCAGAATTTGTCTGGTTGTTCAGAGGATTTTCCCCACTGTCCGTCCGCCGGTTCACCTCTCCCCACCTCGCTCGCTTTTTTGCTCCTCATGAAACCTACCCGTTTCCTCCTCGCCACCGCTCTGGCGTCACTCACGGTCCTCAGCCTCTCCGCCCAATCAATTTCCTGGGGCAATACCGCCACCGACTATGCCACCGGCGCAAACTGGGTCGGCGGCACCGCCCCCGCGAGCAGCACCACCACTGGCAATGCCACCTTCGGTTTAGCCTCCGGCTCGGTCGTCAATCCCAACCTCGCCGCCGCTCGCAGCCAGGGCCTGCTGACGTTCTCCGCCGATGCCAGCTCCTACAACATCGGTGGCGCGGGCACGCTCACTCTTGGTGCCAACGGCATTAATAATCTCGGCACTGCCACCCAAACTCTCTCCCTCAATATCAACCAAAGCACGAGTTCGAGTTGGACTACTGCCGCGGGTGGTTTGCTCCAGATGAACGGAGCCATTCTCGACCTCAACGGCACCGGTGCCACCAACCGCACCCTGACGATTGCCGGCGCGGGCAACACGACGATCAACAGTGTCATTCGCAACAGCTTTGCCGGCAGCAACGGCAATTTAACCTTCTCCGGCACAGGCGTGCTGACCCTTAACGGCAACAATACCTACACCGGCAACACAACTATCAGTGGTGCCGGTGCCACCGTCCGCCTCGGCCAAGGTTCCGCCATGGGCACGGGAATCTTTCTGGTTTCGGGTCTCGGTGCGACGGTCGAAAACACCAGTGGCGCGCCCCTGACCTTTGTGAATAATAATCCGCTGTCCTTTAACGCCAATTTTTCCTTCACAGGTGCCAACAGCATCAACCTCGGCACTGGCGCAGTCTCGATGAACGCCAGCCGCAACATCACGGTCTCCACCAGCACGCTGACTATCGGCGGCGATATCGACATCAATGCCACCACCGAGACCAACCGCACCCTCACCTTCAGCGGCGGCGGCAACGTGGTGATCAACGGCGCCGTGAAGCAAACCAACCTGACCGGCAACCAAAGCCTCGCCTACTCCGGCACCGGCACCCTCACCCTCACCAACGTCAACACCTATCAGGGCAACACCACCGTCAACTCCGGCACCATGCTCCTCTCCGGCAGCGGCACGCTCGGCCATTCTGCCGGCACTGCCGTCAATATTAACGGTGGCACGCTCAACCTCGGCGGCCTCTCCCTCACCCGCAGCGGTGCAATCGTCCTCAACGGCGGCACGCTCACCAACGGCACCTTCACCAAGAACAGCGGCAACTACGACGCGCGTTCCGGTTCCGCCTCGGCCATCCTCGCCGGCTCCGCCGGTTTGATCAAATCCACTGCCGGCACCGCCACGCTCTCCGGCAACAACACCTATTCCGGCACCACGACCATCAACGAGGGCACACTGATCGTCAACGGCTCCACCCATGCGAACAGCTCCGTGACCGTCGCTTCCGGCGGCACACTCTCCGGCAGCGGCACGATCGGCGGCGCGACCACCATCCAAAGCGGCGGTATCCTCGCTCCGGGCAACAGCCCCGGCATCCTCACATTCAGTAACGGCCTCACCCTCGACAGCGACAGCATCACCAACTTCGAAATCAACGGCACCACCCGCGGCACCACCTACGACGGCATCAATATCACGTCCGGCCTCCTTACCTACGGCGGCGCCTTCAATTTGAATTTTGGCAACACCATCGCCGACGGCAACGTGCTCAGCCTCTTCGCCCTCTCCGGCAGCGGTAGCGCGGGCGCCTTCTCGTCCATCGCCGCCACCGGTAGCTACGTCGGCACGTTCACCAACAACAGCGGCGTCTGGTCGCTCACCAGTGGCTCGCAAGTGCTGAGCTTCTCGCAGAGCACGGGCAATCTCTCGATCATCCCCGAGCCGTCCACCTACGCCGCGCTCTTCGGTGCGTTGGCACTCGTCGGTGTGATCGCGCACCGCCGCCGCCAAAAACGCGCCGCCTGAGTCGCGTCACCTGCCCACTCTTTCAGCCCGCGTGCGCGCGGGCTTTTTTGTGCGCGGCCACCGCCCATCGGCACACTTCCGGCCAACTTGAGCGGTTTATGGCTTGCTCCACCGATTCACCCGGCTATTTCTCTTGGCCTACCTCCCCATGAAAAGCCTCCGCCTCTTTGCCTCCGTCGCCGCATTCTCCCTGCTTGCCCACGTCGGTTTCGGGCAGGTTTCAATCACCGCCAGCGGAACTTATACTCAAAATTTCGACACCCTGATCTCTTCCTCTAGTGCCACTTGGACTGACAATTCCACGCTCGCCAATTGGTATGCTCAGCGCAGCGGCACCGGCACGACAATCGCAGCAGATACCGGCAGCGGCACCGGGGGGAATCTCTACAGCTATGGATCTACCTCCGCATCCGACCGTGCTTTGGGTAGTCTTGGATCTGGCAACGCTGCTGCCGGCCACTTCGCGTGGGGAGTTACCTTTCAGAATAACGCAGCCGGAACCACCACACTGGGCACCCTAAGTTACGTCGGCGAGCAATGGCGCAATAGCGCTGCCGCCGCGCAATCAATAACCGTTTGGTATCAGCTCAGTTCCTCGAACATTACCTCGTTTACTCCGAACATTGACACCGGTTGGACCCAACTAAATGGGCTAACCTTCACCAGCCCAATCACTGGAGGAAGCGCGGGGGCACTGAATGGCAACCTCTCGGCCAATCGCACCTCCTTATCATTGGATGTTTCGAGCATTACCCTCACCAGCGGCCAGTATCTCGCCATTCGTTTTAGTGACGTTGATCATTCCGGCACCGACCATGGACTTGCTATCGATGATTTTTCGCTTTCCTACACCGCCATCCCCGAGCCGTCCACCTACGCCGCGATCTTCGGTGCGTTGGCGCTCGTCGGTGTGATCGCGCACCGCCGCCGCCAAAAGCACGCCGCGTAAATCGCGTCGCCCGAGCAAAAGTTTCAGCCCGCGTTCGCGCGGGCTTTTTTGTGTCCGGCCACCGCACCCTTTCACGCGACCAATTTGAACCACGGAGGCACGGAGACGCAGAGTCACGAAGGGTGTAAATTCATGCGCTGACCACGCCACGTGGCGCAACGAGCGCGCATTGCCCATTCGGCAGAAACACTCTCACACCGGCCTCACCCTTTTCGTGTCCTTCGTGTCTTTCGTGGTGGCCTCTGTATTTCTGGTCTGTCTCTCGCGCGGCGAATCCTAAAATCGGAACCGGAGCCAACCACGAACGGACACGAACCCACACGAATTCGGAGAAGTTTGAGTGGGGAAATTTTGAACCACAGAGACACGGAGAACGCAGCGTTCTATCAGGCGTAGGTGGTGCGCTTGCCGCACCACGTTGCGCGACAAGCGCGCAACCTATCCGACGAACCATCCCCTTTCGTGTCCTTCGTGTCTTTCGTGGTGATCTCTGCATTTCTGCCGAGTCCCTCCGTGCTCTCGGTGTCTCCGTGGTTCCAATTCCCTCCGAGCGTAGCCGCGCGTCCATTTCGTGCTTCCCTCTGAGCACGCGTCGCGCGCAAACTGGGGTGGCCTCTCGTTCCCATGTCGCCTTCCGCTCCCCCTGCTCGCTACTGGCTGTCTCCGCTCCTGCTCGGCGGTGTCGTCTTGCTCTGTCTCGGCGCGTGGTTCTGGCTCCGCCCCTCACCCGACGCGCCGACCTCGCCCACCGGCCTGCCACCGGGCGTCGAAGCCAAGCTCACGCCCGCGGGCGAGAAATTGCGCGATGCCATCCATGCGCAACTCCAGCGCCGTTACGCCGAGGCGGACGCGCTCTTCCTCGAAGCACAGACCGGCGACCCGCTGTTGCGTGGCATCGATTATCAACGCGCCGTCGGCCAGTTTAATTTGCACAACTTCGCCGCCGCCCGCGCGCTCGCCCGCACGTCGATCGACAAGGGCGAGGAAGTCGCGGCCAGCCACATCTTGCTCGGCACGATGCACGGCGTGGCCAACGACCACGCCGCCGCGCTGCTCGAGTTCATGCAGGCGAGCGAAGCCCAGCCGGAAAATCCGCTGCCGCGTTACAACATGAGCGAAAGCCTGCGCCACCTCGGCCGCGCCGCCGACGCCATCATCGCCCTGCGTGGCGCGATGCAGGCCAACCCCGGCGAAGTCCTCTACGCCTTCAAATTCCGCCTCGCCCGCATCGAAGCCGGTCAGGAAAAAGAACTCGAAGCCGACATCCACGCGCAACTCGCCGCGCGTCCGCCCGCTGGTGACTGGATTCTCACCGCCGCCGCGATCTCGCTCCGCCACGAGCGTTTCGCCGAAGCCGCCGGCCTGATGAGTGCCGCGCGCCAAGTCATGCAGCCCGGCCTTTTCTTCGCGCTCATTCAAGATCGTCTTTTCTCCGCGCATCGTTTGCGGCCGGAAATCGCGCCGTTCTACGACGTGCAAATCACGCAACCCGGAGACGCCGCGCCTTCGAAACCGTGAGCGCGCCGCCGTCCGTTTTTGCACTGCCGCGCCTCGGTTGGCTCTGGCTCGCCGGGGCGCTGCTCGGGGCCGCGTTGCTCCTCGGTTTGCACGCCGCCTCGCTCGAACGCACGTGGATCGCACCGTCGCAAGCGCCCGCGCCAAGCGGCATCGCCGGTCGCGCGCAATGGGGCGGACTCATTCCGGAATTCGCCGCGCCGCCGCGCATCTTCCTCGATAACGACTGCTATTACTGGATTCGCTACGCGCAGGAAATGGTGCGCACCGGCTCGCTGCGCCTGCGTCACACCGACCTCGACAACGTGCCCGCGGGCCGCGCCGTGCATTGGAGCGCGCCGTTCAGTTGGTGGCTGATTGCGTGCGGTTCGGTCGAATCGCTCGTCACCGGACAACCGTTGCATAACGCAATCGAGTCCGCCGCGCTGTGGTCGAATCCCGCGCTCTTCTGGTTGTTGCTGGCAATGGGCGCCGCGTTGCTCGCGCGTCCGCTCGGCGTCGCGCGCACGGGCGCGCTCGTGTTGTTGTTCGCGGCGTTGCCGGGGATCGAATGGGCGTTCGCCTACGGTCGCCCCGGCCACCACGGCTTGCACGCGCTCGCGGCGGCGGGCGGTATTTTGTGCGTCGTGCTCGGCGGCGCGGGCTGGACGCGCACCGGCCCCACGGCTCCCGCGTGGTTGCCCACGGCGGAGGTCGCGCGGCGTTGGTTTACCGCGGGTGGAATTTTTGGCGCGCTCGGTTTGTGGTTCGGCGCCACGCAACAAATCGTCGTCTTCGGCAGCGTCGGTCTCGCCGCCATCGTCGCCACGCTGCTGGCGCGACCGCGCGACGACGCGGCGTGGGACGGCACGCTCTGGCGGCGTTGGGGCACGACGGCGGCGCTCGCCAGTCTGGCGTTTTACGCGCTGGAATATTTTCCGGGCTGGCCGCGGATGCGGCTCGAGGTCAACCACCCGCTCTACGCCGCCGCGTTCTGGGCGGGTGGTGATTTGCTCGCGCGTCTCGCCGCGTGGCGCGCCGCGCCGGGCACGCGGCTCAACTGGAACACGCTCGCGCCGTCGCTCCTGCTCCTGCTCGCCGTGCCGGTGGCGTTGCTGCTCGGACCGCGCGAGTGGCACGCGTTGCGCGATCCCGCCATGCGCCGGCTGCACGACGACATCATGAATTTCCAACCGCTGATCACGGCGGCGGACGCGGGCATGTGGTTCAAAATTTTCCGCGAGTTCGCGTTGTTGCCGCTCGTGTTGCCGCTCGCTGCGTGGGCGTGGTGGCGGCGGCGGCACGCCGGGCCGAGCGGCGCCGTGTTGCTGCTTGCCCTCGTGCCGGCGGCGATGCTCGCGGCGTGGACGCTTTACCAAGTGCGTTGGTCAAATCTCGTCAGCCCCGCGCTCGCCGTGTTGCTCATCGTGTTGTGGCGTGAGTGGGCCGCATCGCCGTCCACTGCGGTGCGGTGGAGCGGACGCGTATTGCCGTGGGCTGCGCTGGTGCCGCTCGCGGGCATGCTCGTGCTCGCGTGGCAGACCGCGCAACGCCAGGCCGCTGCGGGCATCATCTTGCCGCACGTCGGCTGGAGTCTCGCGAGCCGCGACGTCGCCTTTAATCTGAAACGCCTCGCCCAACTCGGGCCGGTGCGCGTGATGTCGGGGCCGAGCCAGACGCCTTCGCTGCATTTCTTCGGCGGTGTGCAGGGCACGGGGTCGCTCTATTGGGAAAATCTCGCCGGTGTGCACGCGGCGGCGGATTTTTTTGCCGACACGACCGGCGAGACGGCGCTGCGCCTCGTGCGCGAACGCGGCATCACGCACGTCATCGTGCAGCAGGATCCCGTGCTCGCGGAGCAGATGGCGTGGGTGAAAGCCGGTCGCGGCGGCGTCGATCCGCGGCAGACGCTTGCGTGGCAACTGGCCAATCCCGTCGGCCGTCCGCCGGAGTGGCTGGAGCCGTTGCCCTACTACGGTTCGCCCGCCGCCGCGCGTTACCAGATGCGCATTTTTCGCGTGCGCCCCGCCGCGCTGACGCCGAGTCGTTAACGTAAAGCGACTCGGCTGGGAACCACGGAGGAAGGAGACAGGAGTAAGGAGTCAGGAGACAGGAGACAGGATTCAGGAGATAGGAGTCAGGAGGAAGCAATCCGGTGGAATTGAGGCTGCTACGAAATCATCAAGCACCAGCTCAACCAAACCTCCCAACACTCGCCCCAGAGAAATTCGCATCATCCTCCCAGCTCCTGACTCCTGTCTCCTTCCTCCTGTCTCCTCAGTTAAAAAAACTTGAGTAAAATCTGCGGTAAATAAGTCCCGGCGAAGGCATAAAGCGGCTTGTGTCAGCACGCGGTTTTCCCAACCTATCGCCAGTTAGTTGGTCAACCTCGAGCACACCTAAGTTCTATGGAATCTACCCGCCGCCTCTTTTCCCGGCCAAGCCTGTTGCTTGCCGCCTGCACCGCCGCGCTTTTTGCCGCCCTGCCCGCCGCGCACGCGCAATACCAAATCACGACGCTCGGCGCCACCATCACGGAGAATTTTGATACGTTTGCTTCTGTCACCGGCAGCGTGGCGCCGACGTTCAGCGACAACCTGAACGTCAACACAACGACCAGCGCGGCTCAGCGCGGCAGCGCATGGAGTTACTTCATCGCGTCCAACACCGGCGCAACGATTACGCCCAGCACGAATTTTCAAAATACCGATATCGGCAACGGAACCACGGGGAGCTTTCGTGCTTATGGCGCGAATACCACCTCTGACAAGGCATTGGGCATTTTGGGTTCTGGCTCGTTCGGCACGCACAACGGTGTTTCGACCAACACCAATAATTGGGCGGGCACGGCAGCAACCTTCACCAACGTCTCGGGTGGCACGATCACTTCGCTGGTCATCACTTACACCGGCGAACAATGGCGCGCTAATACGTCGCGCGCGAGCTTCATCAATGTCGGCTACTCCGTCGTCAGCGCGGGCGGTGCCGTCACCAACGCGATCCAAACTCCGTTGGCGGGCATGACATTTAACGCCCTTAACGTCACAACCAACGGCACCGCCCTCAACGGCGACGATGCGGCCAATCGCGTGACTTACACGACGACCCTCACCGGCCTCAGCATCGCGAATGGCGCGAGCATTCACCTCGGCTTCGCCTACGCCGGCGGCGCGGAAGCTGGTTCCCGCCAAGGCCTCGCCATCGATGACTTGATCATCACCGCCAGCGGCAACGCCGCTGCGGCTTCGTTGATCTGGAGCGGTGCGAGCGGCGACACGTGGAACACCAGCGCGACCAAATTCTCCAACAACGCCACGGCGTGGAACAACACCACCCACGCCGCGACCGTCGCCGAGTTCGGCGGCGCCGACCAAACCATCACGGTCGATGCAGTCACCGCCGGCGGCGTGAAAGTCACCGCCGCCAATGTCTCTCTCACCGGCGGCACCATCACCAACGGCAACGCCAGCACCGGTCTCGGGATCGACGTCAACAACGCGAGCGACACCACCACGATTTCCTCTGCCCTCAGCACCAGCAGCGGCGTCACCAAGGGCGGCGCGGGCACGCTCGTGCTCAGCGGCAACCAAAGCGCACTCGCCGGCGGCATCACCGTCGCCCTCGGCAAACTCAAGAGCGACACCGGCACCATCGGCACGAAGAACGTGACCAACAACGCGCAGTTCGAATTGGCGCAGGACACCGATGGCACCTACTCGGGCACGCTGTCCGGCGCGGGCGCGTTCACGAAGAGCGGCACCGGCAACGTCACGATGAGCACCACGTCCACCGCGACCGGCTCCACCACGATTGCCGGCGGCACGATTACCGCCGGCGCCAACCAGGCGATCGCTTCGGGCGCGTTGCTCATGTCGTCCGGCACCACGTTGAACCTCGGCGGCTTCAACGCCACCATCTCCAGCGCCACGCTCGCCTCCGCCACGATCAACAACGTCGGCACGCTGACCAACAGCGGCACGTTGACGATGAACGCCTCGAGCATCAGCGGTGGCACGCTCGCGCAAAACGGCGGCATCACCACGACCGCCGCGGCGACCTCCAGCACGATTTCCGCGACCACGCTCGCCCTCGGTTCCGCCTCGCGCAACATCGTCGTCGCCAACGGTGACGCCGCGCAGGACCTCGTCATTTCCTCCAACCTCACCTCCGCCACCACCGGCGGTTTCGTGAAGCAAGGGCTCGGCACCTTGGTGCTCACCGGCGACAACAGCGGTCTCACCGGTCCGGTGGGTATCGGCTCGCAAAGCGCCACGCCGATCGACGGTGGCACGCTCGTCATCAGCGACGGCAACGCCCTCGGCACCAGCGCCAGCACCTCCGCGTTCCGTTTCAACACCGGCGTGCTCAACGTCGCACAAGCGCTCACGCTCGGCATCGCCACTTCCGTCGGCGGACGCGACAACGGCGTCACGCTCCCGACCATCACCGGCGCCGATCTGATCCTCGCCGGCAATGTCAGCTTCTTTAAGGCGACTGGCACCAGCGGCACACTGCACCTCAACGTCAACAACCACACGACTATCACAGGAGATCTGCTAGCTACAACTCCGGCTACCGGCTCGGCCACCTCCACCGGCGCCGTCTTCGGCGGCACGGGCACGCTCATCCTCGCGGGCACGGACAACAGCAGCTTCAGCGAAAACGTGACGCTCGCCAACACGCTCACCGTGAAGCTCCAAGGCGAGAGCCCGAATCTCCTCGGGGTCGGCGCCTCGCTCACCGTCAACGCCGACGCAAAGCTTGATCTCAACGGCGTCAACAACACCACGGTTGGCGCGCTCAGCGGCAGCGGCACGATTTTCAACAACGCCGGCAGTCCGATGATTGGCGTGCAAAGCCGCCTCACGGTCGGCGCGAACGGCGGCACGGGCGGTAATTTCTCCGGCGTGATCGCCGACAACAACGGCGGCTTCGGCACCGTAGCGGTGACGAAAACCGGCGCGGGCGAAGTCACCTTCAGCGGCGTCAATACCTACACCGGCGGCACGCAATTCAACGGCGGCATCCTCACCCTCGGCAACGCCGCGGCGGCGGGCACGACGGGCGACTTCACCTTCGGCGGCGGCACGTTGAAATACGGCACCGGTGTCACCACCGATTTCTCGTCGCGCATCGTCAACAGCACCGGCCCGATCAAGATCAACACCAACGGCCAAAGCATCACGCTCTCCACCGGCCTCGCCGCCAGCAACACGGGCGGCTTCGAAAAACTCGGCGAAGGCATTCTCACGTTTGCCGGCGCTAATCAATTCACCGGCGACCTCATCGTGCGCAACGGCATCGCGCAAACGGGTGCGAACGATCGTCTCGTCAGCGGCGTCAACGTCGCAGTCGACGCCATCGTCGCCAACGCCACCGCGCTCTTCAGCCTCGATGGCCACAACCAGACCATCGGCTCGCTCACCTTCGGCGGCACCGGCGGCACGAACGTGACAAACAATCTCAGCACCGGCGCCGGCCTGCTCACCCTCGGCGGCAACGTCAGCTACGTCGGCACCGGCAACCCGAACGGCTCGACGCTCTCCGGCCGCGTCAACCTCAACGGCAACCGCACCTTCGACGTCGGCAGCTCCACCGGCACCAGCGCCGGCTTGCTCGTCTCCGCCGTCCTCTCCGGCAGCGGTGGCAACGTGCTGACGAAGACCGGCGCGGGCACGCTCGGGCTCTCCGGCGCCAACACCTACTCCGGCGGCACCGCGATCAACGCCGGCACGCTCAGCGCGCAGAACAACAGCGCCCTCGGCAGCGGCTCGGTGAATATCATTGGCGGCACGCTCTCGATCGCCAACGGCATCAGCCTCGCCAACCCCATCGCTGTCGGCAGCGGCGGTATTCTCAACGGCACCGGCTCTTTCAGCGGCGCGGTCACCGTCGCCGATGGTGGCGCACTCAGTGGTTCGCTCAGCGTGGCCAACGGCGCGACGTTGCTCCTCAGCTCCGGTTCCGCCTTCAACTGGGGCCTCAACGCCCTCAGCACCACGGGCGCGGGCACCAACTTCAATCACATCCTCAACGCCGGCACCGTCACATTGAACAGTGGCGCGTTGCTCAATCTCCTCTTCAACAACGACACCGCCCCGTCGGCGGACAGCTTCTGGACCGCCAACCGCTCGTGGACGCTGATCAGCGGCGCGGGCAGCATCGCCGGCACGTCGCTCATCGTCGGCACGCCGCAGCATGAGTGGTCGAACTTCGGCACCTTCACCACACAACTCAACGGCAACGAACTAGGCTTGGTGTGGACCGCGATTCCTGAGCCTTCGACCTACGCCGTGATCTTCGGCGCGTTGGCGTTGCTCGGCGTTGTAGCCCACCGCCGCCGGCAACGCCGCACCGCCCTGAAGGCCTGAGCCCGCCTCGGTAGCGGGGAGCGCCAGCGACCCGGCAAACCACTCCTCGGTAGCGGGGAGCGCCAGCGACCCGACCCTCCCTTGCCCGCCCTCTCCGGCGGGCATTTTTTTCGCCGCGCCTCGCGTAAAACTACTTAAGCCAATCGCCTTGCCCAGACGGCGTAGAGTAAATGTCCTCGAAGCAATTGGCCAAACACCACCACGTGCCAGCAAAAGCTCATCCGATTCTTGTAGCTGCGAGCGCCAGCGAGTGGTCACTCGTCTGCTCACTGGCGCTCGCAGCTACACCTACCAAGCCAAAGCCATCCTCGGGGTATTGGACCCACGACGAATGAAATAACTGCTGAACCCAGCCAATGGGTCTGTCCCGTTCTCCATGCACCGCCGTCTCTCCATTCTTTTGCTACCGCTGCTAGTCGGCGCAGGCTTTTGGTGGTGGCAGACGCGCATACCCCGGCAACCGACGCCTCTGCCGCCCGCCATCGCCCAAGCTGCGGTGGCGGTGACTCCTGCAATCGCGGTTTCGCTTGCCGACGCCGCCGCGACAACCGCACCAGCGCAACTGGCCGCGAACGCCGCGACCTCACACTCCGCGAGTATCGCCGACATCTTGGCCGCCGCCGGTGATCTCTCCGATCCTGTTATCCGCGCCCGCGTCGTCGCGGCTATCCGGCAACTGGAAGGAGAAAATCTCGCCGCCGCCGAAGCACTGGCGTCGTTGCTCGGGCAGCCCACCCGCGTCGTGTTGCCCGACGGACGCATCCGGCAACTCGTCGGTATGGAAGACGGGCGTCTGCTTTACCACGTCACCGAAAATCTCAACGCTGCCATTTCCGCCGCCACCGATTTGGCGCAAGCCGCGCCGAGTTCGCTCAGCGGAGTCGGCGTGACGATCGGCTTGTGGGAGGCCGGCGGGATGCCGCGCCTTACCCATCAGGAATTCGGCGGACGTGTCACACCGAGGCAAACGGGGATGTCCATGTCCGACCACGCCACCCACGTGGCGGGGACGATGATCGCCGCCGGCATCAACTCTGCGGCGCGCGGCATGGCACCTGAAGCCACGATCGACGCCTATGACTCGACCAACGCCAACGCAGAGCTCACGGCCAGCGGCGCCGCCCAGCCGGAAGAAGCCGGAAAACTCTACCTTTCCAATCATAGTTATGGCGGCGACGCCGGTTGGGAAAGCAGCGCCAACAACTCCTGGACTTGGTATGGCACCGGCACCACCGCCACCGCGTTTGATGAAAATTTTGGCCGCTACAACACGAGTCGGCGTGACACCGACGCCGTCGCCTATGCCCTGCCTTATCTGCTGATGGTCCGGAGCGGTGGCAATCACCGCAACGATGGCCCGAATACCGGCGACACCGTTTACCTGTCCAGCACCAGCACGACGCCGCTCATCTACAACCCGGCCCTGCATCCGCCCGGCGACGGCGTTTACCGCGGCGGTTACGACACCCTCCGCCTCGACAGTATCGCCAAGAATGTTCTTTCCGTCGGTGCCGTCGCCGACGCTGTCACGGGGGGCGCACGCGATTTGGCCAAAGCAACCCAAGCTAGCTTCTCCTCGTGGGGACCGACCGATGACGGACGCATCAAGCCCGACCTCGTCGCCAACGGCGTCAGCCTCACCTCGTCCACGTTTGCCAGCGACACCTCCTATGGTTCGAAGGGCGGCACCAGCATGGCCGCGCCCAGTGTCACCGGTTCCGCGGCGTTGCTCGTGCAGCTTTATCGCCGCCTGTTTCCCGGCGGAGCGATGCGCGCCAGCACGCTCAAGGGCCTCCTCATTCACACCGCCGACGACCTCGAAAACCCCGGCCCCGATTACATTTCCGGCTGGGGCATGCTGAACACCATGGCCGCCGCCCATTTCCTCCGCGACCACGCCGCCCATCCCGGCAAGTCGCGTCTGTCCGAGCGCCAACTCACGACCACCGTCACGACAGAAACGCACGAATTCAGGTGGGACGGCACCTCGCCCATTCGCGTCACGCTCTGTTGGACCGATCCCAGCGGCCCCGGTCTCACCGGTGCCGACAACCGCACGGCCACCCTGCGCAACAATCTCGATCTGAGACTCATCGCCCCCAACGACACCACGCACCTGCCCTACGTCATGCCCTTTGTCGGCACGTGGACGCAGGCCTCCCTGTCCGAAAACGCCACCACCGGCGTCAACAACACCGACAACGTCGAGCAAGTCTACCTCGCCGCGCCGTCCGTCGCCGGCGTTTACCAAGCGGTCATTTCCTATCAAGGCACGCTGACCAACCACGCCCAAATCTACTCGCTCCTGATTGATGGAGCGCAAAATCCCAGCCTCAACTTCGCGGACTGGGCGCAAAGTTTCGGTCTCACCGGCAACAACGCGCAGGCTAACGCCGATCCCGACGCCGACGGTCTGCCCAACGCCGCCGAATTCGTGCTCGGCGGTAATCCCACCCTCGCCGATGCCGCGGCGATCATGCCGACGTTCACCTTCGTCAACCACGGCGCCACATTGCGCTTCACGCGCACGGCGGACTCTGTGGGCCGCGCCACCATCAACGTGCAAACGAGCACCGATCTGGTGGCGTGGACGGATTTCGCGACGCTGGGTGATGCCCAAACGGGCCTCGTGACCATCCTCATTCCTGCCCACGAAAGCGGACGCCAATTCGTGCGACTCCGCGTCGTGTTGCCGTAAGCCGGCGTATCGCCAAAGTATCCGCAGCGCCGCGTTCGGTCGCAAAAAAAAGGGCGGCCCGGAGGCCGCCGAAATTTTTGGGTGCGCAGGAAATGCGCGTGAACGCCTCGCTTACTTACCGCCGGCTTTGAACTGGATGCCCAGATCGCCCGCGGGAGCGGCAGGAGCGGCAGGACCTTCGAGTTGGGTGCGCAGCATGAAGCCGCGTTGCGCCCAGAGTCCGGTCGAATCGATCTTGGTGATTTCTGCGATGACAAGTTTGGCTTCCTCGTTCTTGCCCGCTTCGTGCAACAACGTGGCGAGGTGGTAGGAAGCTTCGGCGCGAATCGCAGCGACGGCCTTGGTGTCGTTGCCGAGGGCCTTGAGTGCGGCTTCGGCGGGAGCACGGTCGCCCGCGGCGAGCTGGCTCATGGCGGCGCCGAGACGGGCGCGACTGCGGAGCGCGGTGTGCGCCAACGTCGCTTCCGCCTTGGCGTAGGTCGTGGCGGCGGTGCGGAAATCATCCTTGGTGTAGGCGGCATCGGCCAGACGCAGGAGCGCGGCGCCCGCGAGCGCGTGGCCGGAGTTGGCGGCGGCAAATTTTTGCAGTCCCTCGGTGCCGTCGCCCAACTTGGCGTAGGCTTGTTGCACGCCGCGCTCGCGGTCGGCTTGATACCATTCCCAACCTTCCGCGGCGAGGAGCGAGAAAATCACCGCCGCGATAAAGATGAAAATCAGGGAGCGATTTTTCTCCCAGAAGTCATGCACCTTGTTGGCAAAATCCTCAGCGCCGACGCTCAGAGTAGAATTTGCGGGGTCGTGCGCCGGAGGAGTGTTGGTCGGTTCGTTGGTCATGTGAATCGCGCACAATGAGAAACCCCACGGGCGCGCTCAAGGCAGAAAGCAGTTCCCGACGTCATCGGCACCACTTTCGGGTGCACCGCCCCGGTTCAGTCGAAGATCACGGTCTTATTGCCGTAAACCAGCACCCGCCCTTCGAGGTGCCAATGCACCGCCTGCGCCAGCACCATTTTCTCCAAATCGCGGCCTTTGTGAATCAGGTCCTCGACGCCGTGCCGGTGCGTGACGCGAATGACATCCTGATGGATAATCGGGCCGTCATCGAGCACGGCGGTCGCGTAATGCGCCGTGGCACCAATGATTTTCACGCCGCGCGTGTGGGCTTGGTGATACGGACGACCACCGGCGAAGGCCGGCAAGAAGGAATGGTGAATGTTAATCACCGGTTGGCCGAATTTGGTCAGGAAGTCCGCCGACAGCACCTGCATGTAGCGGGCGAGCACCACGAGTTCGACGCGGAGTTTGCGCAGCAACGCCAGTTGCTTCGCCTCGGCGGCGGCTTTGCGCTCCGCCGCAACCGGCAGGAAGTAAAACGGCAGGCCGTAGGCTTTGGCGGCGGCGGCGAGGTCGCGGTGGTTGGAAATCACGGCGACAAGTTCGCACGGATATTCGCCCGCCTTCCAGCGCAGCGCCAGGTCGTGAAAACAATGATCGGCCTTCGAAACGAACAGCGCGACGCGCGGACGGTGAGTCGAACTCGTGACCGCGGCGTGCATGTGCAACTCGTCGCGCGCGTGCGCGAGAAATTGCCGCGCCTCGAACGCGGGCGCCTTGGCTGGCACCCACTCGATGCGTTGAAAGAAAATTCCGGCCTCTGCGTCGCGGTGTTGATCCGCGTGCAAAATATTGCCGTCGCGCGCGAAGATCCAATTTGCCGTGCGCGCGACCAATCCGCGTTGGTCGGGACCGTGGAGCAATGCCACCAGTGTCGCGGGCGCGCTCATGCCACTCACACCATCGGCACCGTGTTGTAGCGGTATTCCTGGATCGGGCGGACTTGGATGCGCTTCTGCGTCATGGCGCGGATGCCGTTCAATGCGGCGCGCGCACCCGTGAGCGTCGTCGAAATGGCGACGTTGTTGGAATACGCGGCGGCGCGGATGGCGTTTTCGTCGTGGCGCGGGATCATCCCCCGCGGCGTGTTCACGACGAATTGGATTTCGCCGTTCTTGAGCATATCGACGCAGTTCGGGCGACCTTCGTTGAGCTTGTAAACTGATTTCACCGTGACGCCGTGTTCGGCGAGCAAGCGGGCGGTGTTGGTCGTTGAGCAGACGGTGAAGCCGAGTTCGATGAAGCCGCGGGCGAGGGCGACCGCGTGCGGTTTGTCGGAATCCTTGACGCTGATAAAAACCTGACCGGAGACGGGCAACGCGGGCTTGGCGGCCATCTGCGTTTTCGCGTAAGCGATGCCGAGATCGTCGTCGAGGCCCATGACTTCGCCGGTGGAACGCATTTCCGGCGAGAGCACGATGGCGGCGCCCGGGAAGCGGTTGAATGGGAACACGGCTTCCTTCACGCACCAATGCTTCGGCTGAATTTCCTTGGTGAAACCGAGGTCGGCGAGTTTCGCGCCGGCCATGACGCGCGCGGCGAGTTTCGCCAGCGGCACGCCGATCGCCTTGGCGACAAACGGCACGGTGCGCGAGGCGCGCGGGTTGACTTCGAGCACGTAGAGTTCGCCGTCCTTGATCGCGAATTGGACGTTCATCAAGCCGACAACCTTGAGCGCTTTCGCGAGCGCGTAGGTGGCGGCGCGAACGGTGCCGAGCATTTCTTTCGAAAGCGTGTGCGGTGGCATCACCATCGCGGCGTCACCGGAATGCACGCCGGCGAACTCGATATGTTCGAGCATGCCGCCGACGAGCGAGGTTTCGCCGTCGCTGATGCAATCCACGTCGAGCTCGATCGCGTCTTCGAGGAACTTGTCGATCAACACCGGCTTGCCCGGCATGACGTCGAAGACTTGGCGCACGACTTCCTTCAGCTCGGCTTCGCTATAGAGAATGAACATGCCGCGGCCACCGAGCACGAACGACGGACGCACGAGCACGGGATAACCGATTTCCTGCGCCTGCGAGAGCGCTTCGGCTTCGCTGAGTGCGATGCGGTTGTCGGGCTGCTTGAGTTTGATCTCGTTGAGCACGGCGGCGAAGAGCTTGCGGTCTTCGGCGGTGTCGATGCTTTCCGGCGAGGTGCCGATGATGTTCACGCCGCGGGCCTTGAGCGCGCTGGCGAGATTGAGCGGCGTCTGGCCGCCGAATTGCGCGATGGCGCCGCTGCAACCTTCCTGTTCGTAGATTTCGAGCACGTCTTCGAGCGTGAGCGGTTCGAAGTAGAGACGGTCCGACGTGTCGTAGTCGGTCGAGACGGTTTCCGGATTGGAGTTCACCATCACGGTTTCAAAACCCGCCTCGCGCAATGCGAACGACGCATGCACGCAGCAGTAGTCGAACTCGATACCCTGGCCGATGCGGTTCGGGCCGCCGCCGATGATCATGATTTTCTTCTTCGCCGAAGGCATGACCTCGTTTTCGTCGCCGTAGCTGGAGTAGTAGTAAGGCGTGAAAGCCTCGAACTCCGCGGCGCAGGTGTCGACGAGACGGAAGGTGGTGGTGACGCCCGCTTGCTTGCGGTGCGCGCGCATGAGGTCGAACTCGACGCCGAAGCAGTGCGCGAGTTGCGCGTCGGAGAAACCGAATTGTTTGGCGCGGCGCAGCGTGCGCTCGTCGAGCGTGGCGAGCGTGAGCTGCTTGAGGGCGAGTTCCATCTCGTGGAGTTCGCGCAATTGGTGGAGGAACCACGGATCGATCTTCGTGAGGTCGAAGATTTGTTCGACCGTCATGCCGGAGAGAAAGGCCCAGCGAAGGAAGTAAACGCGTTCGGCGTTGGGCGTGCCGAGTTTTTGGCGGATGGTTTGCTCATCCGGCAAATCGTCGTGGCCCCACTTGCCGCCGCCGCCCCAGCCGCGCGCGCCGGTTTCGAGCGAGCGCAGACATTTTTGGAACGACTCCTTGAAAGTGCGGCCGATCGCCATCGCCTCGCCGACGGATTTCATCGCGGAGGTGAGCGTGGTGTTGCTGCCGGGAAATTTCTCGAACGCGAAACGCGGCATCTTCGTCACCACGTAATCGATCGTCGGTTCGAAGCTGGCGGGCGTGAGGCGCGTGATGTCGTTGCGCAACTCGTCGAGCGTGTAACCGACGGCGAGTTTCGCCGCGATCTTGGCGATGGGAAAACCGGTGGCCTTCGACGCGAGCGCGGACGAGCGCGACACGCGCGGATTCATCTCGATCACGACCTGGCGGCCGGTTTTCGGATCGACGGAGAATTGGATGTTGGAGCCGCCGGTCTCGACGCCAATTTCGCGGATGACGGCGAAGGACGCATCGCGCATCACCTGATATTCCTTGTCGGTCAGCGTGAGGGCGGGCGCGACGGTGATGGAGTCGCCGGTGTGGACGCCCATCGGGTCAAAATTTTCAATCGAGCAGATGACGACGCACTGGTCCTTGTGGTCGCGCATGACCTCCATCTCATATTCCTTCCAACCGAGGAGGCATTCTTCGATGAGGACTTCGTGGGTCGGCGAGGCTTCGAGGCCGCCTTGCACGATTTGTTCAAATTCCTCGCGGTTGTAAGCGATGCCGCCGCCGGTGCCGCCGAGCGTGAAGGACGGGCGGATGATAAGCGGGAAATCGCCGATTTCGTCCGCGGCTTGGCGCGCGGCGTCGAAGGTGCGCACCGTGCGCGACTTCGCGACGTCGAGGCCGATCTTGAGCATCGCGTCCTTGAAGAGCTGGCGATCCTCGCCCTTCTCGATTGCGGGCGGTTTGGCGC
>JAUXXD010000200.1 GCA_030681265.1 Candidatus Didemnitutus sp. | reverse complement strand
GCCGGGATGAGTTCTGTTTCCGGGCCTTCGTTCGCGTGAGTAGTGAAGCCGAAACGCTCTTCGGGACGCAGCGCGACTTGTTGGCGCACCGCCATCGCACGGGATTGCTCAATAAAAGTTGCGATTGAAAAATACGCATCGCGCGGACGCGCGGGCGCGGAAGACAGCCACTTGCCTTTGCCCGCCAACGCGGCGCGCACCGCCGCTAGTTGCTTTTCGGCACCTACGACATCGTCACCGATCGCGGTCACGTTTTCTTCCGTGAGGGACGGTGACGTGCCTTGCAGCCAGGTCAGCTCCTGTTTTTTCTGCTCCAATTGGCGCAACGCGCGATTGGCTTTCGGCCAGATGTCTTGGAGAAAGTAAACTTCCACACTCACGGCTGCAGCGCAGAGCAGCAGCGTTAAGGCGAAGAGTGGATTACGTTTGAGCCAGTCCATGGTCAAAGGGGCTTGGCGGTTTCCGCAACGAGCACGAAGTCGAAGTAGAGAATACCGGGTTGGCGGTTATCAAACCGTTCGTTTTCCACTGCCGCTACATAGGGAGAATCCGCGAGTCCGCCCAACAAAGCGGTGACGCGGCGGAAAGTGTCTGGGCTGACATTGGCCAGTGGGTTTGCCTTATCGAGCATCCGGCCCGACACCGCAATGCGTAGCGGTGCATTCGCCTCGCCGGAACCCGGTGCGAGCGTGAGGCGCTCGAACCAAACGTCTTCCACTTTCACGAGGCGGTTTTGCAAATCGGCCAACATCGCCTGCCAATTGGCGCGGCGATTGTAGACTTGTTCCAATGCTTCCACTTGCACGCGCAATGCGGTCAGTTGCTCGAGATGCACGCGGTTCTGCGCTTCGCGTGCGCGCAAAGGATCAATCTGGGCATTGAGCGCGCCGAGCTTGAACTGCACTTCAGCGTGCAACGCGCGGTAATGCAAAAGCGGGGCGAGCAACGCCGCCGCCGTGAGGCAGGCCGCCGCCGCGAGCCACGGTTGCTGGCGACGCGTATTTTCCCGGGCGCGTAGGCGCGGCGGCAGTAAATTCAGCGAAAGTTGATCAGCGCGCATCTGCACCGCCGCCGCCCCGATCAACGGAGAAATCATCGTCGCGAATTCGGCGACATGCGCATCGGCCGCCGCGCGGGCCACTTCTACCGCACCGAGGGCATCAAATTCGCCCACCGGCACGTGCAGTTTCGCCGTCATCATCTCGGCAATCCCCGGAATCAGTGAACTGCCGCCCGTCAAGAGCACGCGCTCCGGGTTGCCAGCTCCTGCGCTCCGGCGAAAATGCAACGCCGAGCGCGTCACTTCCTGTGCCAAGCGGGTAACAAAATTTTCCACGGCAGGGGCGCACAAGGCGGCGTGGCGGCCCGACAACTTCAACTGTTCGGCTTCGCTGAATTCACAGTCCTGACTTTCCGAAATTTGCTGGGTAACATTATGGCCGCCCAAGGCGAGCGTCCGGGCGTGGAGTCGCTTGCCTTCATTAAGTAAGAGTGTCGAGGAACGTGCACCGACATCGACGAGCAGCGTCGTCGGTGCTTGAGCCGTTTGCGCCAATCCGTAGGCGGCGCGCAGCGCGAGCGACGACGGCAGAAGCAACTTGGGCGTCAACCCGATGCTCTCAATCGCGGCGCACAATGCATCCACTATTTCGCGCTTTATCGCACAGAGCATGACTTCCAAATCAATATCCGTCTCGCCAGTGACGACATGCCCCCAGACCACATCGGTCAACGCATAGGGAATCGCCTGTTGCGCCTCAAATTGGATGACCTTGTCTCGCTTCGCGATGTCCACCCGCGGTGTCTTGATGAACTTAATCAACACGAGGTGCCCCGGTAATACGACCGAGACCGCGCCACCCAGCTTCACCCGCGACCGCAGTCCGCGCAACGCGGTTGTGGTGCGATCCAGCCATTCCTCCTCGCGCCCGGGTTCGAGCACGAAAGATTCATACGCAAATTGCGCAAGACGAAGGCGGTCAGTGCCAGCTTTGGCAAAAACGCCAAGGGCCGTGTGACTGGCACCGCAATCTAGAACAGCTACTCGCGACGAAAGCATGAGGTGGGGGTTTGGGGAGTGTCCGTGCTTAGGGCTGCTCGGCAAGAACTTATTCACCGCGACGCAATTTTCTCGCGCGGGAAAAATCATTGCCCGACAGCGCGTGTGCGCCACGCTCTCGACGCCCATGAGTCTCGCCCTCCCGTATAAGATCAGTGTCCTCGTCTTCCTCGAAAACTCCGCGGGCGAATTGTTGCTGATGCTGCGTGCCAAGCAGCCTAACCTCGGCGTCTGGTCACCCATCGGCGGCAAACTCGAAATGGCCACCGGCGAATCTCCCTTCGAATGCGCCGTGCGCGAAACACGCGAGGAAGTCGGCCTCGCGTTGCGTCAGGAAGATTTGCACCTGTTCGCGATGATCGCGGAAAAGGCCTACCAAGGGCACAATCACTGGTTGATGTTTCTCTTTCGGGCTAAAGTTCGCTTGGACAAATTGCCCCCGGATATCGACGAAGGAAAATTCGCCTTCTGGTCGCGCGACCAAATCAACGGTTTGGCGATTCCCGAAACCGACGCCGCCGCGCTCTGGCCAATCTACGACCAACATCGCGACCACTTCGTCTCGTTGCGTGCGGATTGCTCGGTCTCGCCGATCAAGATCACCGTGGAACAAGTGACACCCGCCGCGAAGTAAGTTTTGTAAAAAGTTAAAGCGCCTTAAGACAACGTTTGGGCAAAGGTTTCGCTTGTCTTTCAGACCGCAGGCACAAGTTAGGAGTCTGGTCCGGCAAAATCATTTTAAACTCAAAGCAATTGTGAGCAAGAAACCCACCTCCTCCCGCAAAACCGACGACGGCGCGCCGCCGCACAACGCGCGGCAAGCCGCCGTGAACGCCCGTTTGGGCAAGGACGAACTGCTCGCGTTCTATCGCGACATGGTGCGCATCCGTCGCTTCGAAGAGCGCTGCCTGCGTAGTTACCAACAGGGCAAAATCGGGGGGTTCCTTCACCTCTACATCGGGCAGGAATCCATCGCCGTCGGCTGCGCCTCTGTGATGGGCAAGGACGACCACATCATCACCGCTTACCGCGATCACGGTCACGCCCTCGCTGTCGGCATGGGCATGAATGAATTGATGGCCGAAAACTACGGCAAATACACCGGTTGCTCAAAGGGCAAAGGCGGCTCGATGCACTACTTCGATCCGGCGCGTCACTTCTGGGGCGGTCACGGGATCGTCGGCGGCCAAATCCCGCTCGGCACCGGCTTGGCGTTCGGCCTCAAATACAAAGGTCTGAAGGGCGCCTGCATGGCGTTCATGGGTGACGGCGCCGTCAACCAAGGTGCCGTGCACGAATCCTACAATCTCGCGGCACTCTGGAATCTGCCGGTCATTTTCGTCATCGAAAACAACGGCTATTCGATGGGCACGAGTCAGGCACGGTCGTCCGCCGCCCCGAGTCTGGCGCAACGCGCTGAGGGTTACGGCATGGCGTGGGAAATCGCCGAAAACGGCCATGACATTCTTGAAGTGCGCGAAAAATTCGACCGCCTCCTCAAACTCGCACACGACGAATCCAAACCAAGCGTGCTCGAGATTCGCACCTACCGTTACCGTGGCCACTCTGTCGCCGATCCGGATTCGACCTATCGCGAGAAAAAAGAAATTGAGGAATACAAAGCGAACAAGGATCCGATCATCACTTACCAAAAGGCGCTCGTCACCGAAGGCGTCCTGACCGACGAACTCATCAAGCAAATCGATGACGCCGCTCGCGCCGAAGCGGAAACCTCCGCGCAGTTTGCCGACGAGAGTCCCTACCCGACCGTCGAAGACATCAAGAAAGACGTTTATTGGGAGGCCGATAATCCCGCCGATCGCAAATCCGTCGGTTCGCTCTTCTTCGACTGAACGCTCCCCGCGCTTCTTCCTACCCGCAGCTCACTCCTTACTACTTTCCACCAATGCCAGTCATCACCTACCGCGAAGCACTCCGCCACGCCATGTGCGAGGAAATCGAGCGCGACGAAAACGTCATCCTCATGGGCGAAGAGGTCGGCCAATTTAACGGCGCCTACAAAGTCTCCGAGGGCATGTTGGCCAAATACGGCCCGAAGCGCGTCATCGACACGCCGATCAGCGAAGCCGCCTTCATCGGCGCCGGCATCGGCGCATCGCTCCTCGGCGTGCGTCCCGTCATGGAACTGATGTTCTTCAGCTTTTACACCGTCGCCTTCGACCAGATCTTCAACAACGCCGCCAACATGCGCTACATGTCCGGCGGCCTGACGCACTGCCCGATCGTGATTCGCGGCCCGGCCAACGGCGGCACCAACGTCGGCGCCACGCACTCACACACCCCCGAAGGCATCGCCGCCTACCATCCCGGCATCAAAGTCGTCGTCCCCTCCAACGCCTACGACGCGAAGGGCCTGATGAAATCCGCCATCCGCGACAACGACCCCGTCATGTTCATGGAAAACACCATGCTCTACGGCGAATCGTGCGAAGTGCCGGACGAAGAATACCTCGTGCCACTGGGCAAAGCCCGCATCCTCCGCGAAGGCACCGATCTCTCCATCATCGGCCACGGCCGCCCGATTCAGCTCGCACTCAAAGCCGCCGAACTTCTCCAGCAAAAACACAACATCAACGTCGAAGTCATCGACTTGCGCTCCATCCGCCCGCTCGACGAGGAAACCATCCTCAACTCCGTCAAGAAAACCAACCGCGCGCTCTTCGTCGAAGAAGCCAAACCCTTTTGCTCCGTCGGCGCGATGGTCGCCTGCATCATCCAGGAAAAAGCCTTCGATTACCTCGACGCTCCGGTGAAACGCGTCACCTCCATCGACGCTCCCGCAATCTACTGCCCGCCGCTCGAAAAAGTCCAGTTGCCCAACGTCGAACGCATCTTCGACGCCGCGCTCGATCTCCTCAAGTAAACCGCCCGCCCTCGACCCTTTCTCCCATGGCCAACATCATTGATATGCCGAAACTCAGCGACACCATGACGGTGGGCACGCTGATCAAGTGGCTGAAAAAAGAAGGCGACGCCGTGCAGTCCGGCGACATCCTGGCTGAAGTCGAAACCGACAAAGCCACGATGGAACTCGAGTCGTTCTTCGACGGCACGCTCGTGAAAATCTTCACGCCCGAAGGCGCGCAAATCGCCGTCGGCGCTCCGCTCTGCGCCATTGGCGAAAAAGGCGAGAAAGTTGACGCGCCCGCCGCCGCCAAAGCTGACGGTGCGAAACCCGCCGCTGACGCCGCGTCGACCGAAACCGAGCAGAAAGAATCCCATCCAGAACCTGAAGGAGAGACAGCTCCTGCTCCTGTCGCGGCACCGGCGGCCACGCCAACTCCGGTTGAACCGGCCGAACCCGCCGCCGCGTCTCCCGCTGGTCGCACGAAAATCTCCCCGCTGGCCCGCAAACTCGCGTCGATCAACAAACTCGATCCGGCCCGCCTCACCGGCACCGGACCGCACGGTCGCGTCGTTAAAGCCGACGTGCTCGCCGCCGTCGCCGATTCATCGAAATTGAAATCGGCGCCCGCCGCCGCCGGCGCACCTCCCGCGAAGAGCAACACCACTTTCAGCGGCGGCACACCCGCGCGCACCGGTCCGATTCAGGAAGCACGCACTGTCGCCGCCACCAACATGCGCGCGACCATCGCCAAGCGCCTACTCGAAGCCAAGACGCAGATTCCGCACTTCTACCTCGAAATCGAAGTCGATGCCGAACCGCTCCTCGCCGTCCGCGCCGACCTCAACGCCGCTTTCGAAAAGGAAGGCGTCAAACTCTCCGTCAACGATTTCATCCTCAAGGCCAGCGCCGAAGCCTTGCGTCGCGTCCCCGGTGTCAACGCCTCGTGGACCGGCACCGGCATCCAATACCACGGTGCCGCGCACGTCTCGTTCGCCGTCGCGATTGAGGACGGACTCATCACTCCTGTCATTCGCGACACCCACACCAAGTCGGTTTTCGCCATCAGTGCCGAAGTCAAACCGCTCGGCAAACGCGCCAAGGAAAAGAAATTGAAGCCCGACGAATTCACCGGTGGCACCTTCTGCGTTTCCAACCTTGGCATGATGGGCATCGAACGTTTCTCCGCGATTATCAACCCGCCGAACGCCGCCATCCTCGCCGTCGGCACGACCGTCACGAAACCGGTGGTGAAAAACGGCGCGATCGTGGTCGGGCAAACGATGGTGCTCACACTCTCGTGTGATCACCGCGTCGTCGACGGCGCCCTCGGTGCCCAATTCCTCGCCGCGATGAAGGACTTGCTCGAGAAGCCGGCCCTGTTGTTAGTCTAAGGCGGCGTCCGCATAACCGATTATCCCGAGCGGCGCATTTCTGCGCCGCTCTTTTTTCGTCCGTCGCTCGCCCTTTAGCGTTCCGCGCGGGCGCGGGCATCAGCCTCGATCAGTGCGCGCAAGCTATCGAGCGTCGCTTTCGCCGTGGCTTTCGCGCTCGCCAGATCGGCCGCCGAGGCGACGGGCTCCGTGGCAAACAGATAGAATTTCATCTTCGGCTCCGTGCCACTCCCCCGCGCGGCGAACGAGTAACCGTTGGCCAACGTCACCAAATAGAGATCCTGCGCCGGCACCAGTTCCCCGTCGGCATCGTAGAATTTCTCGCGGCCAAAATCCTGGAAGCGCGTCACGGCCGTGTCGCCAAACGCAGTCGGTGGCGCCGAGCGATACGTGTCGAGGATGCGTTTGATCTTCGCTGCACCGGTCGCGCCTTCGTAGTAAATGTTGATCACCCCTTCGAGGAAGAAGCCGCAGCGCAGGTAGAGTTCATCGAGATACTCCGGCACGGTCAGTCCGCGCGCTTTCACCCACGCGCACAACTCCGCGAGCATCACACAAGCCGAGTTGCCGTCCTTGTCGCGCAGCGAGTCATTGGGCAGGTAGCCGTAGCTTTCCTCCGTGCCGAACAAGTAGAACGAGCTGTGCTTTTGCAGCAGCGCCGCGCGTTCGCGGAACGGCGTCGCGTCGTAATTGAAATCCGCGCCCATCACCGCGCAGAGCTTTTGCTCGTAGCCACGCATCTTCGCCGCGATCCATTTGAAACCGGTCAACACGTTGATCACGCGCACGCCATGCGCCTTGCCGACGGCATCCTGCAACGGCGAAGTCACAAACGTTTTCACCATGCAGGCTGACTCGGTGCCTTCCTGAGGAATCCAGCCGAGTTCCTTGTATTTGCTCACGCGATAATCCGCGAGGAGCGCGCCGGTTTGATTGCCGGTGAGCGCGAGCATCTTGCCTTCGCGCGTGCGCACCGCGATGCCGACGCGATCGCTGTCCGGATCGGTCGCCATTACGACATCGTGACCGCCCTTCTCCGCGAGCGCCACGGCGAGCGCGAGTGCTTCAGCATTTTCTGGATTGGCAGATTTCACGGTCGGGAAACGCGGATTGAATTCCGCCTGCTCCGCCACCTGCGTCACATCAACGCCAAAACGTTTGAACAACGGCATCGTCGAAACACCGCCGACACCGTGGATGTTGGTGTAAACGACGCGCAGGTCGGATTTGCGCAACAAATCGCCATCAATCACCGCTTGCGCCGCGACATCGAGGTAAGCCGCATCGGCGTCCGCGCCGAGCGTCTTTACCGCGCGGAGGTCGATCTTTTGGAATTCGTGCACCTCGGCCAGTGCGACCGCGTTTACTTGCGCGATGATGCCGGAGTCGTGCGGCGGTGTCACTTGCGCGCCATCGTCGAAGTAGGCTTTGAAACCATTGTCGTGCGGCGGATTGTGGCTGGCGGTGATCACTGCACCGCAATGAGCGCCGAGCCAACGCACCGAGAAACTCAACTGCGGTGTCGAGCGCGGGCCGTCGAAAATGTAGGCGTCGCCGCCGAGCTTCGTCCAGGTCGACGCGGCGAGTTCGCAGAAATGTCGCGAAAAATGACGGACGTCGTGCGCGATCACGATGCGCGGACGCGCCGCGTCCTTTTTCTCCGCCCGATATTGGGCGACGTAGCGATAAAGTCCGATAATCGCGCGGGTGAGCGTGAAGTCATTGAGCAGATTGCTGCCGACGCCGGCGTGTTCCGGAGAACCGGCGGCGGACAACGTGCCGGTTTCCGCCGCCGCGCCGACCGCGCCAATCGTGCGCCCGCGCAGCCCGCCGGTGCCGAATTCCATATAGCGGTAGAAGCGGTCGTTCAACTCCGCCCATTGCTCGCGTGCGACGAGCTCGGCCATGCTCTCCTGCGCCCACGTCGGCAGCCCCGCCTGCCACCAGGCGCTGAAATTCTCGACCGTGCTGGGCAGCAACTGACCGGATTGGGCAGCGGCAAAAAGTCTTTCGGGTAATGCGAGTGGGGTCATGAGAGGTAAAGGGGTTGTTGCAAATTCGGCGAGGGCACGAGACGGCGCCAACTTTCTGCGACGGTCTCGGCATCGTAGCCAAACAGCGGAGAAATTTCCAGCGCGTGCTGGGGCATGCCGGCCGCATCGACGAACAACTCTGCGCCGGCCGCACGCAACCAGCGGGCGAATTGGCGCTGTTGATCCGCACGGCAAGTTTCCGGCGAGTCCACGCCGTCGGCGTTTTTCACCGGGCTAAAGTCGTCGGCCCGTGCGGTTTCGATCACGATCGGATTGCGTGCAAACGGCAGCGCATCGAAAACAAAGAGTTCGAATTTCACCCCGTTGATTTTCGCCGGTTTCACGGGATTGCCCGTCGCATCGAGCGTCGGTATTTTTTTGTCGGCGCGATGAAAGGGCAACTCTACCGCCTCGCCGCCCGCGGCCATCCGACGCGCGAATTCACGGTCGATCAGGTGAATCGCAATACTGCCCGCGCTGAAACGGAGCGCACCGCTGGCATCCGTCTCCCGCTGCAATTCCATCGGCACGTCGCTGTATTCGACGACGGCCAACTTGTCGTTCTGCACGCAGAACAAACCGACTTTTTCCTCCGCGTAAGCCTTCGGCACCATCTTGCTGGACATCTCCGACTGCGCCAGCAGGTGGTGACCGACAAACTCCGCGTCGATACAACGCACGAGTGGATTATCGACTTGGAAATAACTGAGGATATCGACGCCCGCCTGCTCCATTACATCGAGTGCGCCGCTGCGATGCAGCGCGCGCAAGGAGCCGCCGTGGCCGTCCGGACTCATCGCCATGGCGTCCTTCGCTTCGAGCATGATCTTGCCGTCGTGCGCCACGGCCGGCAGCCGCCCTTGACGGAAAAAATGCACGTGTTCGTTGCTCAATCCGAAATTCGCGTGCCCTGCGAAAAACGCCGTCGTTTCGTCGTGATTCGCATGACTGGTCATGATGAACCAGTGAATGGGGCGTCCGTAACGCCGGCCCGCGGCGAGAATCTTTTCCGCGAACACTTGGAAGAGCGGCTTGGCTTGCACCGGTGTCACTTGGAAGGTGCCCTTCGGTCCATCGAAGCCGAGGCGCGTGCCCTGCCCGCCCGCCACCGTGAACGCGGCCACGCGGCCCGCCCGCAACGCAGCTTCGCCGGCCGTGCGGGCCTGGGCCCATTGCGCGGCATCGCCGCCGTTGCCGGGCAGCGCGATGTAGGGTGCGGGCGCCAGTTCACTCGCTGACGCGGTGGCCGCGCCGGTCGCTTCGGCCACCAATCGCCGGTGTAATCGCGCAATTTCGGCAAGATCGATTTCCGCCGCTTGATCGGCGAGCGCGTGTTGTTGCGGAGGGGAAAGGTCCGCCCAAAAGGCGAAGACATGCCCCTGGCCGGCTTGTTGAAAACGCGTGATCAGTTCGGCGTGGCTCATGGTTGGCGCTGGTCGTCGAAACGAAATACAAACTCCTCGGTTCGCACGTAGCCGAGTTTACGGCGGATGACTTGCTCGAGCAATTTCGGGTCGCTCTTGAGGCGTTGCAGGTAGCGTTCCTGTTCCTCGAGCTTGGTTTGCGCGGCGGCGAGCCGGCGCTGGTTGGACGTCTCTTGAGCGCGAATGTTCGTCAACTCGCGGTTCATTTGCAGAAAAAACAATCCGGCCAACACAGTCACACCCGCAAACAGCAGGGCAAACACGGTGAGAATAGTTTTGTTCCAGTTCAGAAGTGCCGCCGAGCTAAACGGAAGGGGCTTTGCCCCAGCAAGGATTTTGAGCGACACGACGCAGAGATTTTTCGTGCGTTTTCGGAGGAGCGCCGGATACTGCGACCCTGATGTATCAAAGTTACTACGGTCTCACGGAGATGCCGTTTCACATCACCCCCGACCCGAAGTTTCTTTACCTGAGCCAGCCTCACCAAGAAGCCTTGCAACACTTGCGCTACGGCGTGCGCGAGCGGAAGGGCTTCATTCTGCTGGTTGGCGAAGTGGGCTGTGGCAAGACGACGCTTTGCCGGCAATTTCTGACGGAGCTCGACCCCGCGCACTACGACACAGCGCTGATTCTCAATCCGCGTCTCACTGAAACGCAGATGCTGAAGGCGATTTTGACCGAGCTCGGCGAAACGCACCTGGCGCGGAGTAAGAACGATCTCGTGGCGCAAATGAACACCGTGCTGCTCGCTCGTATCGCCGCGGGCCGCGAGATCGTGCTCATCATCGACGAAGCGCAAAATCTGTCGTTTGAAGTTTTCGAACAAGTGCGTCTGCTCTCCAATCTCGAAACCGATAAGCAGAAATTGCTGCAAATTGTCCTGCTGGGACAACCGGAGTTGAAGGAAAAGCTGGCGGCCGAGGAAATGCGGCAACTGCGCCAGCGCGTGCTCGTGCACTACGAACTGGTGCCGCTCACCCGCGACCAGACCGATCACTACATCCATCATCGCCTCGCGCTCGCGGGCAGTTCGGGCCGGCCGCGTTTCACGCCCTGGGCGCTCCGCCACATCCATCGCTCCAGCCGCGGGATTCCGCGCATCATCAACAATCTTTGCGACAAGTCGCTCCTCGCGGCGTTTTGTCGCGATTCCGACGAAGTAAATTACTGGGATGCACGCCGCGCCTCCCGCGAAGTCGCCCAACTGACCGAGTAACCAATGAGCCTGATCAACGACGCCCTCAAGAAGGCCCAACGCGAACGCGGCCAACCGGCGGATCCGGCTGCAATGCCAATCAAGCTGGTGCTCGCGCAAACTCAGCCCGTGGCCGCTGAAGTCGCCGCCGCGAAGCGCAAACTTGCACCGATAATCGGCGGCATCGCTGGTGTGCTCGTGCTCAGCGGTGGCGCACTCTACTTCGCACTACGTCCATCATCTCCGGCCCCCGCCCACGCTCCGCTACGCGCGCCGGCCGTTGGCTCCACTGCCACGACCCGGCCGAATTCTCCGGCCAGCACGACGGCCAGTAATCCCACCGCGTTTGTCGTGCCTCTCACCCAGCCAGGGGAAACGCCACCCGAAGTTCCCGCGAAGGCGGAACCCGCCGCAATCGTGGCTGAACCCCTCCCTGCTCCGCTTGCACCTGTGTTGCCCCCCGCGCCAGTGACGGTGCCGAAAAAAGCCGGCCTGACCGAAGCCCAATTTGTCACTTTGGTGGAGGCGTTGCGGGTTGCGGGAATTCGCGCCGGTGGCAACGAAAGTCGCGTCCTGATGAACGATCGGGTTTTTCGGTTGGGGGACCTCGTCGATCACACGAACGGCATAAGGCTCGTCGGCGCCACCGCGAATACGCTGACTTTTGAAGACGAAACTGGCGCGACTTATACGCGCAAATTTTAGCCAACTACTCGGCTGGTCTGCGACGCTATCAGTAGGCTGAATCCGGCGGAAAAAATATCTGCCAACAAGTCTTCCACGTGATCTGCAAATCCAGCCAGATCGACCAGTGCGCGATGTAGTGCAAGTCGCGTTGCACACGTGATTGCAACTGTTCTGTTGTCGTCACTTCACCGCGAAAACCTTCGCTTTGCGCTAAGCCCGTGATCCCGGGTTTCACGTAATGCCGCGTGCGATAAGCGCGGGCCTGCCGTTCAAACTCCTCATCGAGCAACGGCATCACGGGTCGCGGGCCGACGACGCTCATTTCTCCGGCCAGCACATTCCAGAATTGCGGAAATTCGTCCAAGCTGTGACGGCGCAGAAAATGGCCGAATTTATAAACCCGTTCATCATCGCGCGTGGCCTGCATCACTTCGGCCACCTCATTCGGCGGGGCGACATGCATGGTGCGAAACTTGAGCATGTGAAATTGCGATTGGCGTGAACTAGCGCGCGGTCTCGTATGGAAGAGCGGCCCAGGTGACTGCCGTCGTTGCACGAGCCAGATGATCGCGCACAACGTTGGCAACACCAGCAATGCCATCGGCACCGCCACAGCCAAGTCGAAGGCGCGCTTTACCAACCGATTCAGCGGTTCCTCCAACGGTTCATCGTGCAGCGTGAAATAGTGCTGTCCTTCCACTTCTACCGACACCACCGCATGCCCCAATTGCTCCGCAAAATCATGGCGAAGCATGACCCTGACTCCCTGTTCTTGGCATAACTCCACGACGCGCCGTCCCGCGCCAACTTCCTCCGCCAACTCCCACAACACCACTTGGCGAATCTGCTGGCGACTCAACAGATCGGGCAGTTGTGCCACCGAACCCAGCCACGTCGGCACCTCCTGTGTGGGAACCACAGGTAATTCCTCCCACGAAATAAATCCGGCCAAATCGACACCCAACACCTGCCGCGCATTCAACCACCGGTTCACGTCTCTCATCGCGGCCGCGCGACAGACAAACAAGGTAGGCACCCGCGCGTTTCCACCAAAAACAAAAGCGGCCAATCGTGGAGGCATGCGCAGATGCAACGAAAGTAACAGCAACCACGTGAACACAAGAAACGAGCCGAGAAACAAGCGACTGATGCTCCGATCCTGGGTCGCAAACATCATGGCAAATACGACCAAGGCGATAATCGCCGTTTGCCGCGAAGCCAGCCCGGCCGCTTCGACCAAGGTGAGTCGCGATAAGCGCCAGCCCGTGCGCGCAACATGTTTCCACCCCAAGACACCTCCGAGCAACACGCACAAAAAATAGGGCAATAACGTCACTTCGCGCGTCAATCGCATCCAGTCTGACAGCGCCACAATCGTCACCTCCGCGTAGACCCAGAAAAACACGCTGATCAGGAGCAGCGTGAGGGCGTTGTGGAGGTCAGCCAGACCCCGGTGGCGATTCAGCAGCATCGGCCGAATGCTACGAGTGCCCCCCTCCTCGGCAACTGCCGACTGGCGGGATCTTCCGAAACCACCCTTGATGGGGGCCACCAGCCTCGGCTTGCTCGCGTCTGCCACGTGGCAGCGAGTGCTTTAAATTTTTGCGAATATTCTGAAACTTTTCGCTCGTTGGCGGGTTAGCGAGTTAACCCAACGTTATCTCACACCAGCCCCTCATTCTTTTGACCAATCCGCGCACTCGTTTCACCACTATCCTCGCTTGTCTGGCTGTTGCCGTCGCCGCGCACGCCAAGGTAAGCGAAACCATTTCGCGCACCTATCCGTTTAATGCCGACGGTGTGATTTCGTTGAGCAACATTAACGGAGAGGTCGAGATCATCGCCTGGGATCGCCATGAGGTCAGTCTTGAAGCGGAGAAAATCGCGTCCCATCAGGAAGGCCTGCAGCGCATGACGATCTTGATCGAGCACACGCCAGCGTTGCTCGTCATCAAAACGGAATTGGAGAAAAAATGGAAATTCTGGCGCACCGCGCGCACCGAGGTGCGCTACAAATTACGCGTTCCTGCCGGCGCGTCATTGCAAAAAGTCGGCGTCGTCAACTCGCGCATCATCGTGCGCGGCGTCCGCGGTTTCGTGAATCTCGATTCCATCAACGGATCCATCATCGCCGATGGGCTCGCGACCGGCGGTCGCTTCGATACGATAAACGGTTCCATCACCGTCAGCTTTGCTGCGCTGGACGCCAGCAGTCGCGTTGTGCTCGATACCGTGAACGGCTCGTGCACGGTTAAGTTTCCCGAATCCACCGCCTTCTCCCTCGCGGCCGACACGATCAACGGGAGCATCACCTGCGAGTTCCCGCTCACCATTACCAAGAAAAGTCGCCGCACGCTACGCGGAGACGTCAATGGCGGCGGACCGCGTGTCGTGCTCGATGCCGTAAATGGAAACCTCAACGTGCGGCGCACGTCGTCTTAAGCGAAATGCGCGCCCCCAGCCCCGCGCTAACGCCCCGCGCGCCGCGCCGTCAGTATCCCATTCGTGGGACCGTCCCATGTCATTTTCAACACACCCTCGCCGCCCCCCCGCGCAATCTAATCCCTATCATACTGAATGAAAGCGCGTAACAACAGTTGGATCGGTTGGCACGCAGCATGCGAATCAAGCCGCGTGCTCCTCGCTTTTCACTCGCTCCATTTCCGCGTGCACACGCGCGTGTGGTTGACGCTCCTCGTCGCACTCGCGGCGACCGCCTTGTTGTGGGCCGGGCCAACGCACTACGCCCCCGTCGTCTCATCTGTCGTTGCACCCTCGCCGCACGCTGCTCCGCTGCCCGCGCTGTTTTTCTAATTCACGCTTCAAGTCCCCTGCCCATGTTTCTCGAAAACTTCCTCCAAGATTTGCGCGTCGGTCTCCGCGTGCTCGTTAAAGAAAAATCCTTCTGTGCGCTCGCCGTGTTCGTGCTCGCACTAGGCATCAGCGCCGTCACCACGCAATTTTCCGTCGTCAACGGCGCGCTGTTGCGCGGCTTCAAGTTTCCGAACGCCGAGCAACTCGTCGATGTGCAGCTGGCAGATCCGACCAACTTCACGCCGGCGAACTTCAACTCGCGCATGACCACGATGGATTTCGCTGATATCAAGGCGAGTGAGCTGAAATCATTTTCTGCCTTCGCTGGTTATCTCAACGGCTCGACGATTAACTTAACCTACGCGGGTCAGGCGCGGCGACTCCAAGGCGGCTATGTAACCCACGATTTCTTCCGCACGCTCGGGGTGGCACCGGTGCTCGGCCGCGATTTTTTGCCCGAAGAAGACCAGCCGGGCGCAGCGAAGGCCGTCATCCTCAGCGACGCGCTGTGGCGGAGCGATTTTGGCGCGGATCCGGAGATTTTGAACAAGGCCGTGCGTGTAAACGGTCGCTCCGGCACTGTCATCGGTGTGATGCCACCGAAATTTGCTTTTCCGGCCAACGAACAACTCTGGGTGCCCGTCAACACGGAGTTTCCCCCCCGGCCGCGCAACGACCGCAGCATCAATTTTATCTCCGTCATCGCCCGCTTAAAACCCGGTGTTTCCATCGCCCAAGCCAGCAACGAAATCGGCTTGCTCGCGCAGCGCTTCGCCGACGCCTACCCCGACACCAACAAACAATTCTCCATGGGCTTCGTCCGTCCGCTGATCAAGGCGTTCACCGGCGGTCAACTCAGCGGGCTGCTCTACACGATGCTGGCCTTCTGCGTCGGTGTGCTGGTGATGGCCTGCGTCAACGTGATGAATATGCAATTCGCGCGGGCGACCCTGCGCAGCAAGGAACTCGCGATTCGTTCCGCGCTCGGCGCGGGACGCTTCCGACTCATTTGTCAGATGCTCACCGAAAGCCTGCTCATTGCGACGCTCGGTGCCGTGCTCGGCGTCGGTTTGGCTTACTGGGCCACAGATATGCTCGACGCCACGGCGCGCAACTTGAGCAACCCGATTCCTTCTTGGATCTCGTTTGAGATCGATTTTTCCGTCCTCCTTTTCACCGTCGGCGCAACACTCATTGCCGCGCTGATTTCCGGCCTCCTGCCCGCGTGGTTATCATCCCGGGCCGACGCCGGCGAAGTGTTGAAGGAGTCCGGCCGTGGCAACACTGGGCGCGCGATCGGCTACATCACGAGTGGACTGGTCGTGCTGCAGATTCTCCTCACGTGTTTTCTGCTCATCGGCGCGTTACTGCAGGTGCAATCGATCACCAAACAGCAAAATATCGATTACGGGTATGACGCCGGCAGCCTTGTCGGAGCGCGCATCGGTTTGATGGAAGGCGACTATCCCACGAGCGATGATCGCAAGTTGGCTTACGAACGTTTGCTCCGCGAACTGCGTGCCACGCCCGAGTTTGCTAGCGCTGCACTCACCACGCGTTTCCGCATGGTCTTTTCCGGCGGTAGTCCCATCGAAATCGAAGGCAAATCCTACGCCGTGGACAGCGACCGCACGATCGCCCAAACGGAAAATATCTCCGCGGGATATCATACCGTCCTTGGTCAAAAATTAATTTCCGGACGCGAGTTCACCGACGAAGATAACGACCAACGCGAGCCCGTCGCCGTTGTAAATGCGTTCTTCGCGAAGAAACATTTCGGCAACGAAAACCCGCTCGGCCGTCGCTTCCGCACCACGGCACCGAATGGCAACAACCCAAGTCCGTGGCGCACCATTGTCGGCGTCGTCACTGACGTGCGCATGCTCGGCCCGTTCAACAATCAACAAGACAACGCCGGATTCTATGTGCCGCTGTTCGCCTCCGCCTTCGGCCCAACTGGCCCAACGGCGCTGGCGGCACAGTTCATGACCGTCATCGCCAAGCCGCGCGGTGGTCAACGCGGTGAAGCCGCCGCCCAAGCGGTGCGCAACGTGATCAAGAAAGTGGACGCAAACCTCCCGCCCTACTTCGTCGAAACACCGAAGACTAGTTTCGATGGGTTCCTCGGACAAAATCGCATCGTGGCAACCATGTTCGGCATCTTCGGTATTGTCGCCGTGGTGCTGGCGGCCACCGGTCTTTACGGCGTGATGAGCTTCGCCGTTAATCAACGCACTCAGGAATTTGGCATTCGCATGGCGCTGGGGGCGGACTCGCAACGGGTGATGCGCATGGTGCTCGGCCAAGGCACCCGGCAATTGGTAATCGGGCTGACTAGCGGGCTCGGACTCACGCTGACCATTGCGCTACTCGCGGACAGCACGATTCAGAATTTCCTCTTCGGCATCAGTCCTACTGACCCACTGACCTACATCGTGGTCGCCTCATTGCTCACCGTCGTCTCGCTGTTCGCTGTCTGGGTGCCCGCAAAGCGGGCAACGCGAGTTGACCCTATGATTGCTCTACGTGCGGAATAACCATTCTCCTGCGCAATCTCGATCCGGTATTTTTCACGGCACGGGTTGATTTTCCTTTTAAGCAATGTCCGTATCCATTTTCTCAGGCCACATCTGTAACATCTACTTCATGCGCCTACTTTATCTTTCGCTCATCGCCCTAGCCATCACCACCACCGCGCTGGCTTCGCCACAAAGTGAAGCAGCCCAACAGCTCTTCCATGATCGCAAAGACGCGGAAGCCAAAGTGGCCTTTGGAGAACTCGCAAAACGCGAGGCACGCAACGCCGACGCACAGTTCTACCTTGGCCGCCTCGCCATGCGCGCGAAAGAATTCGATGCGGCGGTCACTCATTTTGAGAAAGCTATCTCGCTCGACGGCAACCGAGCCGCCTACCACCTCGAGCTTGCCGGAGCCTATGGCGCTAAAGTTGGAAGCGCCGGCTTGCTCGGCAAGGCGTCACTCGCAAGCAAGTCGCGCAAGGCGCTCGAGAATGCCGTTGCGTTGGAACCCAACAACGTCGATGCACGTAGCGGACTCGTCCAATTCTACTCGCAAGCTCCCTCCATGATGGGCGGCGGAATGGACAAGGCCCACGCGCAAGCCGATGTCATCCTGCAGTTGAATCCCGCACGAGGCCGCACCACCAAAGCCGCCCTCTTCGCGCGCGAAAAGAAATACGACGAAGCCTTCGCCCTCTTTGCGATCGTGCTCCAGGAAGCGCCCGACGACTACAACGCGCTCTACCAAACCGGGCGTCTCGCCGCCGAGAGCGGCGTCAATCTCGACGTGGGCCTCGCCGCCTTGCAACGCTGCCTCGCGATGGAACCGCCCGCCGGCGCCCCCGGCCACGCCGCCGCGCACTGGCGCGTGGGCAACATTCATGAAAAACTGGGGGACAAATCCGCCGCCCGCGCCGCCTACGAAGCATCGCTCGCGCGCGACGCAAAATTCGCTCAAGCCATTGCTTCGTTGAAGAAGCTGAATTGACGCCCGTCTGCGAAGCGCAACCCTCGCGGCATGTCGCTCTGTCCCCCTTCGCCGGTCGTTAGCGAATTTCTCGACGCACTGGCGGCTTGCGTGAGCGACGGAACGTTTCACCAACTCACATTGGGCAAAACGCGCAGCGCCGATCCGACGCTGCGCAATGTCGTCGTGCGTCCCGTCACCCTGAAAGCGGGACCGCACCTGAGCTTTCTTTGGCAACACGAGACGCAAACCGTCACGAAGAATTTCGCGTCTGACGCGGCGGTGGCCGAGATTCGCCCACTCCTTGGCACCACCTTTTACAGCGCCCACCTCTTTACTGCCGCGCGCGTGGTGCAACTGGAGTTCAATAAAAAAACCGAGCCGCGCCTCACCTTCGGCAAACCCAGCCACACTGTCGCGGAAACAACACCGCCACCCCACGACCGCGCGAAATCGCGCCTGCTCCCCGCGGAAAGCGCGCCGTGGCTGCACCGCCTCGGCATCACCAATGCGACGGGAGTCGTGCGCGAAGGCATGGCGGACAAACATCGCCAAATCCACAAGTTCGTTGAATTGCTCAGTCACCTCGCGGCCGACGCCCCGCTGCCGGCCGATCGCCCGATCGAGATCGCCGACATGGGTTGCGGAAAGGGCTATCTCACCTTCGCCACGCATGACTACTTTTCATCCGTCGCGAACCGACCGGTTCGCGTCACAGGAGTCGAACTGCGGCCCGCTCTCGTCGCATCCTGCAACGCCCTCGCGCGCGAGACCGGACGCCTGCAACTCCGTTTTCAACTAGGCTCGATCGCCGACGCGAGGTTGCCGAATCCCGATGTGTTGATCGCGCTTCACGCCTGCGACACAGCCACCGATGACGCCATCGCCCGCGGCCTTGCCGTCGGTTCCGCCCTGATCGTCACCGCGCCGTGTTGCCAGAAGGAATTGCGTCCGCAACTCGCCGCTGCCGCCGTGCTCGCGCCCGCCTTGCGCCACGGGATTTTCCAAGAACGCCACGCGGAGTTCGTCACCGACGCGTTGCGTGCGCTGCTCTTGGAATGGTCCGGTTATCGCACGAAGGTCTTCGAATTCATCTCCACCGAGCACACGGCGAAAAACGTGATGATCGCCGCCACGAAACTCCCAAGCGTGGACGACGCCACCCGCGAACGCACCGCGCACGCCATCCGCGAACTCGCGTCCTTTTACGGCATCAAATCCCACACCCTAGCCCGTCATCTCAACTTCCCGCTCTCAACTTGAGCCGCGACACCATGCCAGTTTGTAACGTATTATATTACAAGTTGCCGAGCGCACGGCGTCGACTGAACGCGGCAACTTGGCCGCGCGCACTGGCGCAACACGGCGGAGGCCGGACGTGAACCTCGCCTCACTGGATTGGGAAGTGCTCGATCGTTTGCGGGCGACGTTTCTTTCCGACGAAAAAACCAAAGGTCCCTACTGGCACACGATGACGGATTTGGCGTGCTACGACATCACCTTCGGCGAACGCATTGGCTGGAAGTGGGACGCCGTATTGCGCGAACTCGCCCTGCGGCACTGGACTATTCCCACGCCAGCCACCGTGCTCGACTGGGGTTGCGGCAGTGGCATCGCCGGACGCCGCGTGCTTGCCGCGCTGGTGGAACAAGCTCCGCAACGTTTGTTGCTCCATGATCATTCCACGCTGGCGATGGATTACGCAGAGCATCACGCGCGACAGAGTTTTCCGCAGGTCACGATCGAACGAGCCAGCCACCGTTTTTTGCAAGAAGGCGCAATTGACCTTCTGGTTTTAAGTCACGTCGTGAATGAATTGAGCGAAACCGCCCGCGCCGAACTCGCCGAGCTGACCAGCCGCGCCCAATGCATCATCTGGGTCGAACCCGGCACATCTGAGGCGGGCCACGCGCTGGTGCACTGGCGCGAGAAACTGCGCGCCACCGGCTTTCATCCCGTAGCGCCGTGCACACACGCCGCACCGTGCGGCTTGCTGCGGCCGGGTAATGAGCGCCACTGGTGCCATTATTTCGCCGCGCCGCGGCCGAACATTTACGCCATTTCCGAGTGGGTGAAATTCGGGCAGCGCGCCGGTATCGATCTGCGCTCATTGCCCTACAGCTTCTTGGTGTTGGATCGGCGCGGCGGTGAACACGCACCGGGGGTTTCGCGAATTCTCGGTGAACCACGGCTCTACAAAGGCTACGCCAAGATTTTCAATTGCGACGCGGACGGTGTGGACGAACTCATGCTGCAGCAACGCGCCGACAAAACGCTCTTCAAATCCCTCAAGCGCGCCAGCGGTCCGCTGCTCTATCGCTGGACACGCGACGGCGTGCGCATCAACCACGCCGAAGTTTTCCCCACAAAAACCGAATAATATTTCGTGATGCTGCGCGCGCGCTGCCGCTGAATTTATCTGGCGCATTTTAGCACGGCACTGCGTGTTTGTCCTCCTGCACTCGCCTTCATCCGCAGCCAATTTCCCGGCGATTTCTCTGCGCAAAATCGAAAAATCTACCTGCTCAAAAGCGCTCCGTTCTCCGCCCGGCAGAAGGTCAATCTCGGGTTCGCCGCCGGGGAATGTGTCTCCATCCTAGGACCTTCGGGTTCGGGCAAATCCACCTTGCTCCACATCCTCGGCCTCCACGACCGCGCGTGGTCTGGCGAGTTGATTTCATGGCGCAATCGACCAGCGCCCTAGACAAAAAGAAGCGCTGCGAGCTGCAAAAGCAGCCTCTCGGCTTTGCTTTTCAAAGCCACCACCGACTCGATGACCTGAGCCCACCGGCAATTTGCCCGCCGACCAAATCCGCACGATCAGGCGACACTTCATGCAGCTCAACAGTCACGGCACCACTATCAACCAAGTCTCCCACTCCGAGGAAAACGCAGGCTACGGTTCCCGCGTCATTCGTTTGGCCGATGGACTCGTGCTCAGCCCGTGAGCGGGTTGCAGGTCAAACCAAACTCATCGGGTCAACGTCGAGCACCTGCGAGACTCCCGTCGGCCACTTGTAGGCGGCTTGCAGCTTCACCAATTCGGCCACCACGTGCGCCGTGCGCGTGGTGAAATACCAAATCTGGTAGCGATACTCGTCTTTCACTTTCTCGATCGGCGCGGCCGATGGTCCGCGAATTTCCACGATGTCGCCGAGCGTGGCTTCGACTTGTTTTTTCCAATGCTCCGCGAAGAACACAATTTTTTCCGGATTCAGCCCGCGAAACTGGTGGTGGATCAAGTGACGATACGGCGGGTAGGCGAAATTCTTGCGCATCGTGAGCTCGCCCTCGACGAAGCCGTCGAAGTCGGCGCGCTTGGCGAATTGGATCGCGTCGGATTGCGGCGTAAAAGTTTGCACCACCACTTCCCCCGCCCGATCGCCGCGGCCGGCGCGGCCGGCCACTTGCACGATGAGTTGAAACGTCCGCTCGTTCGCCCGGAAATCCGGCACGTGCATCGACAAATCGGCGTCGACCAAGCCGACGAGCGTGACGTTGGGAAAATCGAGCCCTTTGCCAATCATCTGCGTGCCGATCAGCACGTCGATTTTGCCAGCGCGGAAATCGCCGAGGATCTCGCGAAAGCGGTGCTTCTTCGACATCGTGTCGGCATCAACGCGTTCGATGCGCGCACGCGGCAAGACGCGACGCACCGCCTCCTCGACGCGTTGCGTGCCGAGTCCGCGCCAGCGAATCTCCGGCGAGGCGCAAGACGGGCACACCACCGGTGCGCCGTGTTGTTGTCCGCACAAGTGGCATTTCAACGTCTCGTCCGCGCGGTGATAGGTCATCGTCACACTGCAATGCGGGCACTCCTCCACGTGCCCGCACTTACGACAGAGCATGCTCGACGAATAGCCGCGCCGATTCAGAAAGAGAATCGTCTGCTCCCGCCGCTCAAACCGCTGATGCATGTGATCGACCAACTGCCGCGACAGCGTCACCATGCCGCGTTGGCGCATCACCTCGATGCGCATATCCACCACGAGAATATCCGGCAATTTTTTGTCGTCCACGCGCTTGGTCAGTCGCTCAAGTTGGTATTTACCGGCGCGCACATTGGCGACGGATTCGAGCGAGGGCGTCGCGGAGCCGAGCACGCAAACCGCCTTGGCCAACTTGGCGCGATAGACCGCCACATCGCGTCCGTGGTAGCGCGGCGTTTCGTCCTGTTTGTAGGCCGGCTCGTGTTCCTCATCGACGACGATCAGTCGCAAATTCGGCACCGGCGCAAAAATTGCCGAACGCGCGCCGACGACCACGCGGGCGCGGCCAGAGGCTAACGCGACCCAACCGTCGAGCCGTTCGCCTTCGCTCAGATGACTGTGCCACACGACCGTCTGCTGTCCGGCTGCTTCGAAACGTCCGCGCAGCCGCGCCACCGTTTGCGGTGTGAGCGCCACTTCGGGCACGAGATAAATCGCGCTACCGCCGGCGGCCAACACGGACTCGACCGCGCGCAGATAAACTTCGGTTTTGCCTGAACCAGTAACGCCGTTGAGCAAATGCACCGCAAATTTTCCGCCCGCCAAACTCTTCCCGATCGACTCCACGACGGATGCTTGCTCGGGGTTGAGTTGCGGCGGCAATGCCACCACCGCTTCGCCTTCAGCCCAGTTGTCGGAATAGGCGACGCGTTCGACGTGGCGGAGTTCCTCGCGGAGGTAGCCGTGTTTCAAGAGCGCGGTCGCGACGGCAGCCGTAATGTCGAGGCGCGAGAGGACGAGCGATTTTTTGACCGGCTTAAATTGTTGCCGCAGGAACGCAAAAAGCTTCGCGCCCTTCGGGGCACGCGCGGCCAGGGCGGTTTCTTCGACGGCGGTCAACTGCCGGGCGACCGAGAGGTATTTGTCGTGCTTGAGCCGGGCGCCTGAGCGCACCGCGGTCGGAATCATCGTCTCCAGCACAGACTCCATGCGCGCCGCATAATACGTGTGCATCCACCGCGCGAGTTCGATCAGGTCGGGTGTCAGCGCGGGGAATTCCTGCACCACGGAGGTCAGCGCCTTGAGTTTCGCCAGTGGCACATCGGGGGTGACGTCGAGGGCCAGCACGAGGCCGATATGTTGACGGTGCGAAATCGGGATGCGCACGAGTGAACCGGGCCGCAGGTCCGCGCGCAGCTCTTCCGGCACGCGGTAGTGCAAGAGCTTATCGAAACCTGCCAGCGGCTGGACGGCCACAATCATGCCGCAAGGTGAAACAGCCGGTGGCACCGGAGCAACGCTTTGCTTCGCACAATTGGTGAGCAGTGTTCCGCATTGACAGTCCGAAAAGCCCGACACGACACTGCCAACGTGAGCATTGTTGCTGCCCGCAAAAAATTCCAAGCCTACCTGACGGACCAAGGACTGCGCGTGACCAGTCAGCGTTTGGCGATTTTGGAAGCGGCCTTTGCCCAGACCAAGCACTTCACCGCCGAGCAACTGCTCGATCACGCCCGCGCCATCGACAGCTCGGTTTCGCGCGCGACGGTTTACCGGACGCTACCGATCATGACCGAGAGCGCGTTGGTGCGCGAAGTGGACATCGGCAGCGGCGAAAAGCTCTATTTACCCGCCACCAATAGCACGCAAGTCGCGCAAGTCGTGTGCGTGGATTGCAACCGGATTTTCGAGATCAGCGCACCGTTCATGGAGTGGTATGGCAGCACGGTGTCGTCGAAGCTCGGCCTGAAACCCGTTTCGCAGCGCTTGCAAGTGAGCGCAAACTGCATCGCTTTCCACGAGCACCGCAGCTGTCCCAACCGCACCAAGCAAGCATGACCCGCCAGTCGAAACCCGATCCCGCTTTCGAAATCAACTTTTTTGAATCCGTCCACCGCCGGTGTCCGCGCTACACTGAGGTCATCGGGCTCTTGGGCGGGCTCTACACGAAGACGGGCCGGATTGCCGACGGGTTGAAAATGGATCGCAAACTGGTGCGCTTGGAGCCGGACAACGACACGGCCCATTACAATCTCGCATGTAGCCTCGCCTTGAGCAACCGACTCGTCGATGCGCTGAAATCACTCCGCACCGCCTGCGCTTTGGGCTACGATGATTACAAGTGGATGAAGCAAGATCCCGATCTGGAGAAGCTCCAAGAATTACCGGAGTTCCAAAAATTGCTCGATCTAGTTCACCGCAATCAACAAGCGGAGTAATGCGCGGTCGCTGAGTTCGGTGTCGTTGCTACAACCCGAAGACCAGTTGCAGCATTGGCAAAAGGTCATCACCCGGCACGAATCCGCCACGGCGCGGCTTGACGAGCTGACGGCAACGCTTGCCGCGTTCGTAGGCTGCATCGACTGACTCAATCCGCACTTCGTTCGCACCAAGGCCGACGACTTCTTTCGCACTGAGCGGAGTCCAAGCAAAGGGCAAACCGCTGGCGTTGCACTCCACTTCCCAGCCGGCCACCAGTCCGCTGATTGGTTTACGTAGCAACGCTGGATAGCGTTGGATAAAATCCGGCACTCGGGTGGTGGCGATCCGCAAAGTCACGGCGGGATGCATCCGCTCAAAATGCTGCTGCATGGTAGAGACTTTGCCCGCGCGCACTTGCCGCAGAAAATCGAGCGGATCCATGCCGAGCAAATTCATCCCATTGTAAAGCCCATGCTCGTTCGGGCTGCCGAATTTGCGCTGCGTATACCATGATTGAAAATTGTCCGTGAGCCGCACGCCGATTTCGAAATGCAAATGTGCCCGCTCTTTCGGGATGGCCGATCCTCCCGCGCTGCGTCCCATCACGCCCAAGGGCTGTCCGCGCGCCACCCGGGCGCCAACGCGCACGTTGGCCTCGGCTTTCGCCAGATGCGCGTAGAGCGTGTATACCGCAGGCGACTGGTCGGGATGTTCCAATACGATGTAACGTCCGTAATTACTCGCGCCCGGCGAAAGATTCACGTGGCGCACAATGCCATCCATCGCCGCAAAGACCGGATCTGTCGCCTCGCCGCGCCGATCACGCGCCGTGGCTTTAATATCGAGTCCTTCGTGAAACTGGGTGCCGTTCGTCCGCACACAGCCAAACAATCCTGATGCTGGGTCGCCCGACACAGTGGCCTGCACAAATAGGCTCAAATCACCGCTGACCCACGCGCTGTTTCCCGTAGGAAAAACAATGTCGATCTTCGCCCACGCCAACACCGCCCAACTCATGCCAAAGACAACCCCGGCGAAAACACGGGCGATACACTTCGACCTCACGCCATAGGCCGCACCGCCGTGGTTACACCGTAGTGCGCCGTCACTCAAATTGTCTCCGCGCCGTCCGTTCATTGGCGTGCTTTCTTGGCCGCCGCCGCAACATCGCGCGAGGTGCTTTTCAAGCGTTCCACTGCTTCCGGCAGAGCGGCCTCATCCAATTCGACAAAAATGAAAACGATGCCGTCCGACATTGCTCCGGCAATCGGTCGTGCGCCGACGAATTGATCGTTCAGTGCTAACACAAGGCGCCGACCGACGGAGGAGACCGAAAGTCGGTAGAGATCGCGCGCGGCTGGCCCGGAAATCTGAAACATCAGACAGCGACCCAGCTCCACTTCCACCAACTCGGCGTTGACGATATCGTATTCCACGAGCACGGGTTTCGGTGCCACCATGATCGAAACCCCACTCACCGGCAGCGTCACTGCCACGCCCGCCTCACCGGTCTTTGTTTCGAGATAAAAGCGCGCCACCAAGGGTTGATAAGGTGCCTCTTTGGGTGGCGGCGTTTGGCATCCGGTTTGGAGCAAAACACCAATTAGCATAATAAACAGTAGGGGCACACGACTCATGGGGTGACACCCTTTGACTCAGTCGCAAAAGCTTCAAGCACTTCCGCACCGACCGCGTCGGCCAGTAATCGTCCTCGGTCAGTCAGCCGCAGCCGACCTTCCGGTGTCGCGGTGGCCAATCCCTCCACTAAGAACTGCGGCAAGCGATCAAGAAAACCTTTCCACGCCGCAGTAGGAAAGCGGCGTTGCAAGTCAGGTAAAGAAACGCCGTCGTTCATTCTTAAACCAAAGATGACACTATCCGCGGCCAACAACTCGGCTGTGAGTGGGGTCTTGTCCGACGTCGCTCGCTGACCTGCCGCGACCTCGGTGTGCCACAGACCCAAATCCGCCGGATTGCTCGCGCGCCAGCCGCCGAATTGAGATGCCGCCGACGGGCCGAAGCCGATCCATTCGTGCATGCGCCACGTGCCGAGGTTGTGCTGACAGATTTGTCCGGGGCGAGCGAAGTTTGACACCTCGTATTGCGCAAAACCAGCAGCGCCCAAGTAGTCCCAAGTGCGTTGGTAAAAATCCGCCTCCTTTGCGACATCGAGCTTCACTTTGCCTTGCGCGAGTTTCA
>JAUXXD010000199.1 GCA_030681265.1 Candidatus Didemnitutus sp. | reverse complement strand
GGCGCTCCTTGATAGCGTGCATGCCGAGGATGGCTCTTTGCGGGGCATTCAGAATCGGGGTGGACAACATCGAGCCGAACAAGCCGCCGTTGGTGATGGTGAAGACGCCGCCTTCTAGATCGGGCAACGTGAGTTTACCGTCGCGCGCTTTCTTTGCGACCGCCGCGATGTCTTTTTCGATTTCGGCCATGCTCTTCTGGTCGCAATCGCGGATGACCGGCACGATGAGGCCCTTCTCGGTGGAGACGGCGACGCCGATGTCGAAGTAGTGATTCTGAATGACGTGATCACCGTCGATCTGCGCGTTGATGCCGGGAACTTCCTTGAGCGCGTTAACGACGGCTTTGACGAAGAAGGACATGAAGCCGAGCTTGACGCCGTTTTTCTTGGTGAACTCGTCCTGATATTTCGCGCGCAAGGCCATGATCACGGACATGTCGGCCTCGTTGAAAGTCGTGAGCATCGCGGCTTGGTGCTGCGCTTGCACGAGACGGTTCGCGATGGTCTGGCGGAGCTTTGTCATCTTGACGCGCGTGCGGCGTTCGCCACGGGCGGCGGGAGCCGGAATCGCCGCGACTGCCGGTGCAGCAACAGCGGGCTTTTCCTCGGTCGCGGCTGGCGCGGCGGGTTTGCCATCGGCGGCGCTGAGCATGTCGCCCTTCGTCACGCGGCCGGCTTTGCCTGAACCGGAAACGCTGGTGGGATCGATGCCGGTTTCAGCAGCGAGGCGGCGCACGGCGGGAGATTGCGCTTCGTGTTTCGCAGCGGGTTCGGCGGCAGGGGCGGCCGACTTTGATTCGGCAGCAGGTGCGGCTTTCGCGGCGGGAGCTTCGGCGGCGGCGCTCGAATCGATCGTGGCGACGACCTGACCGATCTTCACTTCGGTGCCGGCTTCGACACTGAAGGTGATTTTGCCTGCGGCTTCGGCGGTGCCTTCGGAGGTAATCTTGTCGGTCTCGAGTTCGAAAAGGACTTGGTCCTTCTTCACGATTGCGCCGTTTTCGACGTGCCACTTGGCGAGGATACCGGAGGAGATGGATTCACCCATCGGGGGGATTTTGACTTCAATGGCCATGGTAGAAAAGTAGTGAGTAGAGAGGAGCGAGTAGCGGGTAGTGAGTAGAGTGGAAATCAGCGTAGCGGAGTGGGGCGGGTGTTTTGGCGAGATGCTCGCTACTTACTACCCGCTACTGGCTACTGTTTCAGAGGGTGAACGCGTCTTTGAGGAAGGCGGTGAGTTGCTGACGGTGTTTGGCGAGCATACCGGCGGCGGGCGACGCGGCGGAAGCGCGACCGGCGTAGGCGGCTTTGCGACCGAAGATTTGCTCGAGTTGTGGCGCGATCCATTGGCCAGCGCCCATGTTGGCTGGCTCTTCCTGACACCACACGAGTTTTGCCTTTTCGTATTTTTTGGCGAGTTCGGCGAGGCGTTTGGTGTGCAGCGGATAAAGCTGCTCCACGCGCACGATGGCGGTGTTGGTCGCGTTGTTTTTTTCGCGGTAGTCGAGCAAGTCGTAGTAAACTTTGCCCGAGCACAGGATGACGCGATCGATCGGGTCGCGGGTGCTCCCCGCTACATCGTCGATGATTTCCTCGAAGTGTCCCTCGGTGAAATCAGCGAGGACAGACGTCGCGCCTGCGTGGCGCAGCAGCGATTTCGGCGACATGATGATGAGCGGTTTGAAGAAATCGCGTTTCACCTGGCGGCGCAGAATGTGGAAGAACTGCGCGGGCGTGGTGCAGTTGGCGACCTGGATATTTTCCTCGGCGCACGATTGCAGGAAGCGTTCGAGGCGCGCGCTGGAATGCTCCGGTCCCTGGCCTTCGTAGCCGTGCGGGAGGAGTAACACGATGCCGCTGGAGCGTTGCCACTTTGATTCACCGCTGACGATGAACTGGTCGATGACGACTTGCGCGCCGTTGGCGAAGTCGCCGAATTGCGCTTCCCACATGCAGAGCATGTTCGGGAAATAGAGCGAGTAACCGTAATCGAAACCGAGCACGGCGTTTTCCGAGAGCAGCGAATTGTAGACGCAGAAACGGCTTTGCTTCGGATCGAGATGGCGGAACGGCGAATATTTTTCGCCCGTCTCGGTGTCGGACCACACGGAGTGGCGATGGCTGAACGTGCCGCGTTCGCAATCCTGTCCGCTGAGTCGAATCGGCGTGCCTTCGACCATCAACGTGCCGAAAGCGAGTGCTTCGCCCATGCCCCAATCGAAGGGGCCGCCGTTCTTGTAGACTTCGGCGCGCGTATCGATGAAGCGTTTGATCTTCGCGTGAATCTTGAAGTTTTCCGGAACGGTCGTGAGGCCTTTGACCACTTGATCGAGCAACTCGGTCCCAACCTTGGTCGTGACGGGCTTGAAACTGAAGCTCGGCTGAATCGCCGCGGTCGAGCCTTTGAATTCTTCGTGCGGATCGGCTTTGCGTTTCGCGGCTTTGGTGGCTTCGCGCGACTTGGCTTTTTCGAGATGCTCTTCGAGCGCGGCGGAATATTCCGCTTTGATTTGCTCGGCCTCGGTCTCGGTCACGCTGCTGTCACCGATTAATTGCTTGGTGTAAATCGCGGAGACGAGCGGTTGCGCCGCGATTTGTTTGTAGAGGCGCGGCTGCGTGAAGGACGGTTCATCCGTATCGTTGTGGCCGTGCTTGCGGTAGCAATACATGTCCACGAACACGTCGCGCTTCCACCGCACCCGAAATTCTAACGCGAGTTGCGTGGCCATGCAGACGGCCTCGGGGTCGTCGCCGTTGACGTGGAAAATCGGCGCTTCGATCATCTTCGCCACATCCGTGCAGTAACGCGTCGAGCGCGAGTCTTCCGGATCGGTGGTGAAACCGATTTGGTTGTTGATGACGAAGTGCACGGTGCCGCCGGTCGTGTAGCCGGGGAGTTGCGAGAAGTTGAGCGTCTCGGTGACGATGCCTTGCCCAGCCACAGCGGCGTCGCCGTGGATGAGGAGAGGCAACACGCTGGTGCGCGCTTCGAGATCGTTGCGGATGCGTTGGCGCGCGCGCGCTTTGCCTTCGACGACGGGGTTGACGATTTCGAGGTGCGACGGGTTCGGTGCGAGACGGACTTCAACGGTTTTGCCGCCGGTGGTGGTGAGGCGCGCCTCGTAACCGAGGTGATACTTCACGTCGCCATCGCCCGCGACCGTGTCGGGAATGTAGTTTTCCGAGAACCGCTCGAAAAGTTCGTCGAACGATTTGCGCAACGTGGAGCAAAGGACGTTGAGGCGACCGCGATGCGCCATGCCGAGAATGATTTCCGCCACGCCGAGGTCGGGGCAGGCTTCGATCAGCGAATCGAGTGCGGCGATGATCGTCTCGCCGCCTTCGAGCGAGAAGCGCTTTTGGCCGACGTATTTCGTGTGGAGAAATTTCTCGAACAGCTCCGCCTTGTGCAGTCGGCGGAGAATGCGGACTTTTTGCGCCTTGCTGAACTTCGGCTTCATCCGGTTCGGCTCCATGCGCTCCTGCAACCAGCGGCGAACTTCCGTTTCCTGGATGTGGATGTATTCCACGCCGACTTTGCCGCAGTAGGTTTCGCGGAGGATGGCGATAATCTCGCGCAACTTCATGCGATCCCCGCCGTGCAAGTGTCCCGTTTCAAACGTGCGATCCAGATCCGCTTCTTCCAGACCGAAGGCGGCGAGGGCGAGCCGCGGCGACGGCGGCGGCGGACCGGCGAGGGGATTGAGGTGCGAATCGATGTGGCCGATGGCGCGGTAATGGTAAATCAGGCTGTCGACCTGCGATTGTTTCGGGATGCAGGAGCCGCCTTCCGCCGAGGCAGGCGCTGCCGCGGCTGTGTCGCCACTCAAGGCGCGACCATCGGCCCCGAGGGAAAACCCCTGAAAAAAGGCCTGCCAAGAGGCATCGACCGAGTCGGGCTTGACCAGCCATTGCTGGTAAAGCTCGTCGACGAGAGCGGCGTTGGCGCGTTCGGAAAAATTGACGTGATTCATCGTGGAATGTGGAGACCGGCCGGGGCAGCGTCATTAAGTGCTGTTATGGCAGGAACGTGAAACACAGCACCGGCGGGAAGGAGAGACAACCGCTTACGCGCCGCGATTCCGAGTAAAAAGCCGCTTCATGCACGGGGACTTGCTCATTAACGAAACTTAAACTAACTCCCCGACGCATGCCAGAAGCCCAGATTAAGGAGGCCCTCGTCGAATTTGATACTGCGGTCAAAGCCGCGGACGGAATCGCGATTTCCGGTTCACTCTCGAAAATCGAAACGCTCCTCGCTACGCACCGCACGACGCTGCACCCGCAATTGCTGCACTTTCTCGAAGGCCGCAGCTACGCCAAGGCGCTGCTCTATTTGGGCGGTCGCAGCGAATTTACCAAGCCCGGCAGCCCTCCCGGTGGCTGTGGAAATCATTAACATGAAGAAGGATGAGAAGATTACGACCGACGGCGGTCGCGACCTCGGACAAAATCCATTCGGTGCGCTGAGCGGTGCCGGATTGCCGGTTGCGGCGAATCCGAACACGCGTGCCAGCGGTGCCGGTCAGTCGCCGACGGCGTCGGCTGCTCCGGCCACAAAGAATCGCGGCCGGGTGGAAATTCGCCGTTCGACGGCCGGACGCGGCGGCAAGACCGTGACGCTTGTCGGTGGCTTCATCGGCATCGGACTGCCGGAGAAGGAGCAACTCTGCAAAAAGATGCGCGGCGCGTGCGGATGCGGCGGCACGGTAAAGGACGGCGAAATCGAAATTCAAGGCGATCAACGAGAAACCGTCGCGCGAATTTTAACCGAAGCCGGTTTCCGCCCCGTGTTCGCCGGTGGGTGAGGGCGCAAGTTCGCCCACGCGCTAAACATTAAAATCCCGGTCAATCTACCGGCCGTGCATGTGGCTTTTGCCGGAGCGGTCGTAATCTCAAAACGCCACTCTGCGCCACACGCGCCTTGCCCTAAAACTGGTTCTTCCGGTTTCTTAGTGGGTCGGTGAGGACGGGAGCACGGGCAACAGGTTGAGTTTCCCGCAGTGAAAAAGAATTCGCGTCCGATAGTTGGCGAAGCGGCGGAAGCCGCGGGCATCGGCCTTGATCGCTTGGATGCG
>JAUXXD010000171.1 GCA_030681265.1 Candidatus Didemnitutus sp. | reverse complement strand
GTTCAAAGAGGGAGAAAATGCGAAAGGCCGAGTCGATGTTCCCGCGATAAGCGAGGTCTGCTTCGAGCTTGGGGCCGTAGAGCTGCCGCAACGACTGCTCGTCGCCGGAGGTGAAGTAGAGACGCTGCGGATCGAGCAGCGCGAGAAAATCGGTGATGACCTTGGGATAATCGGCGGGCTTAACCGCCGCGCGATTAAAGTGCACGTAGTCGAGCATCTGTTTCAACGTGCGCACCTCATTCTGCATGAGGGGGTTGGTCGTGGTGTCTCGGTCAGGCGCAGCAAAAGCGGCGGGCAGCACCAGGACGGCGAGAGCGAAGCGAAGAACGGAACGAAAAATCATGAGTTATGGGTTAGTCGCGTAGAATGAAGAATTGTTTCAAGAGTGATAGATTAATGGGGAAATGTCCCGATTGCAATGAGCGGCGTGATGGGGAGACAATCGGCGCGGCAAGTCGGAAATTTAGCGCTGCCGCCGGTTCAGCATTCCCTGAGCTTCATCCAGGGTTTTCTTTTCCGCGACAGTGAGCGCTCCGAAACCTGCGCTGTTTATCTTATCCAAGATGCGATCAACTTCGACGCGGAGTTCGCGCTCCGAAGGTTTGTCCAAAGTAATTTTCGAGGGGTATTCTGGACGCGTTGCATCACGCTGTTTGCGCCGCATCCACTTGGGGAATTCGATTCGCGGCAGGCTCGACGCTTGGTCGAAGCCGCGGTTGGCGTAGACAAATCGAAAAAACAGCCACCCCGCCAGCATGCCACCAAGATGGGCCGAGTGCGCGATCCCCATGTCGAATTTGCCGCCGGGCAATTCATTGAAGAGAAATCCCAATCCCTCCAACACGAGCAGGCCCCATGCGAGAAATTTGGGCTTCAATGTCACCGGGAGCACCAAGAACAGCAGGAAGGTGATTTCTCGTTCCGGATACACACAGGCGAAGAAAATGAAAATCGCCGCGACACCCGCCGACGCTCCGACCAGCGACGGTGGTATGGGTCCCCACAGATGGAACGCGACCCACCCCAACCCGCCCAACGCGACCGCGAAACCATACAGTTGAAAAAAGCGGGTGGAGCCGAGGAGCGGGGCAACTTCGCGACCAATCAGAAAAAGCCCGAGGCAGTTCATCAGCAGATGAAAAATCCCATCATGCAGCAGCGCGTAGGAAAGTAGGGTCCAAATCCGCCATTGGGTGAAGCCGTAAGGATTAAGCGCCAATAGCTGGCCGACCGCCTCGCTTCCGAAGAGGCGCGATGCGGCAAATTGGATGATCGAGCCGGCGAGCGTTAGGCAGAGAATCCAGGTCAGTGCCGACGGGGGCGGTCGCGAAAAATCGGAACGCATGTAGGAGCGATCAGATAGCATTACGGGCAACTTAGGTGCCGACTTTGCAAATACAAGCCCTGCCTCGATGCTGCCACCCGGCGACTGGCGCAATGTAAGACGCGCGCGGGGCAGGGGCTCGCTTGACAGCTAGAGCCCAACTAGTTGAATGCGACCAAATGGCTAACAAAGCAGAAAAATGGAACGATAACGCGGTGGGTAAATTCTACGTCGATCAGCAATGCATCGACTGCGATCTGTGTCGCGAAACCGCTCCCAATTTCTTCACCCGCCACGACGAAGGCGGTTACTCATTCGTGCACAAACAGCCCACGGCTGAAGACGAAGTGGCGCAGTGCGTGGAAGCCATGGAAGGTTGCCCGGTCGAAGCGATTGGCAACGACGGCGACGCTTAAGTCGCGCACACTAAATCCGCCGGATAAACCCCGGCGGTTCTTTTCACTACTTGGTTAATGTCCTCCTTCATTTAGGTTAACGCTATGCGTTTTTTCACGCTTTTGTTTCCGAGGCGCTTGCTTGGACTGTTGATCGCGGTTTCCGCGCCAGCGGTTGCGTCGGCGCAGACCATCTTGCCCGATTACCAAGTTTCGACTTCGCGGGTCGCGAATCCGAGTCCGGCGGGCACGATGGAAATGCCTGTATCCGCACTGCGCTTTGAGCCGCGGGTTGATGTCCAAGATCGCAATCTAGCCGAAGCGCAAGCGGATGTGGCGATTCGCGGCGGGGTGTTTGAAAACACTGGCGTGCGGATTGGCGCGGCGGCGTTGAGTGATCCGCAAACCGGCCATTATTTGGTCGAATTGCCGGTCGCGCCGCAAATGTTGCAAGCGCCGCGTATCCTCACCGGTTGGAGTAACGCCTCCGGCGGATTCAATGCGGGGGTTGGCACGGTGGCGTTTGGCTGGCGCGCGATTGAAAATCGCGGCGTCGCCAGCTTGAGTGGCGGTGAACACCGCTACAATCGCCAGTCAATCTACCATGGCGTGCAACGTCCGCTGAATGCAAAGTATCGCCTTGGCGCGGATATCGAGTTCGCGCGCTCGGAGTCGGATGGCAGTGTCCCGTTTGGCGATCACCACTTCGAACGCGCCGGCGCGCGACTCCAATTGGGTGGGGCGAATTCGCAGACGGATTTTTTTGCTGGTTACCAAGCGAAGTTCTTTGGCTGGCCCAATCTCTACACACCGTTTGGTTTTAACGAGACGGAGAATCTACAAACCGTGCTCGTAATGCTCAACCACCACTGGCGCAGTGCGGACGGCAGCGAGATTTCCGCCGCGTTGACCTATCGGCGCAACAAGGATGACTATGAGTTCAACCGTGCGGTGCCCGGTGCTTCTAATCCGTTTGAGCACACCACATGGTTGCGTGGCGCGTCAGTTTCCGGGCGCAAAAACCTGCCATCGTTGGTGCTGAATTACTCCGCCGATATTGCCACCGACAAAATCGAATCAACGTCGCTAATCTTCGGCCCTTATTCCGGCCGCACGATGGCGAAAGCGACGCTAATTCCAGAATGGCAGGGCGACCATGGCACGATCCGCGTGGGTGCGAGTTATGATTATTCGAATCGCAACTCGTCGGACGTTTCACCGCTCGCCGGCATCACGTGGCGCTGGAATGAGCACTGGTCATCCTCCGCCGAATATTCGGAAACCACGCAGCTTCCGACTTACACTGCGCTCAAGTCCAACGCGGCCGCCGGTCTTTTTCGCGGTAATGCTGCCCTCGGGCGTTCCACTTCGCGCAACTGGGAGCTGGGCACGAAAGGAGATTTGGGCGGTTGGCAACTTGAAGCGGCGATTTTTCACCGCGAAGATGATCGACTGGTAGATTGGACCTATCGCGCAGGAGTCGTCGCCCGCACGGCCAACGCCGTGGACACGCGCACCACCGGATTCGAGATCATTGCTACGCGCCGAACCGAGCAGATCGATGTCGTCGCGAGCTATGCATGGCTGCGGAAGCACAGCGATTACGGCTCGGCACTCATTGATGCCAGTTTCTATGCGCTCAATTTTCCGACCCATCGCTTCACGTTGGCGGCGGTCTGGCGGATTGGCGGCGGATTCGAACTACGCTCGGACAACGAATACCGCGTGCAAGCACCCAATCCATTGCGCACCATCGGTGGACGGCATGCGCTGCTCTCGTCGGTCGGACTTTATTATTTGCCGCCACTTGCGCGCACTTGGGAATTCTCGGTGCTCATCGACAACCTCTGGAACTCCGACTTTCAGGAAGTCCCCGCAGTGGTCGCTTCCCGTCGCCAATGGGCCGCGGGCGTGACGAAGCGCTGGTAGTTGGCCCGCTTACAAGGAGCGCAACGGTTTCCAACTCGGTCGTTTTCGCTGGAAAATTGACCGGACACGGCAATGTTTCTGGCAACCAATTTTCACAATGACCATCTGGATTATCCTTATCATCATTCCCATGCTGTTCGGTCTCTACGCGCAAATGCGTGTGATGAGCACCTACAAGAAGAACGTGCAAATCCCCTCGCGCGGTCGTATCAGCGGACGCGAAGCCGCCGCTGCGGTTATGGAAAGCGCTGGAATCCGTGATATCCAAATCGTGCGCGTGGCCGGTCAATTGACCGACCACTACGATCCGTCAAAGCGCCGCCTTGCTTTGTCGGAGCACAACTACGATGGCACGAGCCTCGCCGCTCTCGGCGTGGCCGCGCACGAAGCCGGCCATGCGATCCAAGACAAGGTTGGCTACGGCATGATGCGCATTCGCCAGACGTTGGTGCCTGCCACGCAAATCTCCGCTGGTGCTTCGCAATTTCTCATCATCGCCGGTATTCTCCTCGGCGCGAAAGGACTCGGCGGCATTTTTCTCACGATTGGGGCGGTCGCACTCGCGGTGATCTGCGTGTTTCAATTGGTGACGTTGCCCGTGGAATTTGACGCCAGCCGCCGTGCCAAAGCACAGTTAGTGAATTTGGGGATTGTTGGACGCGATGAAATGAAAGGCGTGAACGACACGCTCGATGCTGCGGCATTGACCTACGTCGCCGCGTTTGTTGCGTCGCTCGGCAGCTTGCTGCACATCCTCATGATTCTGACTGGCCGCCGCGACTAATTCGCCCGCCGAGGAAATGGTTGGTGGGGTAAGCGGCAAATCAGGAACACACTTGCGATCATGGAAGTGCGGGATGACGCTGCCCGCGTGGCTGAAAAAATTGCTCAGTTAACTGAATGCGCCGCCAAGTAATAATCTGGATGGGAATTGTCGCCGCGGCTGCGGTCGCACTGGTGAGTTGGCGACTGTATGACCCTTCGTCGGAAGTTGTCGGCCAGAGTCACGAAGTCGTGGCGCAGCCGAGCAGGAGTCCTGCGGTGGAGGCGCTGCCGCTTGCACACATGCCAAATAGCTCGATGCAATCATCCCTCGCACCTGAAAGTCTCGAGGCGCAGATTCAAGCGGTATTAGCACTGCCGAAGACAGGTGGCCGTCGGCAGGCGCTGGAAGATCTTGGGGGTGCACTGGCGCTTTTTGATCCGGAAAATGCGGCACGCGTATTGCGGCAGCTCTTGGCCGAAGGCGGTGAGGCTGGCGGCGAGGCCTACGGTTTCGTTTCGGGCTTCATGTCGGATTACGCACTGAGAAATCCAACAGCGGCCGCGGCGTGGGCAGAGTCGTTG
>JAUXXD010000166.1 GCA_030681265.1 Candidatus Didemnitutus sp. | reverse complement strand
CTTCAACAGCCTTCAGCACCAGCTTGATGCCAGCTTCCTGGTCGGCGTTGTCGCCCTTGATGGTGCCAGCAGCCTGACGGGCGGGCAGCAGCGCCACGCCACCACCGGCCACGATGCCTTCTTCCACCGCAGCGCGCGTGGCGTGCAGCGCGTCTTCCACGCGTGCCTTCTTTTCCTTCATCTCCACTTCCGTGGAAGCACCGACGTTGATGACGGCGATACCGCCGGCGAGCTTGGCGAGGCGCTCTTGGAGCTTTTCCTTGTCGTAGTCCGAGGTGGTTTCCTCGATCTGACGGCGGATCTGCTTCACGCGACCTTGAATCTCGGAGGACTTGCCACCGCCGTTGACGATGGTGGTGTTCTCCTTGTCGACGGTGATGCGCTTGGCCTTGCCGAGGTCGGCCAAGGTGAGGTTCTCGAGCTTGAGGCCGAGGTCTTCGGTGATGCACTTGCCGCCGGTGAGGACAGCGATATCTTCGAGCATGGCCTTGCGGCGGTCGCCGAAGCCCGGAGCCTTGACCGCGCACACGTTGATCGTGCCGCGGATTTTGTTCACGACGAGCGCGGCGAGGGCTTCGCCCTCGACTTCCTCGGCGATGACGAGGAGCTGTTTGCCGGTCTTGGCCACGGCTTGGAGCAATGGCAGGAACTCCTGTAAATTGGAGATCTTCTTCTCGTGGATGAGCACGTAGGCGTCCTCAAGGATGGCCTCTTGGGCTTCCATGTTGGTCGCGAAGTAAGGCGAGAGGTAGCCCTTGTCGAATTGCATGCCTTCGACGACGTCGAGGCTGGTCTCGATCGACTTGGCTTCTTCGACGGTGATGGTGCCATCCTTGCCGACCTTGTCCATGGCATCGGCGATGATATTGCCGATGGTCTCGTCCCAGTTGGCGGAGACGGTGGCGACTTGGCGGATTTCCTCGCGGTCATTGACCTTCTTGGAAACGCGCGCGAGCTCGGCGACAGCGGCCGCGACCGCCTTATCGATACCGCGCTTCAGGTAAATCGGGTTGGCGCCGGCGGTGACGTTCTTCAAACCTTCGCGGTAGATGCCTTCCGCGAGCACGGTGGCGGTGGTGGTGCCCTCGCCAGCAGCGTCGCTGGTCTTCGAGGCGACTTCCTTCACCATTTGCGCGCCCATGTTTTCGTAGGGATCGGGAAGTTCGACTTCCTTCGCGACGGTGACGCCGTCCTTGGTGACGGTCGGTGAACCGAATTTTTTATCGATCACGACATTGCGGCCCTTCGGGCCGAGCGTGACCTTGACGGCGCGTGAGAGAGTCTCGACACCGCGGAGAATTTTCTGACGAGCTGCCTCGTCGAACAGGAGTTGTTTAGCTGCCATAATTATTGGTTTTTAAGTTTTGATTTCAGAGGGAGGAACAAACTCAGCCGATAACGCCGAGAATGTCGTCTTCGCGGACGAGCGTGTATTTTTGATCTTCGATTTTCACTTCGGTGCCGCCGTATTTGGAGATGAGCACGCGATCACCGACCTTCACTTCGAAAGGGGTGATTTTGCCGTTCTCGTCTTTCTTGCCGGTGCCGAGAGCGATGACTTTCGCTTCCTGCGGTTTTTCTTTAGCGCTGTCCGGAATGATGATTCCGCCGCGGACTTGTTCTTTTTCTTCGATGTGCTGCACGAGCACGCGATCACCGAGAGGTTTGATATTAACTTTTGGCATATGAGTGATGTTTTTGGGTTGGATTGAGTTGAGTTGGGATGGAACGACACCAGCCCGATGCGAGACAGGTCTCACTCGGGTGGTGCGAAAGTTTACTTCTTTTCTTCGTCGATGATTTCGACGTCGGCATCGACGACCTTGCCTTCGGCTTTCTTGGCCGGTTTCGGCTCGGGAGTCGTTTCGGTTTGCGGGCCGGCGTCGCCACCAGCGTCAGCTCCAGCAGCGGCACCAGCCGATTGAGCTTGTTGATAAAGTTCCGCGCCGATCTTCTGCAGATTTTCGAGCGAAGTCTTCATGCGCGGCACGTCGTTGCTTTCGAGATCCTTCTTCGCGTCGACCAGTGCCGTCTCGAACTTCGTCTTGATCTCCGCGGGTAATTTCTCGCCCGAATCCTTCAGCGTTTTTTCGAGTTGGTAGATCGTCGTATCGAGTTGGTTCTTGGTCTCGGCGGATTCCTTACGCTTCGCATCCTCGGCTGCATTGGCTTCGGCTTCGCGTGTCATCTTCTCGACTTCTTCTTTCGAGAGACCGGAGGAACCTTGAATCGTAATCTTCTGATCCTTGCCCGTGCCCATGTCCTTGGCGGTCACGTGCAGAATGCCGTTAGCGTCGATGTCGAAGGTGACTTCGATTTGCGGCAGACCGCGCGGAGCCGGCGCGATGCCGTCGAGACGGAACGTGCCAAGCGTCTTGTTGTCGCGTGCCATCGGGCGCTCGCCCTGGAGCACGACAATTTCAACGGATGGTTGGTTGTCGCTGTAAGTGGAGAACACCTGCGCCTTCTTCGTCGGAATCGTGGTGTTGCGCGGGATCATCGCGGTCGAAACGTCGCCCGCGGTCATGATGCCGAGCGTGAGCGGCGTCACGTCGAGGAGGAGCACGTCGCGCACGTCGCCTTTGAGCACGCCGCCTTGGATGCCCGCGCCGATGGCGACGACTTCGTCCGGATTGACGCCTTGGTGCGGTTGCTTGCCGGCGAGTTGCTTGGCGATTTCGACGACCTTGGGCATGCGCGTCATGCCGCCGACGAGCACGAGTTCATCGATGTTGGACGCGGAAACACCGGCGTCCTTGATGCAATTTTTGAACGGCTGCACGCAGCGCTCGAAGAGTGCTTCGCAAATTTGCTCCATCTTCGCGCGGGTCACCTGAATGTTCAGATGCTTCGGGCCGGAGGCGTCGGCGGTGATGAACGGGAGATTAATGTCGTAGGTCGAAGCCGACGAGAGCGCGATCTTGGCCTTCTCGGCTTCTTCCTTGAGACGTTGAAGCGCCATCGGGTCCTTGCGGAGGTCGATGCCGTTTTCCTTTTTGAAACTGTCGACGAGCCAAGAGATGATCGCATCATCCCAATTGTCGCCGCCGAGGTGCGTGTCGCCGTTGGTGGCCTTCACTTCAAAAACGCCGTCGCCGATTTCGAGAATCGAAACGTCGAACGTGCCGCCGCCGAGATCGAACACGGCGATCTTCTCGTCCTTCTTCTTGTCGAGACCGTAGGCGAGCGAAGCGGCCGTCCGCTCGTTGATGATGCGCAACACTTCGTGACCGGCGATCTTGCCGGCATCCTTGGTGGCTTGGCGCTGGGCGTCGTTGAAATACGCGGGAACGGTGATGACGGCCTGCGTGACTTTTTCGCCGAAATAGGCTTCCGCATCGGCCTTCAATTTGCCGAGCACAAACGCGGCGATTTGCTGCGGCGCGAAAGCCTCAGTCTTGTCGCCGACTTGCACTTCAATGTAAGCGTCGCCGTTCTTTCCGGGGACAACTTTGTAAGGGAGGTTCTTCGCCTGTTCGCTTTCTTCGGTGATCTTGCGTCCGATGAGACGCTTCGCCGTGAATATCGTGTTGCGCGGGTTGGTGACGGCTTGGCGTTTCGCCGCTTGACCGACGATGCGCTCGCCGGACTTCGTGAACGCGACAATCGACGGCGTCGTGCGCGCGCCTTCCGCATTCGGAATGACGACCGGCTCGCCACCTTCGATAACCGCCATGCACGAGTTCGTCGTGCCAAGATCTATGCCTAAAATTCTGCTCATGTTGCTACCTGCTTTGCAATGAGTGTGCCGAGCACTGTTGTTTATCTTTAATATCTGCTGTTCAAATAGTAACGATTTCTTCCCGGCGACTCAATTGAACTGCATCATGCATTTTCGGGCCATAATGTCCCATTTCAGCACCAAACTTTGTCCCACTGCGCCACCGGTGACACGCACGCGCTGCCACTCCCGGCCACGGCGCAATTGTTTTTCCGCCAAAGCTGCTTACCTTCGCGGTATGGAACTAATGGATGTGCCGGAAATCGTGCCCGTGATGACGCTGCCGGGCACGGTCTTTTTTCCGCAATCGCTTTTGCCGCTGCATATTTTCGAGCCGCGTTATCGCCACATGCTGCGTGATGTCCTGCGGAACAACCGCCTGTTCGCCATCGCACAACTGGACGAAGCCCGTCGCGCCGAAATCGGTGCCATCGAACCGCCGCATCGCATCGCGACGCTCGGCATCGTGCGCGCTTGCCAAAAATGCGACGACGATACGTCCAACCTCCTCCTGCAAGGCGTGTGCCGGGTCGAGATCAGTGAGATCACGCGCGAGTTGCCCTACCGCCTGATCCGCGTGCGCCCATTAACCACGTCCACCGGTGGCAATCACACGCAGCTTGAAATCGTGCGCCTCGAAGTGATGCGCCTCCTGCAAGTGCGCAAGCGCCTCGGGCCACACGGACCGAAAGGCATGACGCAATTTCTCGATACGATCGAAGACTTCGACACCTTCGCCGACCTGGCCGCATTCAATTTGTGCGAGTGCGCCAGCTTCAAACAGCGCCTGCTCGAAGAACTCGATACGCGTCGCCGCCTCCAACTCTTCGCCGCGCAACTCAAGCAGGACATCGAAGTGCAGCGCATGCACCGCAAACTCCAAGGCGGCTTGGCCGACGATCACGTCGCCCATAATTGAGTCACGGCGCGCAACTCGGCAAAATGCGCAGCGCTCCTACCGCGCATCGTTGAGCGGATTCACCGCCCTCACCCACTCCGCCACCGGCACGCCGCCTTCGAGGTGTTCGCGGCGGACCCGGTCAAAGCGCTCCGGCGTCACGCCGGCATACCACACGCCATCGGGATAAACCACCAGCCACGGTCCTTCCGCGCAGAGACGGAAACACGCCGCCTTCGTGCGCAACACCGGCAACTCGCAGCGCTTCACTTCCGCTTTCACGTGCTGCCACGTGCGCTCGCCGTCCTCGCTCGCGCAGCAATCCGGTCCAGCACAAAGAAACAAATGCCGCCGCGCGCCCACGAAACCGATTTTCGCCAAACCCGCCTGCGTTTTCTCGGCGCTCATCGACGGCTCGCCGCAGCGCGGAAATTCGTCTCCACCTGCGTCCAGTTCACTATGCTCCAAAACGCAGTCACGTAATCAGCGCGTCGATTCTGATAGTGCAGATAGTAGGCGTGCTCCCACACATCGAGCCCGAGCAACGGCGTCTTCCCTTCAAGCAACGGCGAGTCCTGATTCGCCGTCGAGTGCACGACGAGGCGCCCTTCGTCCGTCATACTCAGCCACGCCCAACCACTGCCAAAACACGTGAGCGCGGCTTTCGTGAACAGTGCCTTGAAATTTTCCACGCTGCCAAACGCCTCGCTCAATCGCGCCATGAAACCCCTGCTGAGTTCCACTCCGCCCGGCGCGAGCACCGACCAGAAGAGCGTGTGATTCGCATGACCACCGACATTGTTGCGCAAACCCGCGCGCAATGCCTCGGGCACTGGCGTGAAGTTGCGCAAGATTCCTTCCGGGCCTTGCGCCCGCAGTTCCGGCAAATTTTCGAGCAACGCCAACGCGTTCTTGATGTAACCTTGGTGATGCTTGCCGTGGTGAATTTCCATCGTGCGCGCATCGATGTGCGGGGCGAGCGCGTCCACGGCAAACATCAGCGGCGGCAACGCCCACGCATCAACCGCTGGTGCAGGTGCCGTCGCTGGCGCCGCGTGACTGCGACCAGTCACCGCAGCGATGCCCGCCAGTGCCGCTCCCGCGCCGAGCACTTTTACGACTTCACGACGCGTCAACTCTCGCGGTGGCTGCGATTTCATCATCACACCATGCACAACTTTGCCCGCCACCGCAAGGCGCACACTTCGCCACGCCGCGCAGTGCACGCTTACGAACGCACGCTCAGTGTGCCGTCGGCGACGATGCTCGTCTGAATCGCCGCAAAGACCACGTTGACTTCATCGTCGGTCAGCGTGCGTTCGCCCGAGCGGAACGAGAGCGCGTAAGCCACGCTCTTCTTCCCCTCCGGCAAACCCGCACCCTGATAAACGTCGAAGACTTCCACTGACTCGACCGCGAATTTTCCACTCGCCGCCTGCCGCGCGATTTTGAGCAGCTGGCGGCGCACGTCTTCCGCGTGGCGGTTGGCGTCGATCACGAGCGCGAGATCGCGCAGTGCAGCGGGATAGAGACTGAAATTTTGGAAACGACGATGGCCGGTTTCCGCCGTCAACTTGTCCGGCAAAATCGCAAACATGCCCGCCCAGACTTTGCCTTCAACTCCGGCGGCGCGCACCATCGCGAGATTGAGCAGACCGAAACGGGCGGCCCAACCGGCCTTCATTTCACCCGCCGCCGCCGCGTGTCCTTCCTGCCAGCCCCAGTAGGAGCCGCTCACCGGCACGAGCGTTTGCGCGCTCAAGTTGATGCCGGCCTGCGTCAGCAAAATTTCCATGTGCCGCTTCACTTGATAAAAATCCGGTTCGCTCCGCTCGAGCCACGCGCGCTCCTTCGGATTGTGGCCGATCACGAAACCGACGCCGAGGCATTCGTGCACCGTGCCATTCATTTCCATGAACACGCGTCCGGTTTCGCACAAATGCGACGCGCCGTTGCCGCGCGCCTGGTTCAACTGCAGCGTTTCCAATAATCCGAGCACCAGCGTGGGCCGCAGATTGGCCTGGTCTTCGACAAACGGATTCGCGAGCGCGAGTTCCTGCGCCGCCGCATCCGACACCCACGTCTTCAACTCCTTCGCCGGACGCAGCGTGTAATTCACGCACTCGTGGAAATGTTGCCCGACGAGGTAGTCGGTGACCTTGCGATTGAAGACGACAATCGGATCGTCGTCGCCATCAACCAACGCCGGTCCCACGGCGGGCGCGGGCGGCACTTTATCCGTGCCGTAAATGCGCAACACTTCCTCCACCAAATCAATCGGTCGGTCGAGGTCGCCCCGGTAACTGGGAATATCAATCGTCCACTCGGTCGTGCCGTCGTCGAGCGTGCTCTCGCCAACGATCGCGAGATTGAGCGCCTTGAGCGACTCACTCATCGCATCGTCCGGAATATCGAAACCGAGTTTCTGGCGGATGTAGTGCGGCGTGACTTTGATTTCACGCGACCACGGACGCTCGCCGCCCACTTGGAAAGACGGCCCGACGACCGTGCCGCCGGCCGTTTCGAGAATCAAATCGACCGTGCGCTGCGCCGCTTCGAGTGTGCCGTGCGGATCCACCCCGCGCTCGAAACGATACGACGAATCCGACTGCAAACCCAGTCGGCGCGATGTCCAGCGAATCGACTGCGGACGGAAATACGCCGCCTCCACCACGATGTCCGTGGTCGTCGCATCCACTTCTGCACTCGCGCCGCCCATGATACCGGCGACGACCAGCGGTAGCGCTTCGTCGGCGATGACCAACATGCGGCTGTTCAGTTGCCGTTCCTTGCCATCGAGCGTCGTGAGTTTTTCGCCGTCGTGCGCGCGACGCACCACAATCTGGCGACCGCCGATTTTTTTCGAATCAAACACGTGCAACGGCTGACCGAGTTCCAACATCACGTAGTTGCCCACATCGACGAGATTGTTGACCGGGCGCAGCCCGATTGCCTTCAAGCGATCTTGCATCCACGCCGGACTCGGGCCGACCTTCACGCCCGACATCGCAATGCCGATGTAGAGCGGGCAGTCTTCCGTCGCTTCGACGCGAATACCTGCCAGCACATCAGGGCGGTGACCTTGCGTTTCACTGCGAAACTTGATTGCCGGATACTTGACGTCCTTGCGGAACCACGCGGCGATTTCGCGCGCGATGCCGATGTGGCTGATCGCGTCCGGCCGATTCGGCGTGATCTCGACATCGAACACCGTGTCGCCCGGCGGCAACACGTCGTTGATCGGCGCACCGATTGGCGGCGCCGCATCGAGCAACAGCAAACCGTCATGCGATTCGCCGAGGCCAAGCTCGTCCGGCGAGCACATCATGCCGTCGGATTGCTGCCCGCGAATCTTCGATTGTTTGATGACGAAATTGCCCGGCAAGACTGCGCCGGGGAGCGCCACCGGCACGCGGTTCCCCGCATCGCAATTCGACGCGCCGCACACGATGGTGCGCACGCCGCCCTGGGCCGCGCCGACATCGACGGTGCACACGGAAAGTTTGTCCGCGTTCGGGTGTTTGTCGCGCGATTTGATTTCGCCGACCACGACGTTTTGCAACTGCGGCAAGCCCGCCGTCTGCACGCCTTCGACTTCGAAGCCGACGAAGGTGATCGCGTGCTTCAAATCCTCGACGGACACGCCGTCAAGATTCACGTATTGCTTGAGCCAATTGAGGGAAATTTTCATTTGAATTTAACCGCGGAGACACAGAGGTCACAGAGGTGCAGAAGGCTGGGAGTATTTCTCCGTGCTCTCTGTGCCTCTGTGGTTCAATCATCAGGCAAATTGTTTCAGGAAGCGGACGTCGTTCTGGTAGAAGTAGCGGATGTCATCGATGCCGTAGACCAGCATCGCGAGGCGTTCGAGGCCCATGCCGAAGGCGTAGCCGCTCCAGACATTCGGGTCGTAACCGACCGCTTCGAACACCGACGGATCCACCATGCCGCAGCCACCGATCTCGATCCACTCCTTGTTCACTTTGGGCAGGTGCTTGGCCGAGAGATCGACTTCGAACGACGGCTCCGTGTAACCGAAATAGTGCGGACGGAAACGTGTCTTGGTGTCCTTGCCGAGCAGCGAAGCGAAGATGTAATCGAGCAACGCCTTGAGGTCGCGCACGGTGACGTTCTTGTCCACGTAGAGACACTCGAGTTGGTGGAAGTTCGCGCTGTGCGTGGCGTCGGATGTATCGCGACGATAAACGCGGCCGGGCGACACGATGCGAATCGGCGGCTGTCCCTTCAACATCGTGCGAATCTGCACCGACGAGGTGTGCGTCCGGAGCAGGTATTTTTCACCTTCGATTTTTTTGGTCACGTTGCCGAAGCGGGCGGCCTCGGGAAAATAAAACGTGTCCTTGGCATCGCGCGCGGGGTGATCGGCGGGCGTGTTGAGCGCGTCGAAACAGTAATACTCCGTCTCCACTTCCGGGCCTTCGACGACGGTGAAGCCGGTCTTGCGCAGGATGCGGCACATTTCCTCGCGCACGAGCGTGAGCGGGTGAAAACTGCCCGGGCCCGCACCGGGCGACGGCAACGTGGGATCAATCGCGGGGCCGACTTGGGCGGCGATTTCGGCGTGGGCGATGCGTTGGAGCGCGGCGTCGAGTTGCCCTTGGAGTTGCGCCTTGGACTCGTTGATGAGCTTGCCCATCGCGGGACGCTCTTCCTTCGGCACGGTGCCGAGTTGCTTCATCAGCGCGGTGAACTCGCCGTGCGGGCCGACGTAGCGGGCTTTCGCGGCTTCAAATTCGGCGCGGTTCTTCAGCGCTGCCAGTTCGGCGGGCGCTTTGGCGAGGATGGCGTTCAGGTTGTCTTGCATCGGAAAAGAAAAAGGACGGGCGCTTTTTCAGCAGCCCGTCCTTCAAAGAAGTGGTTTGGAAACCAGATGGCGAGCCAGATAGCCGGCTCGCGTGAGTTGGCTTAAGCTGCCTTGGCGGCCTTCGCCTTCAGTCCGTCTTGGGCTTTCTTGACCAAGCTGGTGAACGCCACGGGATCGGCGATCGCGAGCTCGGAGAGTGAGCGACGGTCGAGCGTGATGTTAGCTTCTTTCAAGCCTTCAATGAAACGGCTGTAAGTGATGCCTTCGCCGCGGCAGGCCGCGTTCAAACGCACGATCCAAAGGCCACGCATGTTGGCCTTCTTCTTCTTGCGGTCGATGTAGGCGTATTGCCAGGCGTGGGAGACAGCATCTTTCGCGTAGCGATAGAGCTTCGATTTATTGCCGAAATAGCCCTTGGCGTATTTCAGGACTTTCTTGCGACGCTTACGCGACGCGGGGGAGTTGGTAGCACGAGCCATGTTATTTAGTTTGGTTTAGGCGCTGGCGGGTCGGGTCGTTGAGAGGTCACCCGCCGAGCGTAGTTTTGTTTTTCGCTTCGGCTGTCTTAGCGGAGCCCGAAGGGCAGACAGCGTTTGAGCGGCTTGGCATGGCCTGGCGCCACGAGTTTGTCGCGCGAAGCACGGCGTTTAGCCTTGGTGCTCTTTGCGGCAAGCAAGTGACGGAAGCCTGGCGTGCGCCGAATCAACTTGCCCGTGGCGGACAACTTGAAGCGCTTGGCAACTGACTTT
>JAUXXD010000165.1 GCA_030681265.1 Candidatus Didemnitutus sp. | reverse complement strand
CGGCGAGATAGAGGGCGGCGGGGCAACCCAGCCCGCCCACACCGACGAGCAGCACACTCGCATCGGAAATCGCGCGCTGCCCGCCGTGCCCAACTTCCGGCAAGGCCTGCTGCCGCGAGTTGTAGGCGGCCGCATTGCGTTCGACTCCGCAATCCTCAGTGCAGTTCACCCACACCGGATCAGCGCCCGGATGAAATTCTTTTTTCCACACCGGCAGGCGGCGCTTCACTTCCTCGATCGCCAGCCGGGCGGCACGAAACGCGTCGTCGCGGTGTGCGCTCGTCGCGCCGATCCACACGGCAATGTCGCCGGGCACGAGGCTCCCGGTGCGATGCGCGCACGCGATCTGCACGCCGGGAAACTCGCGCTCCACGTCAGCGATCATCGCGTCACCCTCGGTCTGCGCCATCTCGGCGAAGGCTTCGTATTCGAGCCGCGTGACGGGGCGGCCATTATGGTGATTGCGCACCCAGCCTTCGAAGACCACGAGCGCGCCGGCCTCGGGTCGCTGCAAGCTCGCCCGTAAGGCGACGACATCAATCGGTAGTTCGGTGACGGCAAACATCGCTCAGCCTCCAGCCACCGGCGGAATAAAAACCACACAATCCCCCACCACGAGGACAGTATCGGCGGGCACGTAGCGCCCGTTCACTGCAAAAGTCAGAATCGCCGGCGGAATGCGCAGGCCGTGCGTCCGCGTCAGCTCGGCGTAGAGCGTGGCTGGGGTGGGCGCGCTCGTTTCGAGGATCAATTGGCGACAACCCGCTTGCTCCCGCAGGCGCGCGAAGAACTTGACGGTAATTTTGCGGGAAGGAGTCATCGTCGTCATGGTTGCTTAGCCGCCAATCTCCGACATCCCGCGACTGGCGGGGATCAAATCACTGGCGAGATCGTGGCCCCAGGGTTTGCGCTGGATGGCCGAGCGCAGCAAGGTCTCCAGCTCCTCATCGGTGGCTCCCCGGCGCAGTTGCTCGCGCACGTCGCCCTCATCATCCCGCAGCAAACACAGGCGCAGCCGGCCGTCGGCGGTGAGCCGCACGCGATTGCAGGCTGCGCAAAACGGAGTGGATACCGGGCTGATAAAACCAATCGATCCGGGCGCACCGGGAATCCGAAACATCCGCGCCTCACCATCGAGCTTACCGTCATGCAACGGCTCCAGCGCACCAAAGGCGGTTTCAAGATGGGCGCGCAATTCGGTTTCGCGCACAATCTGCCCGGTCTGAAAATCAGCATTGTTGGCGAAAGGCATCATCTCGATGAAACGCACCTGCCAATCATTTTTCAAAGTTAGCTCGGCGAGAGCCACCGCGGCAGCGGTGTCGTTCACTCCGCGGATCGGCACGGCGTTCAGTTTGACGCGCAAACCAGCCGCCGTCGCCGCGCTCAAGCCCTCGAGCACATCGCGGACGTTACCCCAGCGGGTGAGCTCGCGGAAGCGCGTGGGGTCGAGCGTGTCGAGCGAGACGTTAACCGTGGTGAGTCCAGCCTCGGCGAGCGGTTGCGCCAGTTGATCGAGCAGCAGTCCGTTCGTCGTGAGCCCGACTTGGCGAATGCCCGCCTGCTTCGTGGTGTGACGGACGAGTTCAATCAACCCGCGGCGCAAGGTGGGTTCGCCCCCCGTGAAACGGATTTTCTTAAATCCAAGCCGGCCAAAAAGGGAAATGAGCCGCACCAGCTCCGCGTCGGTGAGCAGCTCCGCTGGGCGGCGGAACGCCATGTGCTCCGGCATGCAATAGACGCAGCGGAGGTTGCACGCATCCGTGAGCGAGACGCGGAGGTAGTCGATCTGACGCTGATATTTGTCGAGCGGCACAGGCAAAAAAATCAAGCGGCGGTGGCGCGGGCGATCTCCTCGTCCACCCAGCTCATCGCGCGCATCGTGCTGGGGAATCCGAGGGTCGTGACCGCAAGCAGCGCCGCATGCCGCAGTTCGTCGGGTGAGGCCCCGGCTTTCAGTGCGAGGCGGACGTGGGCCTTGGCCGCGCCTTCGAGACCGGCGCCGAAGGCGATACCGAGCTTCACCAGCTCGCGCTCCTTCGGTTCAAGCGGGCCCTGCCAATGGCAGGTCTTGCCCAGTTTTTCGTAGGCCTCGATGACGGCGGGATAGCGCAGCTTGAAATCTTGGTAGGGACCGGGAGGAGGCAGGTCGGGTTGGTAGGGGTCGTCGTTCATGTCAGGTTGTGAGTGGGATGTTGTCATGCAGACAAAACAAAGCCCGTCGCGCCGGGAGAACCGGGGCGGCGGGCGCGAAAAATGAAGAGGAATGGAGTGGTCATGCGGGTCTTCTTTCCAAAGGGGGAGGCGGGCGCGTTTCCTTGCACACCCTATCGGCCCGGGGAGCGTGCTCCGGCGGGTGCCGGAGGTTAGCTCGCGAGGGCTCGAAGACGGGGACGGAGCTATGGATTAGAACTGGATTTGCATTTGGGAACGGATGCTGGGGTGGGGGACCATCCACCCGGCACCGGAGACGATGATCGAGGCGTTCTTGGGGTGCCTTCGACGGCGACAACGATGCTCAGCAACGGAATTTCCTCGGGCGAGCGCGCCAACCTGATGCCGCCACCCACGCCGCGTTTGGCGGTGATAATGCCGGCGCGGGCGAGCGCCCCGCTGATCTTTTGCCAGATACTGCGGCGACACGGAGGAACATCCGGCCACGTCAGCGATCGATCGGCAACCGCAGTCCGAATTGTCTAAGCAACACAGTGCTGGAATCGCATACCCAGTGGTTTGGGAAAGGCCGAGCATAGGAATTGAGGACATCCTACTCCACAATTGAACTCCGCTCTTCCTATTTCTTGCATATCTCTGTCCATAAATTGGGCAGCCCCAATCTGCCCGCGTGGTGATCCCACGCCTCAGCCATCCTGTAAGTCCATGCCAAGCGGCGGATGTTGCTGTCACGTCCGGCTCGGCCAGGCGGCATGGGATCGGCTTCCCTGCGCGTGCAGGGCTCACCCCGGATCAGCGCCTCCTGCTTGGCGCGGGATACGGCAGTGACGGGTGTCATCGAGCCTTCGCAAAAGACCCGACGGGGCGCGCGTGATCCGTTGTAAATTTGCGGCCGAGACCATAGCGGAGTTTGCGCAGGCGCTCGCTGATCTTGCGGGTTTGGCCGATAGCGCGCGCGCCGTCGGTTGCTTGCAGAATGTAAACTCAGGCCAAACCAGCGATGGCGGCGGGAATCGGGATATCTGGAAAAAATTCAGGCATGGATTGAGGTGCCCCGATCAGAAATCAAACCGACAAGCCCTTCGACAAGCGCAAGGCCTTCGACTCCGCTAAAAATGGCCCGTCATGAGCGCAGGTCGCAAGGCCGGAGTCGAATGGCTGCCCGTGGTGGACACCCCTCCGAACTTTTTGGAGCGAATCAGGCTGCTTTCCGAGACATTTCCCTCGGGCGTGGGCCAGTTGTGTCAATTCGCTGGAGCGAATGCGGCGGCTCTCCGGGCACTTTAGCGCAGCGGATTTGCTCCATTCGCTTCAAAAATCTTCACCCTAACGGTTCCGAATTGCGACCCTAACGTGCCTAGCAACGATCCAAAGAGAGCTTTTTCATCGCTTCACCAAGCTCCACAATCGCCTCCCAAACCGTGTTAACCTCGGCGTCGGAAACAGCGAAAATGCTTTTGTAGGTCGCGACCAACTGAGCGTCGTCTTCAATGACGTCGCCGAAATGAAAGGTGAGGTTGCGGATACTTCGCCAACTCTCGGCACGGTCGAGATCTCCACGCCGCGCATTGCGCACCAAGTCGATTGGAGTGGTGTCGATCCTGTCGCGGCGAAAATGACCGTATTTGCTGTCCAGCTTACCTTTCATTTCCAGCAAGCTGGACAGGATATGCCGGCGCACTGCCGCGATATTGAGTTCTTCCTTGGCGCTAGGTTTAGCGTTGCCGAGCGACAGCTCGTTGTAGCTCTGAATGAGTCGGTTGATCGCATACCGTGAATTTTGCCATCCGATCACGAATGAGCGAAACGGCCGCTTCATCCGATCCCCTTCTTCCACCCACTGTATATCCGCATTGGCCATAATCGACGGCTAGTTGACGAGTTACTACGAAGCGATGCAACTGGTGAGCCCTGGGGCAGTCACGGCGCTCTTGTCCGATTGATCTCAATCATACACGGCACGAAATACGATCAAGAACGTCTCACCTTTTTTCTTCGGCACTGATTCGATTTCCGTAACGACATTGAGTTTATCCGCACGTGGGTTCGCAGCGGTTCCTGCCGAAAGCGTGTTTCGAGCGGTCAACTTGCTGCCGCCGTTGAGCAAGAATTCAGCATCGGGAAATAACTCCCGCAATTGCGGCTTTCCCTTGTTCTTAAGCTGCCAGATGAATTCCGGGACGATGCCGTCGCGGAAGTTGAAGTGAACCGGCCATTCCAAGAGCGCGGCCGATTCGTCGTTCGCCCACTCCGCAAGGCAAACGGCCACGTTGGTCACGTTCGCGTGATACCGTAGCCGAAATTCCGGCAGCGACTGGAAAAGTCCCAGACGCGCGACCAACACTTCTCGGGAGACGACCCAACGGCGTCGCCAGTCCACGAGGACCTCCAATGACAACTCGCGCGCCTCCAGTTCTGCTTCGATGATTCTTTGCGGGAGAACTAGGAACGGCGAAAACCCCTCCGTCTCCCGCTCCAAGCGTTTGACCGCTTCTGCCCTCGTTTCCTTGCCGCTCAACTCCAGACGGAAACCGAACTCCTCCGCGCGGAAACTCAAGGTATGGAGAAGCTCGTGGGCGAGAGTGTTGCGCAACCGCGGAGAGAGCGGCGCTTGTGGGCTCTCGGCCGGGAACAACCGCGCTCCATCGGGATGCGTTTCTGAATCCACGAGCACCTTCCACTTGTCGGGGCCGGTCGGCGCCGCGATTACGGCCTCAACAAGCAGAGGGCGAAATTCAATATCGGCGCGAAGCAGCGTCGCCAGTCGGTGCAACGCCACGAAACCGCTGTCATCCGCTGCCTGGTTGCCTAGATCGGCACAAGTCGCCGCGATGCGCTTCAGCTCCTGCGGCGACATGTCACTTCAGATCAAGGCTGCCTTGGCTAGCGCCTGCCGCCTTCGCGATGACACGAGCGAGTTTCGCCGCGACCATGTCCTCGCGTTCGCGGTTGAGCATCGGCTTGTGGGTCGTCAGGTTGCTCAAGTCGTAACGCTGCAATTCCTGCATGATGGCCGCCCTTTCCGAGGCGGATCGATCACGTGTGTCGGCGATGAACTTCCGGTAACGCGCATCGAGCACACCATTGTGAAGCGGAGTGTAGCCGAGAAAGATTTCCCGAAGCCGGGTCTCGAACACCTTCTTCGTCACCGGCGCGAGCGGGGCCAGCGTCGGCCCCCGAGTCACTTCCTCGTAAGGCTGCGGTGCGGTGACCACGATTGGAGCAGGCACAGTCGCCGGCGGAGTCGGCGCGATGTCAGCAGTCGGTCCATACATGACCCGAGCGGTCGAAACGAGTCGAGACGCTGGTGCTGCGTGAACGTCCTGATCGTCGAAAAAGATATGTGGGTTGAACGCCTGAAGGATCTCGGCCTTATTGATCCCACCGAGGAAAAATTCCTCATCAATCGCGACACCCCAGGCCCGCAGTGTAAGGATCACGCGTTTAACTGCGGGACCATTGCGGGCGGTGACGAGCGCCGTGCGAATCGGGCTGCTACCGTCCTGATTGCGAATCGAGCTATCCGCCTGCACTTGGGCGATCCAGCGCAGGAACGCCGCAAACGGACCGTCGGCCATCGGTTTCTGGGCGTTGGCCTTCTCGTGCTCAAAGAAAGCCTGCAGACTTTTCGTCTGCTGGTAGACTCGCTCCGATTCGTCCGAGAAAATCACTGCATCGCCATCGAATGCGATACGAAGCTGATTCGACTCCGCACAGAGCTGTGCGGGCGGATCGTAGATTAACCCCGCGGCCACGCGCCCGGCCAATGCCTGCCGAACATCGGCCTCGTTGCGGGACAACAGCAGTTTCACCCGGTAAGGGGGCAAGTAGCGCGCCACCGGTGTGCTACCGACAAACGCGGCTCGAGACAGTCCCAAGCGATAGTGCTCTACCGAGTTCATTGCGCGAAGCCCTGCCTCGGGATGGTTGTGCGAGAGCACTACAACCTCAACCAACTGCTTCTTCGACAAGGTGTTTAGCCGCAGCAAACCTTCAATCAGCGGGAATGCCGTCCCCTTTTTGAAGGGCCTATCCTCGTTGGCGATCTGGTAGTCGATAAACGCCCGCTGTCCCTGTTCTCGGAAAATACGGTCCTCCTCCCGCGCATCGAAAAGCGCAGAAGACGAAATCGCAACTACGAGAACATTATCGAGATCAAAAGGCATCGGACGTTATAATGTATGACAAGTTTGTCCCCTATCAGCAAGAAGATCCCGGGCGCATGCACTTGCCCCAGAAGACATGCCACACGTCCACTGCCCGGAACAGCCGCACTCCGTTCTGCCCGTCAAGCTGGACCGCAGCGAAGCGAGGAGGAGCTTGACGGGCAAAGATACAATCACGGCGGCGGGCAGTGAGTATCAACCGGGACCGGGACGGCGCCCCCTTCGGCGCGCCTCAGACGCCAGCCGCAGCCCGATGCTTTCACTGCCGCGGGCTGCCAAACCAGGACATCCATACAATGCAGGTGAATGGAACCCAACTGGCGCACCCATGATCCAAGAAGCCACCACGGCGAGCCCGCAATGCTTCGTTAATCGCCGGTGCGGTTGGCGTCTTGGCTGCACAGCATGGGATGTGAACCCACACTCGAAAAAAAACCTCCTATCCCACGCATTGTGCCGCTTGCGGCGCAATTTTCATCCCTGAGCCGCGTTCGGCCGGTCGCCAGCGCTACTGTGCTCGTCTCGCCTGCCGAAAGGCCAGTCGCCAAGCCAGCCAGCGCCGCTGGCAGTCGAAGTCCTCCAACCAGACCTACCACGCCGGCCCGGAGCAGACCGAACGGGTGCAAGCGTGGCGGCTCTCGCATCCCGGTTATTGGCGTCCGAAGCATTTGCCCCAGACGCCCCGCTCAGCGACGCCCGACTTGGGCTCTCTGCTTGGAGCCATTGCGTTACAAGACACCTGCGGTGCGTTACAAGATTCCTGGCCCCCGCATCTCGTTGCCCTTGTTGGGCTAGTTGCGCGGCTGCGCGGCACTGCGTTACAAGACATCATCGCGGAGGAGCTGTCTGAAGCCATGGTGATGGGTCATGCCATTCTCGAAAAGATCCCACGCCCGCCCAAACCCGCCTCGTGATTCACTGAACCGCGCCGCTTGATCGATGGGCGGGCAGTCGCAACTCCCGCTCGCTTCTGGCAACGCCGCCGCCCTCCCGGCGGCGGCCTACGTGCGCATGTCCACCGAGCACCAGCAGTATTCCACGGAAAACCAGCTCGACCGCATTAAGGAATACGCGACCCGGCGGAACATGGAGATAGTCCGGGTCTTCGAGGACGCCGGAAAGAGCGGTCTCAACGTCCGGGGCCGTGAAAGCCTCCGGCAAATGATCGCCGAGGTCGAAACCGGCAAGGCCGACTTCAAGTGCATCCTCGCCTACGACGTCAGCCGCTGGGGTCGTTTCCAAGACGCCGACGAAAGCGGATACTATGAATATATCTGCAAACGCGCCGGGATCGCCGTCCATTATTGCGCAGAGCAGTTCGAAAACGACGGATCACCCACCTCGAACATCATCAAGAGTGTTAAACGCTCGATGGCAGGCGAATACTCCCGGGAGCTTTCGACCAAGGTTTTCCAAGGGGCCTGCCGGCTGATCCAGCTCGGTTTCAAGCAAGGCGGTGCGGCCGGCTACGGCCTGCGCCGGATGCTGATCGACCAAGCCGGCGCGCCCAAGGGCATGCTCAGCCGGGGGGAACACAAGAGCCTGCAGACCGACCGCGTCGTGCTCACGCTCGGCCCGGAAGACGAGGTCGCCACCGTGCGTTCCGTCTACCGGGCCTTCCTCGACGAGCAGCTGACCGAAGGCGAGATCGCCACGCGGCTCAATGCCAAGGGTCTCCGGACCGACCTTGGCCGTCCCTGGAGCCGGGGCACGGTGCATCAGCTTCTCACCAACGAAAAATACATCGGCAACAACGTCTATCACCGGACCTCCTTCAAACTGAAGCGCAAGCACGTCCAGAATCCACCCGACATGTGGATTAGGGTGGAAGGGGCGTTTCCCGCCGTCGTCACGTCCGAGGAGTTTCTGCGCGTGCAGGAAATCATCCTCAGCCGCGCCAAGCGCTATTCCGACGACGAAATGCTCGCCCGCCTCCGCGAACTCCTCGCGCAGCACGGCAAGCTCTCGGGTCTCCTGATCGACGAGGCCGACAACACGCCGTCCAGCGCCGCCTTCCGTCATCGCTTCGGCAGCCTCGTCCGGGCCTACCAGCTCATCGGCTACGCCCCCGACACCGATTTTTCATTCATCGAGGTCAACCGCTTCCTCCGCCAGAAGCACCCCGAGATCGTCCAAGAGGTGGTTTCCCAGCTCACGGCCCTCGGCGTCCACGTCGCCCGCGATCCCGCCTCCGAACTCCTCGTCCTCAACGACGAACTTGTGATTTCTCTCGTGCTCTCCCGCTGCCTGCGCACCCCGGCCGGTGCCAGCCGTTGGATGGTCCGCTTCGAGCCTTCGCATCGCCCGGACGTGACCATCGTGGCCCGCATGAACGAGGCAAACGACGCTATCAAGGACTACTACCTCTTCCCCGCGTTGGACCAAGTGGCGCTCCGCCTCCGCCTGGCCGAAAACAACACCGCGCTGCTCGACACCTACCGGTTCGACGACCTCGGGTTCTTTTACGCCCTCGCCGAACGCATTCCCATCGAACAAGTCGCATGACCGACCAACACGACATCATTCTCATCCCGGTGAAGTCCATCCGCGTCGCCAATCCCCGCGTCCGCGACCGCCGGAAATTCGAACTCATCGTCCGCAGCATCGCCGAACAGGGACTCAAGCGGCCGATCACCGTCACCGAAGCCAAGCCCGGCGCCGACGGCGACCCTGCCTATGATCTTGTCTGCGGCCAAGGCCGCCTCGAAGCCTTCATGAGCCTCGGCGAAACGGAGATCCCCGCCTTTGTCCGCCGCATTTCCAAGACCGACGGTCTGATCGCCAGCATCGTCGAAAACATTGCCCGCCGCCGCGTCCGCGCGCTCGACCAGATCAAGATGATCCAGTGGATGCACCAGCAGGGCAATTCCATCGAGGAGATCGCCCGCAAGACCGGCCTCGCCGACAAATACCTCCAAGGCATCCTCAAGCTTCTCGATCAGGGCGAGGAGCGCGTGCTCGACGCCGTGCTCCTCGGCCGGCTCCCCATCACCATCGCCGTCCAAATCGCCGGCATCGATGACGATGCCGCGCAACGGATGCTGGTCGAAGCGTACGAGCGCAAGGCCATGAAGCAGGCCACCCTCTCGACCTTCCGCCGCCTCCTCGAACAACGGAAGAGCTTCGGCAAGGGCTACTGCAACGACGCCCGCATGCGCGCCCGCCGCCGCACCACCGCCGACGGCCTGATCCTCGCCTACAAGCAGGAGACCCAGCGCCAGAAGCTCATGGTCCGCAAGGCCCGCACCTGCGAATCGCGCCTACTTTCCCTCGCCGCCGCCTTCCGGGCGCTCTTCGCCGACGAGAACTTCACCACGCTCCTCCGGGCCGAAGATCTCGACACCCTGCCCAAATTCCTGGTCGAGCGCATGCAGCAGTCATGAGCACGAACAAAGTCCGCCTTGGGTTCGAACGCCGCGGCATCGACCTGCCCCTGACCGCCATCCTCCCCATCCGGCAGGTCAAGCCCGCCGACGGATGCTTTGGCAAATACCGCGCCGTCCTAGCCTCAATTCGCGCCATCGGGCTCGTCGAGCCGCTGGTTGTCCATCCCAACAAGTAGGAATGAGAAGGCGTAGAGCGTCTCGCGTGTGAGCGGGAGACGGATAATCTACGTCTTTATGAACGCGAAACAGATCACGATTGGAATCGATCTCGGGGACCGCCGTCATGCG
>JAUXXD010000107.1 GCA_030681265.1 Candidatus Didemnitutus sp. | reverse complement strand
CCAGCCAAGCGCTGCGCGCGTTTGCGGATGTTCCGGTCGGAGCCAAACCCGCCAGGCCGCCACGGCCATCAGCGTGTAGAGCAACGTCCACACCGGACCGAACACCCACGCCGGCGGATTCCAGGTCGGCTTGACGAGTGTTTGATACCACGTGCTGACACTCGACGAGGTGGCTGCACCACCGAGCGCGGCGATGACAAAGGAGATTCCCAGAAAACCGGCCAACCCTAGCCAACGGTTACGCATGACAAAGAGCTTGGCATGTGCCCGCGCCGGCGCAAGCAACGCGAAGGCGCAATTGGCTCCTGTCAGCCAATGTTACGCGCCGGGCAATTGAAACGGATAAATACTACCGAGTCTGAGCAGTTGCGTCAGTTCATCGAGCGCCCGCCGCGATTCGCGCAAGAGTGCCGGATCGGCAAGGTCGCGCTGCGTCAGTCGATCGCGGTAGTGCTTTTTGACCCAACAAGTCAGCCGGAAATAATTTGCGTCGTTGAGCATCACAGTGGGCGGCAGCGCGGCGATTTCCTCGGCGCTGAGCACAACGCGTAGGCGCAGACACGCAGGACCGCCGCCGTTGCGCATGCTCTGTTTCAGATCGAAATAATGCACCGCTTGCAGCGGCGTGGTGCCGCGCTCAATGAGCCGGTGCACAAATTGGCGAACGCGCGGATTTTCCGCGCAGTCACTCGGCGCGATCAACGCCATGCGGTCGGGCGCCAGTGTGACGATCTGGCTGTTGAACAAGTAGGAGCCGACGGCGTCGCGCAGTGAAACTTGCGCCGCGGGCACGGCGAGGGCGTGAAATTCCGCACCGCCGTGGAGTCGCGCATAGCTCGCCTTGACGGCGGCGATTGTCGCGGCGGTGTCGCTGAACGCGCGCTCATGATAAAGGAAGACGTTCTCGTTGCCGACAGAGATGACGTCGTTGTGAAAGACGCCGGCATCGATGGCGGCGGGATTCTGCTGGGCGTGCACCACCGTCGGGGCGCGCAACCGATGGCGGCGGACAATCGCCTCGAAGGCTTCGAGGGCTTGGCGCGACGCGAATTTTTTGGGCGCGATAAGAGGCGGATTGCCGACGAACACACGGTGCCCGTGCACGAAGAGATGCACTCCGGTCGCGCTGTGCGCAGGAGCGAAGCGCGTATGGTTGGCCGCGCCTTCGTCGCCGAGCGCGGCGACGGCAGGGAGCGCCTCGTGCACGACGAAGTGTTTCCCATCGCGGAAGATTGCGCGCAGCGTCCTCGTCGTTTGCGGCGCTTCGATCGAGCGGTGGAATTTGGAAAGCAGATTGGCCGGAGTAAAATGCACGCGCCGGTCGGCGCTATCGCGCGAGGGCGTGACCGTGGCGGCGTTCGCGACCCACATGTTGGAGGCCGAGGCGCAGGCCACGAGTAAGTCGGGTGCGGATTTCGCGGCGGCAGAGAGGACCGCCGCATCGTGGCCGGCGAAACCGAACGCGCGTAGCGTCGAAAGCGACGGCCGTTCGTGCGGGGGCAGCACGGCTTGAGGCAGACCGAGGTCGGCGAGAAATTTCATTTTCGCTAGCCCCTGCAAGGCGGCCTCGCGCGGATTAGACCTGCGGCCGCCGTGGGACATTGAGGCGACGTTGCCGTGGGACAGTCCGGCGAAGTTGTGTGTTGGACCGACCAGTCCGTCGAAATTTACTTCCTGCGAAATCATGGCACGTGGAGTCCGGGCGGGAGTTGCTCCGGCATTTTCAACTGCGGCACTTCAATGGAAGCGACGGGATAGGAGCAATAATCAGCAGCGAAAAATGCACTGGGGCGATGGTTGCCGCTGCGACCCACGCCGCCGAAGGGTGCGGCACTGCTCGCACCGGTGAGTTGCTGGTTCCAATTGATGATGCCCGCCCGCACGTCGCGCCGGAACTCGGCGTAGAGCGCTGCGTCATCGGAGATGAGTCCGGCGGCGAGTCCGAATGCCGTGTGGTTTGCCTCGCGAATGGCGGCGGCGAAATCCGGCACACGAATGACCTGCAAGAGCGGTCCGAAAAATTCTTCATCGGTGCGCTCCGTGAGCGCAGTCACCTCGATCAGTCCGGGCGACAGCAATCCGGTCCCCGGACGCAAAGCTTGCGCGAGCACGAGTGGGGTGGCGCCTTTGGCGATCAGTTTTTGTTGCGCGGAGAGTAAGCCGGTTGCGGCGGCTGCGGAAATGACCGGCCCCATAAACGGTTCGGGTTCGTCGGTCGGCGCGCCGACGCGAATTTGCGCAATCGCTGCGACGAGTGTGTTGAGGAAAGTATCGCCGTCCGCGCCGGTGGGCACGATGAGCCGGCGCGCGCAAGTGCAACGCTGGCCTGCGGTCAGGTAGGCGGATTGAATCGTCAACGCCACCGCGGCGCGCGCATCGGCGGCGCGATGCACTACGAGCGGATTGTTGCCTCCCATTTCAAGGGCGAGCAACCGCTCGGGAGTGGCGGCGAATAATTCGCTCAACGCCGACCCGGCGCGTGCGCTGCCGGTGAAGAAGAGCGCATTGAGGCCGGGATGCGCGGCGAGGCGCGCGCCGACGTCTCGTCCACCTTGCACGATGTTGAGCACGCCCGCGGGCAGGCCGGCGGCTTTCCAACATTCGGCAACATTCTCCGCCACCGCTGGGGCCAGCTCGCTCGGTTTGAAAACGACTGAGTTGCCGGCGAGGAGCGCGGGCGCGATGTGTCCGTTGGGCAGGTGGCCCGGAAAATTAAATGGGCCGAGCACAGCGACCACACCATGTGGCTTGAAGCGCGTGATCCCGATGGAGGAACTGAACTCCCCGCAGCGCTGCGCGTGAGCCGCGATCGAAATTTCGATTTTGCCGATCATCGCGCCGACTTCGGTGAGCGCTTCCCAGCGAGGCTTGCCGATTTCGTGCGAGATGATTTCGGCGAGCGCGGTTTTGTGCCCAGCCAATTGTTGCGCGAAGGCGCGCAGCACTGCGGCCCGTTCCTCGAGTGGGCGGGCGGCCCAACTCGATTGCGCGGCGCGGGCGATGACGATTGCCGCATCAATCTCGGCCGGTGTGGCACTGGCTCCCGTCCAGACCATTTCGCCGGTAGACGGATTGAGTGAAGAAAACTTATTCATCGGAGCGGCGTGAGGGTGAAGGATTCACCTGGTGCTAGTTGCAGCACGGCGGCGATTTCCGGAGTGAGTGATGCGCTGTCGTCGTCGTGAATCTCGCAGTTGCCGAGACAGGCGCGAAAATCCAGCGAGGGACGCGCGAGGAGGTGGGATGGGCTCGGGTTGAAGTTCTCGGTCACGTCGCGCAGTTTAACGGTGCGCGCTTGGCGGATGGTGCGGAGGTCCGTCACGCGTGCTTGCAGCACGGGACCGGCGTCGAAGATATCGACCTCGGCAATATTCGCAAAACCTTCGGCACGCAGCAAGGCGGCGGCGGGTTCCGTTTCGAAATGCACGCGCCCGATGACGGCCTGGACTTCCGGTGCGAGGAGGGGAATGTAGAGCGGATAGCGCGGATTGAGATCGGCGATAAATTGTTTGTCACCCAGTCCACTCAGCACATCGGCGCTGTAGAAATCGAATTGGTAGAAGTGACGCCCGATCGCTTCCCAGAAGGGCGACTTGCCGGTTTGGTCGATGTAGCCGCGCATTTCGGCGATGATGGTTTCGGTGAAACGTTTCGGGAAGGCGCCGATAAAAAGGAATCGCGCCAAGGACAAGAGGCGCCCGGCGCCACCGCGCCGCCGATCGGGATGGAGAAAGAGCGAGCAAACTTCGGAAGGGCCGCGATGTTCGCGTTTCAAGTGAAGCGCGGAAATCTCGCGGTCGACTTCGAGCGCCTTGTGCGTGAAGCGTTCGGCTTTGATCTCGTAGCTATACCACGGCTCGAAGCCGCCGACGCGCGACGCGATGCCGGAAACGCCGATGAGTTCACCGGTGGTCGTATCTTCGAGGCCGAACAAATAGAATTCACCGCCGGGTCGACGAACACGGGGATTGAATGCGCGCAGTGAACCGTCGATCCGGTTGCTGAGAAATTCTTCGTTGGCGGGCAGTGTAGTCAGACCGCTGCCGGTGGTATTGGCCAAGCTGACGAGACCTGCCAAATCTGATTCACGGATGGGCCGAAGCACGAGCATGGTGCCATTATGCTGGAATCCCGCAGGCGTGCCAGCCCTGCGTGGCTAATTCGTTCGGCTTAACCTTTTGCCGGCAAAGCAAACGCGCCGCTCGCGACATTGTGCAGGAAGAGCGCGGCTATCGCGGCGCGTTGGGGAATAGTTTCGGTGCGACACATTTCGCGGTTGCTGTGCAGGAAATCACCGATGGGGCCGAGTCCGTCGAGGTTGGGCAGTCCGGCATTGGACAGCAGATTGCCGTCGGAACCGCCACCCGTGTGCACCCACGAGAATTCAGCCACGCCAACTGCGCGCGCGGCTTGTTGCCACGCGGCGAAGACGGTTTCTTCCTGCGGTAAACATTCCTTGGGTGGGCGATTGAAGCCGCCTTGGAGTTCGAGTCGGTAGCCGTCGCGCGCGTTGATCGGAGCGGCCAGCGCGTCGATGTGCGCCATGAGCAGTTCGCCGTCGCTCGTCTTCGTGATACGAAGGTCGATCTGGGCTTCCGCAAAATCAGGAATGACATTCGTGGCCGCACCGCCGCCGTGGAAATTGGCAACGTTGATGAGCACGCCGGGCATCGCCTGCGGCAAACGGCCGAGCCCGAGCAAAAATTCGGCGAGGGCGAGCACGGCGTTGCAACCGTCGCCCGGCACCTTCGCGGCATGGCCGGCCCGACCGTGGCAGGTGGCGGTGAGGTTGCCCGTGCCTTTGCGCGAATGGACAAGGTCGCCGTTCGGGCGCGCCGGTTCAAAAATCAGGGCGAGCTGGTGGCGTTGGGCGGCGTCGCGAAACAGCGGAGCGCTGCCGTGTGATCCGGTTTCTTCGTCGGGCGTGAGCAACACTTCCCAGCCCACGTTGGCGGCATGCGGTGTTTGCTCGAAGGCTTGCAGTGCGGTGAGGAGCGTGACGAGTCCGCCCTTCATGTCGGCGGCACCGGGGCCATTGAGCGTGGTGGCGTCGAGCCAGCGACAGATTTGGAACGGATCGTTGCGTTGGTAGACAGTATCGTAATGCCCGCTCAGCAGGATTTGCACAGGTGCGGTGGGGCGCAGGCGAACACTGAGCGCGTGGGTGCCCGGCGGGTTGAAGCCCGGCGCATCGGTGGCGGGTTCGGCGATCGTCGCAGCCGGGAAACTACGGACGAATTCGTCGCGGAGCACTGTGCGCATACGGTTGAGGCCGTCTGCGTTCGCCGAGCCGGAGTTCACATTGCACCAAGATTCGAGGAGCGCCGCCAATTCGGCTTGGCGGGCCGCGAGTGAAAGAATGGTGGAAGGAACGCTCATGGGGGGGGCGTAGTCGCGGTAAATAGGTGAGTGGTAAGTGGGCAACAGGGCGACGAAATTTTCGCCACGCGTCAGGGTCCGCAATAATGGCTGAGGTTGGGCGAGCTCGCGGCGCAGTTTTAGCCAAACGTTGGCCAAATGATGAAGGATAACGCGCGCCCGCGGCGCCACTTAGCGCGCCAAGGACGGGGCGACGAGCGCAGCTCTAGCGCTCTGACTGAGGACGAAGCGCGTATTCTCACTGGGTGTCTTCAGCGTGACGGTGCCGGTGTTCACTTCGAAGTGCAGGGTTCGGTTGATCGAGCCGCCGGTGGCGAAGCTATCGACCGATATTCCTTCTTTGGCGAAATACTTCAGCGTCGCGGTGAGGTTGCGTTCGCCGATGCGGAACGGATCGTTGCCGCCGAGCACACTGGCACCGCCGGCCACAAAAATGCATAGTCTCGATTTTTCGCCGCGCAGTCCCATGATGGTGCGCATAAACGCCGGTAATCCGGTATCGGCAAACATGGCGGGTTGTTTCTGAACTTTATCCGGCGAGATGGATGATTCCGGCAGCATCAGGTGCAAGATGCCGGCGGCTTTTACTATGGGGTCGTAGGCAATGACGCCAACGCAGGAACCAAGCGCGTAGGTGCTGAGCACGACTTGCACGTTGTTCGATGCCGCCATCTCGCCGACGCCGATGATGACGCGTTGGGCGAAGAGTGAACCGATGGAGGGTGAGCCGCCCATTACTGGATTAATGGGTATGGGGCCGCGCGTGCGGCCTCCAGTTGACGACGGGAAGAGACATTTTGAGCCGGGGTGCCACCGGCAGTTGTGTCCTTCGGCGCAGTTGGGCCAAACTTTAGGCCTTAACTACGCAATTTCAGTCTCACCGATTTTAGTTTAATTGCAGATTGATAGGCTGATACGCATGTCGTTGCCGGTGGTTTAGGCTCGGCGCGATCCGCGGCGCGCTATCGCCGGGCGTAGAGCGAAAATTTAATTTTTGCTGCTCGAATTCGCATTGGCGTGCTTAGAGACTAATCAATTGGCTCGAAGCGACTTGCATCACGATTTTTCTTCACTTTATGCGCAGGGGCGACCACGCCGTTCATGGCGATATAGGCGCCCGGGGGCAGGGACTGCAATGCGCCGATCGCACAACCGAGGTTGAAGACCGCATCGCTGTTACGGAAGCGCGCCGGCTGCATCGAACCGGTGAAGACGATCACCTTGTCGGTCAAATCAGCGAGCTTCGCGGCAGTCGCGGTCATCGTGTCGGTGCCATGCGTAATGAGAATGAGGCGCTCGGGTGCGGCCAAGACGCGCTCGCGAATCAACGCGCGATCTTCGTCGGTCATCGCCAGACTGTCCTTTTGCATGACCGATTCGACGATGAACTCGAAGGTTGCATTCGATTCGCGCAGGACGAGTCCGACTTGGGGCTCGCCGATTTCGTAAGAGCTGGCGGCGTCAAAATAGACTTTATCGATCGTCCCTCCCGTGGTGATGACTCGAATGCGCATGCGCGAGACGTTGCGCGGGAAACTGGGGAGGGCGCAAAGAGATTTTCCGGCAGGTTTGTATTTTGCCTGCCTTGAATTTCGAAAAATGGCACCGCGTAACTTCGCCACAGCGTGCTGGCGGAGTGAATGGATTTTTGCCGTAGTAGCCGCGTGGCTGTGTCGCCGAACATTCTCTGGATAGTAACCACGCAGTGGCGCGCGCAGGCGTGCGGCTATGCGGGCGATGCGCAGGCGCGCACACCATGGCTCGATGGTTTTGCCAGCGATGCGCTCAATTACAAAGAGGCGGTGACGCCACATCCGCTCGGGCCGCAGGCGCGTGCCGCCTTGTTGACGGGCCGGTTATGTCCGGAAAATGGCGTCGCAGGTTACTGGGATCCCTTGCCGACGAGCGCACGCACGGTGGCGCACGCCCTGGGAGATCAGGGCTACGTGACCGCGTGGTTTGGCAAATGGCATTTATCGCCGCGGGCGCGTCATGTGCCGTTCGTGGGTGAGGCGCACGCCCGCCAAATCGTCGATCCCGCGCACCGTGGTGGCTTTGCGTTATGGGAAGGTTTCGAAGGAGGTTTTCTCCTCAATGATCCATGGCTGCACGGCACACGTTTGGCGGAGCCGCGGCATTTCAAAGGTTATCAAGCGGAGGTGCTGGTGCAGCGGACAGCGGAGTGGTGTCGGGAACAAAGTAAGCGGCAACTCGCGGGAGCTGCGCCATACTTTGCGGTGATGAGTCTGGAATCGCCGCATCCGCCCTACCACGCGCCGACGCCGCATGTGCATCCACCAGAGCCAGCGAGCCTGTTGTTGCGCGCGAATGTGCCGACCGGCGGTGAGATTGAGCGAAAGACCAGAGAAGAACTTGCCGGTTACTACGCGCATATCGAGGCGACTGATCGTGCGCTAGGGCGCTTGTTGGCGGAAATCGAATTGGCGAACACGATCATCGTCTTCACGTCCGTCCACGGTGACATGCATGGCAGCCACGGTTTTTTCCGCAAAGCGTGGCCCTACGAAGAGTCGGTGCGCGTGCCGTTGCTCGTCGCCGGTTTACCGCGCGAGAAGGCGGGGCGGATTGACCGGAGTCCGGTCAGTTTGGTGGATTTGCCGCACATGGCAGTGGCGTGGGCCGAGGGCCGCGAGTGGCGCTGCCATCGCGATAGTGCGCTGTTGAGTATGCCGCGGCCGACGGAGATCGCTTTGCAATGTCCGGTCGCGTGGCGTGGCTTTCGCAGCAATCGGCACAAACTGATTTTGCAACGAGCCGCCAATGGAGACGAAGAGCCGTGGCTCTATTTCGATCTCGAACACGATCCGCTGGAAATGGTGAACCGGGTCCATGATCCTGCGCGCCAATCTGAAATCCGGGAAATGATGCGCTGGCTCTGAGTGCGGCGGGCACATTCGCGCACGGCAGCGAACCGCGCCTCAGGTTCGGAAATATTTCTCAATCACCGCGTGGAGCTGTTCGAGCTTTACCGGCTTGGTGACGTAATCGTCCATGCCAGCCGTGATACAGCGTTCGCGGTCGCCCTGCACTGCGTTGGCGGTGAGCGCGATGATGCGCGGTTGCTGTTGGCGGGGGATCAGGCGCCGAATTTCCTGAGTGGCGGTCAGGCCATCCATTTCCGGCATCTGCAGATCCATGAAAATCAAATCGTAGTCACGCTGTTGCGCGGCGTGCACCGCTTCGACTCCGTTGGCGACTGCGTCCGCGCGATAGCCGAGACGATCCAGCAAATGCAATGCGACCTTCTGATTCACCGGATTGTCTTCCACCAAGAGAATATCCAGGGGAATGGAATCTCCGATCGGCGAGGAACTGAGGGACGCGGGCTGGGCTTTTGCGCGCGGTTGGATGCCCTTCAATAAACGATTGATGCAGTCGCCGAGGAACGCCGGTTGCACAGGCTTGGGGAGACGCATGAATGTCGTCTCTGCCCGATTGCCCCGACCGACGCTCTCCGAAGCAGCCGTGAGCAAGATGACCGGTAGTTGCGCGTGTAGATGGCGCAATTGCTCGATCAATGCTTCGCCCGACTCACTACCGATTTTGTAGTCGATGATCGCGAGCAGGGGCTGCTTGGCGCGGAAAATTTCCAACGCCGACATGGAGTTGGAAGCGAGCAACGGTTGGCAGCCCCACTGTTGCAGCGCAATTTCAAGCGCGCGTCGATTGACGGGATGATCGTCGACGACCAAGACCGCCGTGTCCGTGAAGCGCAGTGGCTTGGATCCGCCGGGAGGAGTCGCGGGTTCCGCCAAAATAGTGAAGCGGAAGCAGGAGCCTTTTTCGAGGGTGCTCGTCATGCGGATCGACCCGCCCATGAGTTGCGAGAGGCGGTCGCAGATGGCCAACCCCAGTCCGGTTCCACCGTATTTCCGCGTCGTCGATGAATCGACTTGGCTGAAAGTTTTGAAGAGCACGCCGTGGCGATCTTCCGGAATACCGATGCCCGTGTCGGTCACGAGAAATTCCAAGCGCACCTTTCCGTTCTCGTCGGCTGGGGCGACCCGTTTTGTTTCAATCGTGATAAAACCACTCGGCGTGAACTTAACGGCGTTATTGACCAGATTGACGAGAATCTGGCGCAAGCGCGTGATGTCGCCGACGATCCACGGGGGCACATCGGGCTCGATCGAATAGGCAAACTCGATTTCCTTCGCGGCGGCACTAAGATTGAAAATATCCAACGTCTCTTCGATGCACTGGGACAGTTCGAAGGGATGATGTTCCAACTCCATGTGCCCGGACTCGATTTTCGAAAAATCGAGAATCTCGTTGATGATCGAGAGCAGCGCATCGCCGCTGGTGCGGATTGTCTGCACGTAGTCGCGTTGCTCCGGCGTGAGGGGTGTTTCGTTGAGCAGGCTGGTCATGCCGATGACGCCATTCATCGGGGTGCGAATTTCGTGCGACATCGAGGCGAGGAATTCCGATTTGGCGCGCGAGGCGGCATCGGCTTCCTGTTTGGCGCGGCGCAGTTGCTGCTCCACTTCGACGCGCGACGTGATGTCGGTTTCCATCACGATGAAATTCTCGACCACCTCATCGTGATTCGTCACTGGCTGGATTTCCAAGTGAACGTGATAGGAGCGTCCGCACCGGGTGAGATGCATCACATCGGTGGTGATCGCATCGTGGCTGGTAAAGGCGGCGGCGACGCGTTCCAGCGATTTGGGATCTCTCTCGGTGCTGTCGAGCAACTCGACAAA
>JAUXXD010000155.1 GCA_030681265.1 Candidatus Didemnitutus sp. | reverse complement strand
GCCGGTCTTGTCGAGCGCGACGGTGTCGATCTCCGCCAGTTTCTCAATCGCGCCACCGCCACGAAACAACACGCCGTGCCGTGCGCCCCAAGCGATTGCCGCCAGAATCGCCGACGGAATCGAGAGCACCAGTGCACACGGACTCGCCACCACCAGCAGCGTCATCGCGCGATAAAACGCCGACGAGACGCCTGGCTGATTCTCAAACGCGGGCAAGCCGAAGCCGAGCCACCACACGAAAAACATCAACGCCGTGCAGCCGAGCACGATTAGCGTATACTTGCCGCCGAAGCGATCCGTGAACCGCTGGCTCGGCGCTTTGAGTTTCTGCGCCGTCTGAATCAGGCGAATGATTTTCTGTAGCGTGCTCTCGCTCGGCAATCGTCGCACTGTAAATTCCACCGCACCCCACAAATTGATCGTGCCGCTGAATACTTCCGCGCCGACGCTCTTCTCCACCGGCAACGCTTCGCCAGTCAGTGTTGATTCATCGCTCGCACTCTCGCCTTTGACGACGTCACCGTCGGCCGCAAACATTTCACCCGGCTTCACCGCCACGCGGTCGCCCAATTTTAGTTCGTCGATGGACACGACGCGTTCTTCGCCGCTCGCATCCACCAATGTCGCTTGCTTCGGTGCCGTATGCAGCAACGCCGACACTTCACGATGCGTCCGCTCCATCGCATAGGCTTCCATCGCGCCCGCACCGGAAAACAGAAACAAGAGCAACACCGCTTCACCCCACGCGCCGACCGCCACCGCGCCAACAGCCACCGCGAGCATCAGAAAGTGAATGTCCAGTTTACGCTTCCGCAGATTCGCCCACGAATCGATCGCTGCATCCCAACCGCCCGCAATCAACGCGGCAAAGAACAGCGTCGTGACCAACCATGGCGGTGCCCCGAAGCCAGTCGCAAAATACGCCGCGAGTCCCACGCCACCACACACCGCCGCCAACGTCGCGAGCAGTTTCCACTCTCCGTCGGCATGCGCGTGATCATGGTCGTCCTCTTCGTCTTCCGTTTCCGGCAACGTGTATTCCTTCCACTGAAAAAAGCGCGGCGCCGTGGCGCAGGTCGGTCGCTCCACCGTCGTCACCCCATCGGCCTCGCGCACGACGAAACTTTCGCCTCCCGTTGCGGTTTCCGCCGAACTGTTGCCACTGAGTTTTGCGTCGATTGCACGCAGCACTTCGTTGATCTGCGCTTCGAGTTGCGCGGTGCGCACGGGGCCGAGCGTCGCCACCGCCACGGTGCGCTCGCTTTCGTTCACGCGCACGGCGGCCACTTCGGGTTGCGCTTGCAGGAAGCGAATCAACTCCTGCGTCCAGCGCGCGCCGTCTCGGTGTTCCGACTGCATGGCCCCACCCTGTTTCAACGCCTCCGGGTCGCAAATAAATTTGCGCCCGTGGAAAGTCATCAACTCAGTCACTGGTGATGATTAGCTTGAACGACGGCGGCGGCGCGGTGGTTTCCCGCGCATCCGAACTGACGGCGGCGACGTTCGCCGACGACGGTTGGCTGGTGCGCGCCCTCGGTTTGGAGCATCGGCCCGAGCAGGAGCGCATGGCGCAGGCAGTCGCGGCGGCATTCACCGGCAACTCCAGCCTGCTCTGCGAAGCGGGCACCGGCGTCGGCAAGAGTCTCGCCTACCTCGTGCCGGGGATCATCCACGCCGTCGCTACGCGCCGCCAATTCGTCGTCTCTACGCACACCAAGACGCTGCAGGAACAGATTCGCGACAAGGACCTCGCCAATTGCCGTCGGCTTTTCGGCGCGTTGCCGGAACTCGCCGTCTATCGCGACTTCACCAGCGCGGTGTTGATGGGCAAAGGCAACTACCTCTGCACGACGCGCCTCAAACGCGCTCTAGCGGAGAAGCGCGAGCTGTTCCAATCCGCCGAGCAAGACGAGTTGCAACGCGTCGCCACGTGGTCCGCAACGACCGAAACCGGCCTTTTGATCGATCTGCTCCCCCGCGTGAGCGCCGATGTATGGGAGGAAGTATCCGCCGACTCCGATGCGTGCTCCGCGCGCAATTGCAAGGACGGCTCCTGCTTCTACCGCCGCGCTAAGGCACGTTGCGACACGGCCAATCTCCTCATCGTCAATCACAGTCTGCTCTTCACGCTGATGTCGGTGAACGACGAAATGGGCCGCAGCCCGGCGAGCGGCATTTTGCGCCTCGATGATTTTCTCGTGCTCGACGAAGCGCACACGGTGCCGGAGATCGCGACTGATCAACTCGGACTCGCCTTGAGTTCGTTCGGATTGCGGCGTCTGCTCAATTCACTCTTCAACCCCGCGCGCACCAAGGGACTCTTCGTGAAACACGACGCGCCCGACGCGAGCCGCGTGGTTGAGATCGCGCACGAGCAGGCCGCGTATTTTTTTGCCACGCTCTCCGAACGGCTCGGCAAAACCAAAGGTCCATTGCGCGTGCGCGAATCCGGGATCGCGGAGAACCTCCTCGCTGGTCCGCTCAACGGCGTGCTCGCACAACTCGACGCGTTGCGCACGCGTTTGCCCGAAGGTGTGGCGCAGGACGAAGTCACGGGCAAACACCGCCGCGTCAGCGCGTATCGCGACGGCATCACCGCGTGGTTGACGCAAGCGCGCGATGGCCACGTGCATTGGCTCGAGTCCGGCATGACGCGTCGCGAAGCGATTCTTCATTTGCGCTCTGCGCCGCTTGATGTGTCGGCGGAGTTGAACGAGCGGCTTTTCTCGCGTCACACCTCGGCGGTGTTGACAAGTGCGACGCTCGCCACCGGCAACACGATCGAGCCGTTCCGCTCGCGCGTGGGGGCGCATGCGGTGGAGGCGCTGATTGAAAAATCACCGTTCGATTTTGCGCAGAACATGCGCGTCTATCTGGCCGCGGATATGCCGGAACCGAGCGCGGCGAATGGACAGCTCAATCTCGCCGCGCTCACCGACTACGTGCGTTTTTG
>JAUXXD010000143.1 GCA_030681265.1 Candidatus Didemnitutus sp. | reverse complement strand
TCCGTAACAGCCAAAATATTTGAAATGGGTGCCGATTATTGCTGAAATGGATGCCGCGACACCCTCGAACAGTAATGGATCTCTCTCATTTCGCGGGCCACGCAGAAGTGTTGCGCAGGCAGTGCATGCTGTGTGCGTCATGAATGCAACCGTGGCGCACGATCACTCATTGAGGTCGTTCCAACTCGCATCGAATGCGACAGAATCGGTGTAGCCGGGCGCTCGGCCCGTCACCCAGAGCTTCACTGACGGGCTCCCTGGGTTGACGTCAACAGGGAAGCTGGTCGCGAGATACTGCGTGCCTCCACCGCCGATCGTGTAAGCGACATACCATCCAGCCTCGGCTCCGCCTGGCGCGCTGATCCGCAACGACGGACTAGCCAGACTCGTGATCGTTGGCTCCGATGCTTGCGGGGTCGTGCCTGCCGGTCCGGCAGGTCCGGTCTCACCGTCTTCGCCGAGAATCTTGATCGCCAATGACCATGCGCCGCCGCCGATCCGCTGGCGCATATACTTGTCGGCCGATGCAAAGGGAAAGTGCCAACTGGTGGAGCCGTCGATCGAGTATTCTACTTCCAATGAGTCGCCAGCCTCACCATCGGATCCAGTCAATCGGATCGGTGCTGACCAAGCACCCACAAGCACGCCGGCGGCGGTCTTTTGTGCTTTGCTCATCCAAAGTGGATCGGCACCGCTGGGCGGCGCGTCGTTCCATCCGCTGGGCTCATCACCCTCTGGCGTATCGGGAGCGCTGGTGGCGCGCTTGAAGCGATAATCGATGAAGTGGCCAGTCGCAGGATCTGCGGCCGCTGAGGCTGAGTTGGACGCAGCCGAGACGTTGCCGGAGGTGTCGATCGCGCGGATCCAATACCGATAGGATGGGCCGATCAACACAGTGAAGTCCGTCCAGCTCGTGGCGAGGCCTGCCCAGACTAGGATCGCGCCGGTGATATCGTCAGCTTCGGCGGCGAGTCGGCGGTAAATTCGGTAGTAGGACAGGTCATCATCGGCCACTGCTCCCCAGACCAGCGTGATGCCGCCAGGCGCGGGCGTCGCCGCAGAAATCGCTGGCGCGTCCGGTGCGGTGGTATCGAGCGAGACTGTCGCGGTGGCGACGTCGCTGTAAAGACCAGTGCGGCCATGGCTGTTGGCGAAGCGGAGGCGCACATCGATGCTGTCGCCGCCGCGCACGTCTGCGATGTAGGCGAGCGTGGCGTCGCCGCGCAGGGCGGCGGCAGCGATGAGCCACGCGGCGTCGGCCGTGCGCTTGTATTCGATTTGCACGGCCCCGCCGGCGAGCACGAATTGATTGTCTGGCGCAGCCCAGATCACCTTTAGCCGGGGCGCGATCACGCCATCGGGCTGCGCGACGTTGGCGGTGCTCAGCGTGATGCCAGCGGGTGGCGGCACCGTGTGCCAATCGAGATTGGTCTCGTCGCCGACGAGGTAGGGATTTTCTTCTTCGTCGCTCCACGTGTAGATAGCGGAGTCGGTCTCGCGTAATAACAGGTCCACGCCGAGAGAGCCTTCACCGTAGGTGATGAATTTGTGGCTCATCACGACGAATTGCTTTTCTGCCCATCCGTAGCGCGCGTGAGAAACCATCACCGTGCTTCCGGCGCGCACGCGTAGTGCAGTGAGCTTGCACGGCATCGTGACGGTGGTGTCGCGTCGCGTGCGCTGCAGCTCGATCTTCGCTAGGCGCTGCGCCATCGAGGGGCTGGCGGTGAACAGCAGATCGAGATCACGCACGATCTCGCGACCTTGGTCTTCGGCTTGATAGACGGAGCTGGTGACAGCAGGAAAGTCGGCCGGCTGATATTGCTCGGCTGGTGAAGTGAAGGTGCCTTTCACCAGATTGCAGGTGTCGCGCAGCGATAGCTTGGTTTGCACTGTCAACGGGGCGCGCAGGTCGTCTTCGTCGAGCGTGATGGTGGGGGTGTCGTGTGCGCCGGCTTGGCAGATCCATTTGCCTCCGACATAGACCACCCAGCCTGCCATCGCGGCCGCGAGTTTTTCGAGCACGTTGCCCGGCTCGGCCGACAATTCGAACGCACCGTTACAGGTGTAGCGTTTTTCGGTGCCGCCGCCGGCGAGGGTCACGGTCTCATCGCAAATATTGGCTGACGCGATGAAGCTCGCCTCGTCGATCTCGGACTCATCGACCCCGAGGCCGTAGGTGGTGTTGACCAGGTAATCGCGCACGCAGAGAGCCACATTGGTGGACCACGCTGACTCCTCCGTCCGCGGGTCGTAGAGTTTGCGGCCGCGCGCGACGCAACTGACGTTGGGGATGCCGCTGGGGAATTTATTCTGATCCCACTTCAAGCGCACATAGAGGTAGGCGCTGCCGGCGACGCGATCGTTGGTGGTCCACGCGCCGGCGCTCTCGGCAATCAAGTCGGCATCGGCCGCTTGGTCGTGCGCGCCGAGGTGTTTCTTTACGCGGGCAAAGCCGGCGAGGCCGTCGGTCGCTTCGCCGGATTCACCGATGTCAACGGTGCGATCATTAAAGTAGAGGAGGCCGAGCGCCTCGCATTCGTGAGTAGCCAGCGGCAGCACTAAGTGGAGGAACTCGTTTTTCGCACCGCCGACGGCCGCGTAGATCATGGGGCCGGAGACGCGCGTTTCGCCGTAGATCACGCGACGGATGGGCGTCGGCTCCTTCGTCATCTGCAGCGGACTGGTCTGATTCAGCGCGGCGCTCGGCTTTTTGGAAAACGCCTTGCTGATCACCAAACCGACGATCGCGTAGCTGATAATCTTGAAGGCGAAGAGAAAGAGATTCGCGCCGATCGTGGCGCTGCCGGCCCACATGATAAATGGTAGTGCTGCGGGCATTAGCCGATCCTCCATGCGCGCGCTGCCTGCAGCGCCGGGTAAAAGGTGAGTCCATCAGCCGTCGGCACGGCGACCTCGGTGCCGAGACAAAGTCCGAGCGTGGGCGAGGGACAACGCAGCAACATCACGTCGCCGCGCTGCGCGAGCGCGATCCGGATCTCGACGAAACCCGCGCGACCGAGCAACGCCTCGATGCCGCCGAGTCGGCGCAAGATGGCAGCGGCCGCCCGCTCCGTGCGATAGCGCCGCAGGCCGAAACCGCGCGCCGGATCTTGTCCGGTGATCGCCGTGATGCCGGCACGGGCAAACTGGCAGCAGTCGTGGCTGCCCCAGGCAAACGGCATCGAGCGGCGCGCTTTGATAAGCGCCGCTAGGCGCTCCGGCCAGTCGTTAAGTCGCGCACTCATTGGAGCACCTCCCCGGTGGAGCCACCGCCGTAAGAAGACCCGGAGCCAGGTGCGGCCGTGGGCGGCGCGCCCCAGGGCAATGGCTTCTCTGCCAGCCGGGCCACGTAGCGCATCGAGGTGTCGCCGGGGAACAGTCTCTCTTGCTCTGCCGGCGTGTAGCGGAGCGAGCGCGGCCGACCCAGATCGACCAAGCGATTTTCCGCGCGCACCGTGACGATGCTCGTCTCTCTTCCTTCCTCGATCGTGAGCACGTCCATGCGGCCGCCGAAACTCAACAATGAATATTGCACCACCCACTCCTCGTCGCACAGAGCGAGCCAGAATCGGCACGCGCGGCCACGGTAGTTGTTATCGAGTGCGAGGGTGATGATGCCGGGCGGTAAGCCGCTCAGACTGATCTGCAGCCCCGCCGCGCCGATCTCGGTCGTCTCATCCACCGGCGAGATACTGAGCAACTCGCCGACACCACTCCAAGTGTGGTCATTCCAGCTCTTCTCGCCGCGCCCGCTCCACAGCCGGAGAAATCCGCCGGAGAAATCGAACTCCAAAAAAGTGACGAAACGCACGACAGGCGCGGTGAGCGCTGCCGCCATCCCCGTCGGTAGCTCGCGCGACATTAGAGAGCCTCCACGGCGCTGAAGGTGAAACCGAACTCACGCGCCAATGTCGAATCCCAGCCCGGATTCTGTTCGCTCAAGCGAAACGTCACCGCCCCCGGCGCAGGCGACAAGCCAGGACAGTGCGGGGTGAGGTCGAAGGTGAACGTGCCCACCCGGCCGCGCAGATCGTAGAAGAATTGCGTGAACGCTGCAGCGTCGGCCACACCCATCTTCTGCATCGTCACATCGATCTCCCAGCGTTCACCGGGCGAGACCGAGACCTGCTGCGTGTAACTCGTCGGCGACTCGGAGACCTGGGCGGCCGTGCGCCGCGTGACGCGCACGTTGGCGGGGAAGATTGCCGTGGGAAAAGCGAGAGGGAAAGGCATCGGGGTAAGTGGTTAGCGAAAGCCATCACGGCGACGCCGCTGCGCATCGAGCACGCCGGCTTTACTCGCCTCGACGATGCGCGGGATCAGCGACAGCACTTCCTGGCGCGTGACGCCGCCGTTGAAGGAGTAGGAAAAGGAGAAGTTGAGCACATCCCCGCCGCCGCTTCCGCCGCCGCCCGCCACCATCGCTGCGCCACCGCCGGCCATGCGGATGGCTTGGCCGTTGATCGTGCTTTGGCCGACGCCGGAGATCGGTATCACGTTCACCAACTCGACGCCGCCAGGATTGTCGCCGACCGTGAATTGCGTCGGCCCGCGCGTGAGGAAGGTGCCTCCGCCGGCTGCCTTGACGGCAGAGCCTAGCACCAGCGTCGATCCACCGCCGCCGTTTGTCACGCGCGTGATTGATGGACCGGGCGCGCCACTGAGTGCAAAACCGAAAATACCGAGCGCGAGGTTGAGGCCCTGCATCACGATCATCTGGGTGATTAATTGGGTGAGCATGCGGCCGGCGACATTACCGAGATTCTTGAACGCGTCCCCCCATGCCTGGGTGCCCTTCATCGCCTCCCAGATGTCAGAGCCCAGGGAGCCGATTGCCTGACCGAGGGAATTTTTGAGCAGGGCGGCGACCTGCTCGCCAGTCGAACCGAGCTCGACCAGAAATTCGCGCATCCCGGTCATCGCACCCTGACCGGCGGTCATGTAGCCGGATCGGTCGGGATTGTTGATGTCCTTATACGCCTCCATCGACTTGTAAATACGGTTCGGCGCTGACTGCATTTCCACCCTCCGCATCTTGAGCAGCGCGAGTCGCCCTTCCGCCTCGATGATCGCGCGCTCGCGATCGTGCGCGAGCTCATTGTCTGTGCGCGGCGTGCCCACCAGCAGGGCGAGCAGCTCCTTTTCGAGCCGGATGCGTTCGGCGAGCACGGAAATTAATTGGCGGGTGCGCTCATACTCCGTGACCTGGTTGTCGGCCTGGATCACGGCCTCGGCGGTTTGCGCGCGCATGAGGTCGAGTTCGAGTTGCCGCCAGGCTGTGGTCTGCGCGAGCGGGAGCGCAGGCGCGGGGCTGGCGGGCGCAGGGGTGCCCGATGATTGCGGGGTCGTGTTTTTCGCGAGCACAGCCGCGAGGTCGCCGAACATGGCAGGTCCGAAGAAGTAGGCTTTGGCGAGCGCGCCAAAACTGGCTCCCGGTGCCTTCTTGGCTGACTCGGAAAAACGATCGAGCAAGCCCAACGCCTCCCCAGTGCCGATCACCATGCCATGCCAGAATTTCGTCCACTGCTTCTCGGCGGCATCGAGGCGCTGCATGGTGTCCTCCCCCATGATTTGCCCCTGCTTGGTGTAGAGTTTTTCGAGCGCGTCAAACCCTTCGCCACCGAGATTGCGCATGGCGTTGAGGAGCTGGGGCAGACCGCGGTTGCCAAGGATCTGCGCGGCGGCGTGGAAGGCTCCCGTCTTGTCGGTCGAGCGCTCCATTGCCCGCGTGACGGCGAGCATGCGTTCCTCGATCGGCAATTGTTCGATGACGGCGGCATCGAGGCCGAGTTGGCGGTAGGCCGCTGCGGCGCTGCTGCTGACATCGCGAGCTTCCGCCAGACTTTGCGTCTGCGCGCTGATCGCCATATTCAACCGGCCGGTATCGACTCCGGCTTTTTGCATCTCCAGTCGCAGCACCTGCAGTTTCGTCGCGCTGATGCCGAGCGCTTCGCTCATGTCCTTGGTTTGCGCGGCAAACTGGAACGCTTCGCGCACAGTGCCCATCAACGTGTTTTTCACCATCGCGATCGCGCTGGTGGCGATGGCCATGCCGCCACCGATGCCGAGTCCCTGGCGCAGGATCGTGCCGAGACTGGTGGCCTCCTGCTTCGTCTCCCGCAAGCCTTGCTGGGTGCGCTGCAGGCCCGCCAGCTCCTCACGGATCTGGATCAGCACTTCGAGGTTGGCGGTGTTATCGGACATGGTCAGCGAACTTACTGCGATGCGGCGGCGCGGGCTGCCTGTTGCTCACGCGCGCGGCGCAACAGCGAGTCGAAAGGTGTTTGCACTTCGGCGGGTGCCAGGCTCGCGAGCAGCTCCCGCTGGCGCGCGCGGGCGTCGGCCGGGTGAATGATGGTGAGGAGCTGCAGCATGGTGAGTTTGGTGCGGCGGGCGTGAGCGGCCTTGACCGCGAGCAACCAGGGGAGCGTCTCGTCTAGGAGCTGCTCGCGGGTGAGTCCGAGGATTTCGGCGCACTCGGCGTTGAGATCGACAATTGCTCTAGCCTTGCGAACAGCGGCTGCATGACGCGCTCGACGATCGGCATCACCATCGAAGTCATCTCCTGCACTAGTGGGCTGATTTGTTTCTTCGCGGTGATCTGCGCCCGAGCCCACGTCACCGCTCGTTGAAAATTTAGCTCTTCCGCCTTTTGAAAGAGATCCTCGATCGAGCCGTCGCAGACATTGTCGGCCCAACCCACCGGCACTGGGCAAAAGCCGGTCGGTGGCGGAATCTCTTGCGGGATTTCAGCCGGAATCTTGGTGGTGGTGAGTTTCGTGTAGGTGCACAACTCGATGAAGAGGTGGCGATGCTCGTAGGTGGAGATAACGTGATGCAGGTGGCGCTGCGGGAGCGCGCGCACATACACCGACTGCTTGGTGCCATCAATCAGCTCGACGGTCACCGAGGTGCCGCCGAAGAGGATGTCGAGGGGGTTTTGGTGCATAAAGAAACGTGGATTAGCTGGGATGTTCGAAGGCCTCGATCTCGGCGGCGACGGCGGCGAGTTGTTCGGCGGTTTCGGCGGCGGCGATCGCGGCGAGCAATTGCGACTCTCGGGAGAAGCACGTTTGCACGTAGGCACCGGCGGCGAGCGCCATTTGCTGCAACTGCGCGAGCGTGCGGTGGCGGAAAACGCCATCGGCGAATTTCCAGTCGACGGCGAAGGACTCGCCGATGATGGAGCCGAGCATGAGCGTTTTCGTGAGATCGCCGGTCGTGGCGCGGTCCGTCTCGAGCGGCGCGCCGTCGACGATGACGCCGGCGGCCTCGACTTCGCGGCGGCGCTGCTTCGCGCGGAGGCGGAGCGCGGTGCGGCGGGCGGAGAGAGAGGGCGTGAGACCGGCGAGGATCGAGGCGGCGACGTCCGCGTCCGCATCTTCGCCGGAAAGTGGCGCGGTGTTGACCTCAGCGCGGGCGTTGCCGTCCGCATCGGCGAGCTGAAAATGAATGATGCCGGACTCGACACTGAGAATCTGCGCGTGCGAAAAGCCCAAGGCGGGGGCTGGAAGCTGCACGCTCCGCGGCGGCTGTTGTTCTTCGTTTTCGCTCATGGTCAGATGCCGCGTTCGCGGCGGTAGCGGATGGAGACGTTGAGAGAGCCGCTGTTCCACGTGGTCGCGGCGTAGTATAGACGACCGAGCGGGACGAACGACCCTGCGGTGAGAACGCTCATCGCCGGTTGCGTGAGCGGCATGACCACCGTGCTGTTGCCGGGAATGTTCGTCGCTGCGCAGATGACGGTGCCACCGCCACCCGTTGCCGTGGAGATAACAAATCCAGTAACTGCGTTCGCGCTGGTGTTGCGCACGACGACGGATTCAAGCGCAGAGTCCGTCGGGACGGTGCCAGAGGTGTCGATGAACTCCCCGTTTGCGGTGAGCCCCCGAGCCACGACGACGCCATTCGCGTCCTCAGTTAATGGCGAAACGCCGCGCGTGAGGACCGCATGGTTTTGGTTGCCACTCAGGTCGGGCATCATGCGGCCCGAACGAATCGCCGGCCGAGCAAGAAGACCAACTGGAGTGAAGGTGACGCCGACGAACTCGACCACCCCTGCGGCAGCAGAGCCGTTAAAGAACCAGAATCCTGCGTTCTCCGTGTTGTTCCAACGGAGAATCACGTCGGCGGTTTGGTCCACTCCGGTCGGCGTGAAGAAAAAGCTGCCGACGTTCGAGATGGTCGCCCCACTCAGGGCAGCGATAGTGTGCCACGAAGCGTTCGATGTAGAATTGCCAAGAGACCAGCCCGCCCCTGCTGAACCTGATTTAAGCCGGTAGGTGAAACGCAACCGATAGAACTGTCCGTCCGCAAAACCCGTGATGTAGGGAGACGAGGTGCGCTGAACGCCATGTTGCGCGTTCGCACCAACTGTGACTTCCATCCGCCCACCGACCGCTGCAATGGTCCCACCGTTCGCCCCTGCCCACCCCGTTGTGTTCGCGGAGAAATCCGAGGTGAACACAGCAGCCCCCTGTCCTCGGCTCAACTCAATGAGGTTGGGGAGTTGGCCCGTCTGCGCGTGAAAGAGCACGTCCGCTGCGCCCAGCGGGTAGTTGATGAGCAGCGCCGGTCCCATACGTCCAACGAAGCGCTCGGTCGTGCTGCGAGCTCCTTGAATCAGGAACGCATTAGTGAAGCTGACTGCGTTGAGCGACGAGGCGCTCCCCGCCGTGATTGCGAGAGCAACTCCGTTCCAATAGACGGTGATGCCAGCGGTGACGCTGCGCACTACGGCGAGCACGCCGTCCTCTCCGGTGCGCGGATTGCGGAAGCCACCATAGGTGAGCACCGTCGCGCCGCTCGCGATGCGGAGGTCGCCGTTTGTCTCGATAGAGATTTCGAGACCATCTGTGACATCGGTATTCGTGTTGACGCTACTCAGACCGCCGATGGGGCGGCGATTGAGAGAGTCATCCGTCCGAGGGACTCGGAACGGAAATAGCAACGTGAAGTCGCTCGCGCCGACTCCGGTGCCAGCCGTGCCGAGCGGCGTGTAAACGCAACGCTCGGTGCCGGGACTGCTGAAGAATAGGGCATCAGCGATGCGTCGCATCATGTCGCCGCGCAGGGTGCGGTCTTCGCTCGGCACGTTGCCCGCGATCTGCGTCCACTGGCCCGAGGTGCCGTTGTAGATTGCGATGTCACCGACCGCCCATGTTTTACTCTGCGACGTGCCTGCGGTCGTGATGCGATACCAGTCGCCCGCGAGAGAAGAGGTCGCGGGAACACTCGCGCCCGCGACGCCGCCCTTGAACGAAAGAGCGATGGCGTTGAGTGCGGTTGCAGCGGCCGCAGCGGCTTCGCTGGCCTTGGTCGTGGCGGTGCCCGCCTGAGTAGTCGCGGTCGCGGCCTGCGTCGTGGCAACACTGGCTTGCGTGCTCGACGTCGTCGCGGCGGTTTGCGCAGTATCCTTGTGACCGCTGGCCGTGTCACGGAATCCCTGCGCTTCGTCCCGGAACCCTTCCGCTGCGTCCATCGCACCTTCAGCGGCCGTCCGGTCTGCGCCGGACTGATCGCGAAATTGCTCGGCTTCGTTGCGAAAAGTTTCGGTGGCAGCATGCAGGTCGGCCACGATGGCGCGCTCGGACTCGACGGCCTCGCGATCCTCGGCGACAGATTGCTTGTCCTGGGCGACAATGGCTTTGTCCGCCGCGACCGTGTCTTTGTCGTTGGCGACCGCGGTGCGATCGAGCCCGGTCTGCACGCGATCCGCGGCCGTCGCGGCGGCAGCCTGCCCGGTAGCCGTGCGATCGAGGCCGGTCTGCACACGATCCGCGCCCGTCGCGGCGGCATCCTCTCCGGTAGCGGTGCGATCGAGGCCGGTTTGCACCCGGTCAGCCGCGGCGGCCTGCTCGCTCGCCAGTGCAGCGGCGGCAGCCGCGAGCGCCGCGATCTTGTCGGGCACGAGGGTGGTTGCTGGCACGCGCACAACGCTGGTCTGGATGTTGGTAAGACTGCTCATTGAGTGAGGTTGGGTCGGATGGTGACGCGGCCCTGCAGGAGCCGCACAACGATGGCGCCGAAAACGATCTCCAAGTCGTAGAGTCCCTCGCTGGCGTCGAGCGCGGCCGTCGCCGCAGCGCTCAGACGCAGGCCGATGCTGCCGGTGTCGCCGCCGAGCAAGATGCCGCCGTTGGCATCCGTCAGCTCAAAGAGCAGCGTGCCACCGGTGGCAATGCCATCGCGGGCGTGGAGGCGGGCTGTGGACCCGGTGAGATCCACGGGCGCATCATCCACGAGCCAGAAGAAATCTTCGGCCCAGGTGGCGCCCTGCTCGATGGTGAGATCGTATCGGCCGGCGGGCATCGCGGGGCTTACGGCGTGGCGGCAGGTGAGAAGGTGATGTCGCCGTCTTTGCGCGACTCGATGACGAGCGTGATCTCACTCGGGTTCGCACCAGAGAACTCAGCCTCGGCGGCATCGCGATAGACCGAGCAGGCGAAGCTGTCGGTGATCAGGGCGACCGTGCTGGTGTCCGCTGGATCGCGGATGTAGGCGATGCAGACGCCGTCCTTATGCCCGGCGAGCGAGCCCAGGAGCGTGATCACCTTGGCGATTTCCTTACAGCGGAATCGCATGATCTCGGCGCGATCGGTGATCCAGGTCTTGGAGGTGTAGGAAGGACCGTTGCTCGCGCCCGGAGCCTTGGCCCGCGCGACAGTGACGCCTGGGTTGTGGCTCACGTATTCGACGAGGAGCGGCTGCGCGGAGCCGCCGGTGGGCGTGATTTGGATGATGGATTGGCGACCGACGACCATTTTGGTCGGATCGAAGGTGACTGATGGGAGGGCCATGGTGGGTGCGGGTTGAGGTTACGAGTGGAAGGAAAAATAGGTCACGGGATGGCCAGGCGAATCTCGCCGGCGTAGATGGTGAAGCGCTGTGCCCAGCACTCGCGGCCGAGGCTGCCGGCGGAGCGTTGCTCAGGCTCGATGACGAGTGGCTCGCCCTCGCCCGGATTAAAACTAAGGTCGGCCGTGGCGAACGCGACTTCGGTGAGGTTGTCCACGACGCGGTCTTTCATCGCGAGGATGCCGATCGCATTTGGCCCGCCGACGACGGCCTCGGCCGTCACTTGGTTGTAGGCGCGATCAGCCAGGAGCACGACGAGGCTGGTGCTGCGTTGGCTAAAGAGCACTGTGCGGCTGCGCTCGCCAGTATAGGCATCGCCAACCGGCACGATGAAGGCGAGCCGTTGCTCGGAGGCAAAGGTGGCCTTCATGGCCTCCGCAAGGCCGTTGGCGCCGAAGACGGCGACGCGCTGGAAGAGCCGCTCGCCACCCTCCAACGCAGGATCGAGCGGCAACGACGCCAGTCGCGCGCGCAGGATCTCGATCAAGGTGTTGGTGTGCAGAAAAGACACGGCGATCAGCTCATCATGTTGCCCGCGGCAGAAGTGGTTTTGGCGGGCTCGGTGATTACAGAAACAGAGGGCCGCGCGCGGGCGGTCTCGGTGGTGAGAGGCACTTCGCCGGCGGCAATCTTGTCGAGCAGGCCGACTTGTCCGCCTGGCTGACCTTGCGTGCCGCGGATCGAGTCGGCGCGTTTCGTCCAAGGGTTGTGCTCGCCGTAAAAACCGCGGCGCTGGTAGAGTAGCTCGGCCGCCAGGACAAAGGCGGCGTTGGCAATCAACGGCGGCACGGGATCGAGCGGCACGGCGAATCGCTGGCCGAGGCGTCCATCGATCTCTTCCTGGATCGCCGTGGCAATGGCCGCCCAATTCGCGGCGTCGGGCACACCACCGCCGGCATCATCGAGCAGTTGCGCGGTGATATCGGCGGGCAGACCGGCCTTGAGCTTGGCGAGAGTGACGTAGGGCATCGGCGGAATAGCGAGCAAGCGGGCTCAGACTTTCTTGGGCACGGCGTGGGCAGCCTGCGACGGCACCGGATAGTGCCACTGGCCGACGCTGTCGCCTTGCGCGACGCTGGTCTTCCACACCAGCGGGCCGGCGTGGTCACCGGCGGCAGTCTGGCCGTCGCCGTTGAGGAATACCTGCAGATCCACCAAAGTGGATTCGTTGGCCGGTGATTCGCCGGCGTGGACATTGGTGATGATGGCCGGGCGGATTTGGCCGGCAGAGGGGCCGTCGTTGAGCGTGAAATGGACGAGGCGACCGATGGAAGGGATGATAGAAGGCATGTCGGGCGAGGGTTGAAGGGCGATGATCTGGGGGAGAAAAAAGCCCCGGCGGCGAGCGCCGGCCGGGGCTGGAATTTGCAGTGGGCTTCCGCTTAAGCAGCGTCGGCGCCGGTAGAGCCGTAGGCTAACTCGGGCATGCCGTAGCCGACGTTGCCGCGGCGGTAGGCCTTGTAGCGGAACTCGGATTTCTCGAAGACGGAATCGTCGTTGAGGCTTTCCTGGTTCGTGAACTCCGTGGGCACTTCCTCTTGATTGATGAAGGGCTTCACCGGTTGACCGAGATCGAACAGGAACCAGTTGTCTTCGCTCGCGCCGGCGAGGCGGGCGCTCGTCACCAAGCGGGCGGTGCCCTTCAAGGTGTTGGTGCCGCCGTTGGCGAGGTTGTCGGCGAGCACGATGTCGCGCGCGGTCTTGTCCCACTTCGGCGAGACTAACCCCCGCATTCCATGGCCACACTCAAACAGTCCATCGAGAAATTCTTCCGCGACTTGATCCCGACGCGCACGATCACCATCCATGACCAACGGCAGATCCAGCCGGCCATCGCACACACGTTGACCGTCGATCGCGTGCATGAGATATTCCGCAACGCCGAGGGCGGTCAGACCGATGAACTGTTCGCCCTCTATCGCGACATCATCCTCGCCCACGCGCACCTGCAGGGCCGTCTCGCCGATCGCAAGCGCGCCGTGCTCGGCGACACGCTCAACCTGCAGCCCTTCGATAAGAAATCGCCCGCCGACAAGATCGCCGCCGACGCACTCTGGACTGTAACGCGCCATCCAGATTGGACCGCCGCGTGCAATCATTTGCTCGATGCCGCGCTCTGGCCGGTTGCCCTCGTGGAAAAAGTTTATCGCCCCAGCACCAAGCCGGGCTTCGCCTACGAACTCGCCCGCCTAGTGCCCGTGCCCCACGAGCTGCTCGACTTCCGCTCCGGCCGACTCCAAGTGCGCGACACATCCCCAGAGGGCCAGATCCTCGCCACTGCCCACGATGCGGATGCACGGCGTTACATTATCCATCGCGGGCACATGCTCACTACGGCAGATCATTGGGGCGGGCCGATGCGGTGTCTCGTCTTCTGGTGGCTCCTCAGCACCATGGACCGCGAATGGTGGGCCCGCTTCCTCGATCGCTACGGCGCGCCATTTGTGGTGGGTAAATACGATCCATCAGACGACACGGCACGCAGTATCTTGGAACGCGCGTTCATGTATGCCACCAAAGTGGGGGGCCTCGTCATCAGCACAGAGACGGAAGTGGAGATCAAACAAGCCGCCGCCGCTGATGCCGGCAGCGCCTTCGAAAAATTCCACTCTATCTGCAACGAAGAGATCTCGAAGCTCATCATCGGTCAGACCCTTAGTTCCGACGCAAAGGGAACGGGCATGGGCTCGGGTGTTGCCAACGAGCAAGCCAACGTCCGCGACGACATCCGCCAATTCGACGGCCGACTCCTCGGCGCTACCTTTAGCACCCAACTCGCCGCGCAATTTCTCCAGATCAACGGTCTAGCCGGCGCGCCGCCGATTTTCATCTGGGGCTCAATTTCGCCCGGTGAGATGAAGGCCTACGCCGATTTCCTCACGTCCCTGAAGACCGGCGGCCTCCGTGTTGCCGATGAAGGAATCGAGATATTGAGCGAACGCTTTTGCCTGCCACTTGAGCGCGACACATCGGCCCCCATGCCAGGCATGCTCCCGTTTTCCGTTCGATCATTTGGAGCACCCGGCGTCGATTCGACGGACGATGCGGTCGCGAAAGCCGCCGCTGCAAGCCTCGCGCAACACCTCGGCAGGCACCATGCAAAGGTTGCGCAATTGATCCGCACGAGCCGCTCGCCCGCAGACGCGATGGCCAAGGTTGAGGTCTATTGTGCCCAGTTCGATCCAAAGCAGGCCGCGCACATCATCGAAGAGGTGCTCATCGCTTATGCGGTAAATGGGTCGATCGCTGTCGCCCGCTGACCCATTTCAATAATTTTTAAGCCGACTTCCGAAGGGAGGTCGGCTTAATTTTTGAAATGAATGCCGCGCCTCGGTGCAAGTCGTTCAATCCACAGCACATCGCACCAATTCGCACCACGTCGCCTCATTTCAAACATACTTCTGCTCACGGGG
>JAUXXD010000137.1 GCA_030681265.1 Candidatus Didemnitutus sp. | reverse complement strand
ACTATGTCACACCAAAGACGGCCTTCATCGTTCTGACTAACGACGATTTGAACACGGAAGATGGGTCAACCCGCTTTGTTTTCGCGCGGCATTTTCATGACGATCGGCTTTCAATTGTCTCCTCGGCGCGACTCCGCGAGTCGTTCTTCGATAAACTAGAGCGCCCCGAGCTAACGCAGCTCCGACTCTACAAGATGATCAAGAAAACGATCGGGCTGCAGTATTACGGCTACTCCCGCTCCACCGACTTGAAGAGCGTGATGTATTCCCCAGTCATGAGCCTTCAGGATCTCGACGACCACGGAACGGCCTTCTGAGTAGCAACCGCGGCGGGACGGTTACTGAAATGTCGCGCGCCGTCCGGAATTTCCCAGGGGAATCCGCGCCGCGTAACCCTAGGTTGAATACCATGAATACGAAATCTGCTCTCTTCTTTGTGTTGTCCGTGTTCGCTACGGCGGCGGTGGCCGTAGCGGCGACTCCGGCGAAAAAATCCGGCTCTTGCTGCAGTCCTCAGCAAGTTGCGCAAGTCGAGTCGGCTCCGGCGTATCCGCTGACGGTCTGCGTCGTGTCCGGCGAGGAACTCGGCAGCATGGGCAAGCCGGTGGATTACACGCACCAGGAAGCGGGCCAGTCCGACCGCCTCGTGCGCTTCTGCTGCGCGGGTTGCATCAAGACCTTTAAGAAAGACCCCGCCAAATACCTCGCGCAAATCGACCAAGCCGCGCAAGCCGTCGCCCCTGTCGCCTCCTGCACGCGCGAATCCGCCGCCAAGTCGGCTTGTCATTGAGCGGGCAAGAGGGGTAGCGCGGCGCGCGCACAACCTCCGGCAAGCAATCCAATCAACCACGGATTGCACAGATTGCTCGGATAAAAACCGGGAACTTTCCGCAAGAACTTCCGACTGATCCGGGGCCACCATACGGTTCCGCGTTCCCACAATCCGTGCCATCCGTGAAATCCGTGGTTCTCTGCCTCCTTGTTTTCAAAAGGCCAAGTTGCGCGACGAACACGCAACCTGCCGCTCTTCTCTCTTAGTCATCCGCGTTCACCCAGTGGCAGCCTTTGCTCTCGGGATTGAGCGCGGCGGCGTGCACGACGAGTAGCGCGGTCTGCACGGCGTTGCGCAGCTCGATCAATTCGCGCGTCGGCTGGCAATCGCGATAAAACGCCTGCACGTCCTCGTGCAATTCACGCAACACGCGGCGCGCGCAACCGGCGGGCGGTTCTGCCTTCCGTGAACCCGGGGATATTCTCGGTGCCCACTGTGACCAAACCCCAACGCTGCTGTTGCAACACGCCGGCGCGCGGGCATTTTCCACGCCACCCCGCATGCGCTTCTTTTCTCTTCGTTCGTGGACAACGTTGGTCGGTTTCGCCGGCGTCGCGTTGTCGCTCTCGCTGCACGCCGCACCGACCCTTCCGGCCACTACTGCGGCCACTCCGCAATCGCCGATCACGACGCGCGAAGCACTGCGTGCGGAGTTGACGGCGTTTGTCACGGCAGGGCGATTTGCGGGGGCGGCGTGGGGCATCAAAATTACTTCGCTCGATTCAGGCCAAACGCTTTTTGAATACCAGCCGGACGCACGCCTCAGTCCGGCGTCGAACAGCAAACTCTACGTGGGCGCGCTGGCGTTGGAACAACTTGGCGGCGACTACCGCATCATCACGCCGTTGCTTTCCGATGCACAGGTAACGACCGACGGCGAACTCACGGGCAATCTCGTGATCGCGGGCCGTGGTGACCCAAGCTGGCGGGCGCGCCGGCATAAACCGGAATTTGCGAGCGCGTTCACCCCGTTTATCAACGCGCTGCGCGCTGCGGGCGTGCGGCGGATTCGCGGTGACCTCATTGCGGATGCGACGTGGCTGCGTTGCCTCCCACATGGCGCAAGTTGGACGGCGGATGATCTCAACGATTACTACGGCGCCGAAGTGTCGGCGATCACGCTCGCGGAAAATTATGTCGATGTGCGCGTGCGGCCGGGCGCGGCAGTGGGTGAGCCGTGCGCCATTGAAATTCTCGAGCCGTGGTCGGGCCTGGTGGTGGACAACCGCACCCGCACATCGAGCGCAGAGAGCCTGTCCACCTTGCGCGTGCAGCGGTTGCCCGGCAGCACCACGGTTCAATTCTTCGGCACCCTCGCTGTGGATGCACGCGAAGAGATGACGGAGGCCACCGTGCCGCGTCCGGCGGAATGGTTTGCGCGGGCCTTGAAGTCCGCGCTGGCCGATGCGGGCATCGTCGTCGAAGGAAGCGCGCGCGGCGTGGTCTGGCCGGAAGCTCCGACTACGGAAGCGGTGGAAATCGGCGCGGTGGCGTCGCCAACGATGCGCGAGCTCGTGATCGATTTTATGCAGGTGTCGCAGAATCTCGCGACCAATCTGGTTTTCGCGCACCTCGGTGAGTTGCGTCGCGAACCGGCGACGCGCGCGTGGCAACGCAGCGACGAACTCGCGTTGGACGCACTCGATGAATTTGTGCGCGGGCTTGGCATCGCGGAGCGCGATTTGATCTTCGAAGATGGTTCGGGGCTGTCGCGCAACAATCTCGTTACCGCGGCGAGCACGGTGCGGTTGCTAGAATTTATGGCGACGCATCGCGAAGCGGCGGCGTTTGCGGAGTCGTTGCCGTTAGCGGGACGCAGCGGCTCGCTGCGGCGGCGGATGAAGGACACGCCGGCCGAAGATAATCTGCGCGCGAAGACCGGCACCTTGCGCTGGGCGGTGGCGGTCTCGGGTTACGTGCGCAGCGCCGCAGGCGAGCGGCTCGTTTTCAGTTTGATGCTCAATCGTCACGTCGCGGCACCGAAGCGCCGCGCGCACGATGAACTCGACGCGCTCGCGGTGATGCTCGCGCGCTACGCCGGAATACCGTGACCATTCCCGCCGCCACCGATCGACTCGTTTCGCTCGACGCGTTTCGCGGCGCGACGATTGCGGGTATGTTGCTGGTGAATAATCCGGGTTCGTGGCAATCGGTCTACGCGCCGCTGCAACACGCGCCGTGGCACGGCTGGACGGCGACGGATTTGGTGTTTCCGTGTTTTCTGTGGATCATGGGCGTCTCGCTCACACTGTCGTTCGCGCGCCGGCAAGGGCAGGGGAGTGGTGCGGACGAATTGCGGCGCCATGTGCTGCGGCGGTCGGCGATTATTTTCGGGCTTGGACTGTTGCTGGCGGCGTTTCCGTTCGGGTTGTTGCCAGCGCATCATTTTTCGTGGGCAACGCTGCGTTGGCCCGGCGTGTTGCAACGCATCGCGCTGTGCTACCTCGCGGTCGGAATGATTTTTTTGCGCACCGGGCCGCGCGGACAGGCGGGGTGGGCGGTGGTGTTGCTCGCTAGTTATTGGGCGGCGCTGGCGTGGGTGCCGGTGCCGGGCCATGGCGCGGGCGGACTCGAGCCGGTGGGCAATTTACCGGGGTGGGTTGATGCGCATTTGCTCGCCGGCCACACGTGGTCGGGCGCGCCGGCAGCGGGCTTTGATCCGGAGGGAATTTTGTCCACGCTGCCCGCGATTGCGACGACGCTACTCGGCGTGTTGGCGGGACACTGGTTGCGCACAAATTTCACGGCGGCGCGCAAAGCGGGCGGTCTGCTGGTCGGCGGCGTGGGGTTGCTCGCGCTCGGTGCGGTGCTTGATCGCTGGTTGCCGATTAACAAGAATCTTTGGACGAGTTCCTACACGGTGTTCATGGCGGGGTGGGCGATGGCGTTGCTGGCGGCGTGTTACTGGCTGATCGACGTGCGCGGACTGCGGCGGTGGGCGATGCCGTTCGTCATCTACGGCATGAACGCGATTGTGATCTTCGTGCTCGCGGGATTGGTCGCGAGGACGATGGGTTTCATCCAATGGACTGCTGCCGACGGAGCGCGGGTGAATTTGAAAGGATTTATCTACCAAAACGCGTTCGTGCCACACGCGAATCCGCTCAACGCCTCGCTGCTTTTCGCGGTGGCGTTCGTGCTGGTGCACTTGGCCGTAGGTTGGGTGATGTGGCGGCGGCGCTGGTTTGTGCGGATTTGAGCGGCTCACCCAGAGGGTTCGCCCGACCCGGCGGACGGGCGCGTCAACGCGCTGGCCGCGGCCGCATCGAGAACAAATTGCGCCTGCGGATGCTCCTGCAAAAACGACGCGGGAACTTGCGCCGTCACTGCGCCTTCCACCGCGGCGCTCACCATGTCGGCTTTGCCCTCGCCCCACGCCAGCAACACGATGCGGCGCGCGTCGAGAATCGTCCGCACTCCCATCGTCAACGCGTAGCGCGGCGGCGTGGTGTCGCCCCAGTCGGCGGCGGCCGCGCCGCGCGTGCCCGGAGCAAGCGTGACCATGCGTGTGCACGAGTCGCGCGAACTCCCGGGCTCGTTGAAACCGATGTGGCCGTTGCCACCGAGGCCGAGGATCTGCAGATCAATGCCGCCCGCCGCGCGAATCTTCGCTTCGTAGTCTGCACAATGCGCGACAACGTCCGCTTCCGCCACGGTGCCCGACGGCAAATGTGTGCGCGCCGGGTCGAGATCGACATGGGCAAACAACTCCGCGTGCATGTAACTCCGGTAACTCAGCGCATGCGTCGGTGCCAACGGGTAATACTCGTCGAGGTTGAAGGTCGTGACGTTGGCGAAGCTCAGCGCTTCCTCGCGATGCAACCGCACCAATTCCGCGTAAAGGCCGCGTGGCGTCGAACCGGTGGCGAGTCCGAGCACACAAGCGTGGCCCGTTCGCGCCCGCTCGCGAATCAGCGCGGCAATCTCAGTTGCGATGGCCCGCACCGCTCTGTCGCGGTGGTCAAAAACCAACACCGCGCCACGGCGGTCGCGACGGGAATCGAGTGGTGACGAAGGGGGAATCATGGGGGTTTTGCCGTGCGCAACCGGAGCAACGCGGGACAGCGTTCATCTTAAAGCTCGCGGCGCGGGTCTCAAATAGCAAAAACGACGATGTTTTTGACGAAAATGCCAGCCGCGCCCAAGCCCCCTCTCCGCGAACTCGTTGCTCGCCTGCCGCAACCGGGTTATCAATTGCTCGGGCGACCCGCGGCGCCGTTGCTCCTGCCGGAAAACATCGTGTGCTTCCAACGCAAGGCGGCCGCCGATCTCAATCGCCCGAAGCGCGGACGCGCGTTGCACCATCGCTTCGTCTTGATCTGTGCGCTGCGCACCGCGGTGACGGTGTGCGTGGATGATCGCGAAATCCGGCTGCGCTCCGGCGAGGGGTTGTTGGTTTTCCCTTTTCAATTTCACCACTACAGCGCGCCGGCGAATGAGTCGCTTTCGTGGCTTTTCGTGACGTTTTCGCTGACGGACGTGGAGACGCTCGCGGCGTTGCGGTATCGGCCGTTTGAGCTGAAGCCGCCACTCCTCGCACTCGCGGCCGAGTTGGTCGAAGCCTACGAAACCGAACGCACCGAGGAAATGCCGGTGCTGTTGCTGGCCTTGTTCCTCGCACGGTTGCGCCGACTGAAGCTGCCGTCGCCGACCGGTGCTCCCCCGCAGGACGCGGTGCCGGGACTGATCTTGCGCATCAACCAGCTCGCGCAACGCAGCGGTGCGCCCCCGGGCATCAAGGAGCTGTCTCTTTCGCTTGGGATCAGTCCGAGCCATCTGCGCGCGCGTTTTCGCGCGTCATGCGGTGTGAGTATCGGCCGGCACTTGCGGCGGTTGCGCCTCGAACAAGCGTGCGGCCTGTTGCGACTCGGCCCGCAACGCGTCTCGGAAGTCGCCGAGCAATGCGGCTTCGCGTCGATCTACAGTTTCAGTCGCGCCTTCCGGTTGTCGTATGGTGTTTCACCGCTGGCGTATCGCCACAGCGGCAAGGTCGCCCCGGGAAAACCGAAGGCCCGTTCCCGCATCCGTGTGTGACGGGCCTCGCGCCGTTGGCCCGCGCCAACGCCCTTTGGGTGATTGGCAGAAATGATGAATTTTTTGACGAAAATGCTAACCGCACGGGGATTTCAGAGAGAGCGCCTGTGCGGCGGGTGACGCGCCCGCGCTTTCGGCTTGGAGCCCAAGCTGTCTGAGCTAGATTGCGCCCACCTAATATAGTTGAGTAGCGGAACTCGCATTCCGTTCTCACCGCCCCCTCTTGGCGTTTCTCGTCAGGAGAATACCCTGCTAATACCAAACCCGTATGAACACCCGTCAACTGTGGAACCGTTATCTCTCAGTTGTGGCGATTTTCGCCGCCACTATTTTCCCTTCCGCGTCAGGCCAACTGGCCTCTGCGACGAAGGACGCCGATAAAGAATCGTCCGTGAAGTTGGAAAAGTTCATCGTCACCGGATCGATGATCAAACGCGTCGCCGATGAAGGCGCGCTGCCCATGCAGGTGCTGACGCGCCTCGACCTCGCCCAGGAAGGCATCGCCAGTGCGGAGCAGTTGATCGCCAACCTCAACATCAACGGCAACGGTCTCGACAATCTCGCGGGCAACGCCGACGTCGTCGCCGGTGCGCAACGCGGCAACAACGGTGCCACCTCCGCGAATTTGCGCGGCCAGGGCTCCAACGCCACGCTGATTCTCCTCAACGGCCGCCGCATCGCCTCGCACGGCCTGAACGGTGGTGTCGTTGACCTCAACTCGATCCCGTTTGCCGCCATTGAGCGGGTCGAAATCCTGAAAGACGGTGCGTCCGCCACCTACGGCACCGACGCCATCGGCGGCGTGATCAACTTCATCACGCGACGCGATTTCCAAGGGCTCATCGCCACCGCCGCCACCGACGTCACGCAAGACGGCGGCGGCAACATCCACCGCTACTCTCTCGTCGGCGGTTGGGGCGACCTTAACACCGACAAGTGGAACTTCATGGCCTCGCTCGCCAGATCCGAACACGAAATGCTCCGCGGCGACCAACGCGACTTCGTCAACACCTTCCAACCCGACCGCGGTCTCTCGCCCGACACGCGCGGCACCCCGATTGCGACCCTCTTCGCCATCAGCTCCCTCTATAACGCCCTCAGCCGCGACAACATCAACGCTACGGGCCGGGCCGCCGGGCCGATCGACCCGGCCGACATCACCAACACCCTTCGCGTCAACGGCATCAACATCATCGATCTGCCGACCAACACCGCCGGTTACGCCGGACTCGATGGCATGGGCCCCTACGACGAAAAGCTCTGGGCAGCGGCTTCCTCGAAATACGGTTCGGCTTGGGACACCGGTCGCGCCGCGGTCCTCCAACAACCAGTCAAGAATACTAATTTTGTTGGTCGTGGCTCCGCCAAACTTGGCGATCACATCCTCACCGTCGAGGCCGTGATTGGCCGTTCTGATTCAACCAAGAGTTTTTCGCCCAACCAAATCACCAGCCAGACCGGTCTTAACACCACAACGGCCAACGGCACCTCGGTGCCCAACCCGTTCTACAATCTCTCCTACCCGAGCACGGGTGCCGATTACACGCGTGTCTTTAATGCCCTCGTGGCCTACTTCCCCGCGCTCGCCCCCAATCGCGGCCTGCCGATGGCTTTCCGTTGGCGCGCGCTCCCTGGTGGCAACCGTGAGATCAACACCGTTAGCGACACTCGCCGCCTGCTCTTCTCACTGGAGGGCAAACTCGGTTTCCTCGAAGATTGGGAATATCGCACCGGCCTCTCGCGCGCCGAGAGCGAAAGCAGATCCAGGTTGCTCAACGGCTATTACTACACCGTGCCCTTTGCTAATTTGATCAACACCGGTGTGCTTAATCCGTTCTCCTACACGCAAACCCAGGCCGCGATGGACGGCCTTAGGGCCGCCTCCGCCAGTGGCGTGACGCTCTACGGCGGCACCTTCACGACGACCCAATTCGATTTCGCCGCCGCCGGCCCAGTTTGGAAAATGCCCCACGGCACCATCCAGGGTGCCGTCGGTTTCGACTTCCGCAAAGAAGCCTATGAATTCAAGGGCGACCAACGCACCAACGTCAGCACGGCCGACTCGTTGATCTTCAACGCGCCCTTTGACAATGCCCTCGCCACCGCCGGCACGCTCAGCCGCGACATCAAGGCTGTATTCGCTGAATTGCAGGTTCCCCTCTGGAAGGGCCTCGACCTCAATCTCGCCGGCCGCCGCGACCAATACACCGGCTTCGGCAGCACGACCAATCCGAAGATCACCCTCCGTTTCTCCCCGACGGAGCAAATTCTCTTCCGCAGTTCCTACAGCACCGGGTTCCGCGTCCCGACCTTCAAGCAACAATTCGATCCGGTCACCGAAAGCATTTACGCCGGCGCCGATCTCACCGACCCAGCTACCGGCATTCTCATCCCACCGAACAGCATTCAGATTCGCTCGGGCGGTAAAAGTAACCTCAACCCCGAAGAGGCCTCCATGATGTCCGCCGGTGTTGTCATCTCCCCGATCAAAAACATCACCCTCAATGCCGATTGGTGGTCCGTCAACCGCGATGGCACGATCCTCATCATCGGGCCGACCACGATCCTCGCGAACCACACGCTATTCCCCAACGCGATTATTCGCAATTCCTCCAACGTCATCACCGCGATCGACAATCGCTGGATCAACGCCGGTGAAACCTCCACCAAGGGCATCGAATTCGGTGGCCGCGGCGACTTCGACGTGCTCAACGGTAAACTCACCGCTGACTTCAACGTCTCCCGCTTGCTCGAAAAGAAGTCCCGTCTCGTCCCCTCGGCTGCTTGGGGTGCCAGCGAAGTCGGTCGCTTCACCCGCGCTAGCGATATCGGCCTGAAATGGAAATATACCACCGCAGTTTCCTACCGCCAAGGTAAGTGGACCGGTCGCGTCAGCCAACTCTACCGCGCTGGCTACATCGACTACGTCGCCCCCGGCGTCGCCAACGGCACCGTTGTCCCTCCCCTGTGGAAGCCAAATGTCGATGCCTATATCACCTACAACGCCAGCCTGACCTACCGCTGGAACAAGGACATCACGGTGATCGCCGGCATCAAGAACCTCTTCAACCAAGACCCCCCGTTCTCCGTCGCCTACGACACCAACACCGGTGCCGGCAGCAGTTGGGAACCGCGCGTCGCCGACCCACGCGGTCGCGCGTTCACCCTCCAAGTTGAATACAAATTCTTCTAAACCAGCTCCGCGCCCCGCGCGGTGATTCTTCAGGGCGATCCCTTCCCGGATCGCCCTTTTTTATCTCTCGTCCGAAATGATCAAGCTGACTGTATTCGATAAATTACCGGCATTTGTAGGAGCTTGCTTGCAAGCGATTCACGACTTTCTGCCGGCGTGCGTCCCTCATCGCTTGCAAGCAAGCTCCTACATTTCGACCCATTGCGCATGAGCCGTTCCCTTGGTTTTCGGTTTCTCCCCACCGCGCTGGCCCTTGCCCTCGCGTTGACCGCGCCGCGACTCACCACCGCCGCGCCCGTAGCGGCGAGCGCCAGCGAGCCGATTCACGCATTCGACTCTTCCAAGCCCCTCTACGAATTCACCGAGCCCGAAATCGACCGCTACCTCGCCCACTTGCAGGCCAGCGAACCCGATTGGCGAAAACGCATCCTCCACCTCGCGCGCAAAAATATCGGCCAACCCTACGAGATCTACCTCCTCGGCGAACTTCCCTTCGAAACCCACGACCCCCAACCACTCTATTCGCTCGGCAAGAGCGATTGCGTCGTCTTCGCCGAACACACCCTCGCCATGTCGCTCAGCCACGATTGGCCGGGCTTCATGCGCCTGCTCCAACGCATCCGCTACCGCGACGGCCTGCTCGGCGTCGCCACCCGCAACCATTTCACCGAAGCCGACTGGAATCCCTCCAACCGCTGGCTCGCCCGCGACCTCACCACCGAGATCGCCGGTGACCGCACCGCCGTCTTCACGTCGAAAATCGATCGCGGCCGCTTCCTGAAGAATCGCTATCATCTCACCGTCGCGCTCCCCGTGGAAGAATTCCGCGACACGTTTCTTCCTTATGCCGATGTCGCGCTCGCCGCGCCGCACGTGCGCGACGGCGATTTGATCAACATCGTGCGCGGCGTCGTTCGCCCCAACGCACCTGCCAACCCAATCTTCGGCGGCAATGCGTGGATCGGTCACGTCGGACTCGTCGCCCACGGCCCCGACGGCGAGTTGCACATCATTCACTCTGCCGAGCCCGCGGTGCGCGAAGAATCGCTCGCTCACTTCATCGCCCGCGAAACCGCCGATCTCGCCACCCGCGACGCCCACGGCAAACCACGTCTCTTCGGTTTCAAATTTCTCCGCCTGGAAAACGCGCCCCTCGACAACCTCCGTCAACTCGACGGCCCCGACGCCCCACGCGTCACGCTCCCCGGCGGCGCGAAGTTCACGCCCTAACCATTTCCCTTCTTTCTCTTTCCTCTTACTGGCCGCCGCTCATGTCCCTTCCTCCATCAATCACCGCGCTCGCATCGCGCACTGCTGAATTCGGCGCCCTTCTCGAACAATGGGCCAACGTCAACTCCGGCTCCGGCCACGCCGCCGGTCTCGCCCGGATGCTCGCGGCACTGCGCGAGGAATTCATCCGCGCGTTTCCCGCCGCCACCTGCGAGACGCTCGCCGCCGATGCCGCAGGATTCAATCCGCCCGGCGCGCAAGCCCTCCGCCTGCGCCTGCGCCCCGCCGCGCCCACACAGATTTTTCTCTGCGGACACTACGACACCGTTTACGAAGCCGACGACGCCTTTCAAATCTGCCGCTGGGCCGACCCCCACACGCTCCACGGCCCCGGCGTCACCGACATGAAAGGCGGCCTCGTCACGCTCCTCGCCGCGCTGGAGGCGTTCGAGCAAACCGCGCATGCGGCCAACCTTGGCTGGGAAGTCCTGCTCACGCCCGACGAGGAAACCGGTTCCCACGGCACCCGCCAGTTGCTCGAAGACGCCGCGCGGCGCTGTCACTTCGGTCTCGTCTTCGAACCCGCGCGGCCCAACGGCGACATCATTCACTCCCGCAAGGGCACCGGTGGCGTCGTCGCGACTTGCCACGGTCGCGCCGCCCACGCGGCGAAAACCCCCAACGACGGCCGCAACGCCATTCTCGGCCTCGCAGAGTTCCTCCTCGCCGCCGCCAAAATCCCCGCCGAATTGCCCGGTGTCCTTGTCAACGTCGGCAACATCCGCGGCGGCAGTGCAGCTACCAACGTCGTGCCGCACCGCGCCAGCGCCGAAATCGACATCCGCATCACGCGCGCGCCGGATTTACCCGCGCTGTGGGGACGCCTGCACGCCATTGCCTTCGATGTGCATGAAACCACTGGCATGAAAATCGAACTCACCGGCGGCCTCAATCGCCCGCCCAAGGAATGTTTGCCCGCCGAAGAAGTGCTCTTCCCCGAATGGCAACGCGCCGCGCGCGACGTCGGTGTGGCGCCGTTCACGTGGGTCCATGGCGGCGGCGCCTCCGATGGCAATTTCCTCACCGCCGCCGGCTTGCCCAACCTCGACGGTCTCGGCCCGATCGGCGACCAACTCCACAGCGATCGCGAACATTGTCGCGTGGATACCCTCGCGCCGCGCGCCCAAATCGCCGCCCTCGTCCTGCATCGTCTGGCCAGCGGCGAAATCACGCTGCCCCAAAAGTAGCGGAGAGCACCAGCGAGCCGACTTCACATCGGCAGCCACATTCCGCCCAACACCGCCGGTCGCGTCGCGCCGGTGACCGCTGGGCAATTGCCCGGTCGCTGCAACACGCGTTGCTGCGCCAGCCACGCAAACGCCATTGCCTCGACCCAACCAGGATCGACGCCCAGCGCCGCCGTCGTTGCCACGGTTGAATTTTGCAACCGATTGCGCAGCGCGCCCAGCAACACCGGATTGTGCACCCCGCCGCCGCAGACGAAAATTTCCACGGCCCTCCCGTTCGTCGCATCCGCAATCGCCGCCGCCGCGCTTTGCGCCGTGAGCGCCACCAAGGTCGCTTGCACCTCCGCGTCACTGACGCCCGCAAAGGCGACCAGGCACTCATCCAGCCACGCCAACGAAAAATACTCCGGCCCCGTGCTCTTCGGCGCATGTTGTGCGAAATAAGGATCGGCCAGCATCCGTTCCAACAACGCGGCAATCACCGCGCCGCGCGCCGCCAACGCCCCGGCACGATCCATCGGCTCACCCTTGACACGGCGACACCACGCATCGAGCAACGTGTTGCCCGGCCCGGTATCGAAACCGCGCACCGGACTTTGTTCCTCGCCGGGCAACACCGTGAGGTTGGCAATTCCACCGAGATTCAAAATCACGCGCTCGCACCCATTCTTGCGAAACAGCGCGTCGTGAAACGCCGGCACGAGTGGCGCGCCTTGGCCGCCGAGAGCCAAATCCTTGCGCCGAAAATCCGCGACCACCGCAATGCCGGTCTGCGCTGCGATCACGTTGGGATCGCCAATCTGCAACGTAAACGCCGTGTCCCCCGCCGGGCGGTGCCGGATTGTTTGGCCGTGACTCCCGATGGCGCGCACGTCCGCCGCCCTCACGCCCGCGGTTTCCAATAATTCCCGGATCGTCTGCGCGAACTCGCGCCCCACCGCCACATCGGCGCGGCCGAGCCGCTCGATCTCGTTTTCGCCCGGCGTGCACAACCGGCGCAGTTCCGCCCGCAACTCCGCCGGAAACGTCCGCGTGTGCCCGCGCACCAATTCCAGCCGGTTTCCGCCGCGCACCAACACCGCGTCGATGCCGTCGATGCTCGTGCCCGACATCACGCCGATGAAAAACCCATCCCCCGCAGGCAGCGCGGCGCTCATCCCTGTTTTCCTCGTTGGCGGATATTTTCCACTCCGCTGGCAATGCACGATTGAATCGCGGCCCGCAACGCACGAATCTCCTTCCGCCGATGTTGCCCACCGAAACCCCCAGTGATCGCCATCCCGACCTTGATCGCTACGAGACCACGGACCTCGTCCGCGCGTTCACCGACGATCAACAACACGCCGCTGCCGTGGTGCATGCCGCCGCGCCGCAATTAGCGCGCGCCGTCGAGGCGGCCGTGCCGCGCCTCGCCGCCGGTGGACGCCTGATCTACGTCGGAGCCGGCACGTCCGGTCGTCTAGGCGTGTTGGACAGCGTCGAATTGTTTCCCACTTTTTCCTGGCCCAAGGAACGCGCGCTCGGACTTCTCGCGGGCGGTCAAAGCGCGATGTTCGAAGCCGTCGAGGGTGCCGAAGACGACTCCGCGCAAGGCGCCGCCGATCTGCGCGCGCTGACTCCGACGCGTCATGATGTCGTGCTGCTGCTCGCCGCGTCCGGTGCCACGCCCTATGTGCTCGGCGCGTTGGCGGCGGCAAAAGAAAGCGGCGCCCTCACCATCGGCCTGGCCAACAATCCCGGTTCACCGCTCGCGCGCGACGCCGAGATTGGCCTCACCCTTGACACGGGCAGCGAAACAATTTCCGGCAGCACGCGCCTCAAGGCGGGCACCGCACAAAAAATCGCGCTCAATACCCTCTCCAGTGCGCTGATGGTGCGGCTGCACAAGGTTTACGGCAACCTGATGGTCGATGTTCTCCCTACCAACGCGAAACTCCACCGCCGCACCGTCGCGCTCACCATGCGCGTCACGGGCGCCGATGAGTCCGCCGCCCGCGCCGCCCTCGCGGCGTGCCAGCACCGCGTGAAGACCGCCATCGTCTCTCTGCGCCGCAATCTCCCCGCCGCCGCCGCCCAAGCGGCCCTCGACGCCGTGAACGGCGACTTGCGCCGCGCGCTCGGCGAGAAGGATCGCACCACGCACCCATGAGGCGCGTTGCGTTTCCCCTTGTTGCGATCCTGCTCGCGCTTGCCGTGCTCGGCGGTTGCGCGACGGCAGACCGCACACCCAACGAAGCGCCGCCGACGCCGCGCGAATTGCGCGCCGCGTGGGTGGCCACGGTCGCCAACATCGATTGGCCGAGTCAGCCCGGTTTGCCCGTCGCGCAACAACGCGCCGAAATCACCGCCATCCTCGACCGCGCCCGCTCGCTCAATCTCAACGCGATCATCCTCCAAGTGCGGCCGTCCGCCGACGCGCTTTACGCCTCCGCGTTGGAGCCCTGGTCCGAATATCTCACCGGCGCCCAGGGTCGCGCTCCCGTTCCTTTCTACGATCCGCTGCAAGTGTGGATCGAGGAGGCGCACCGGCGCGGACTGGAGTTGCACGCGTGGTTCAATCCCTACCGCGCGCGCCACCACGAAGCAAAATCTCCCGTCGCCGCCACGCATCTTTCCAAAACGCATCCGGCGGCGGTGAAAACCTACGGCGCGGCACTGTGGATGGATCCCGCGGAACCGATCGCCGTTGAGCGCACGCTTGCGGTCATCCGCGATGTCGTGCGGCGCTACGACATCGATGGCGTGCACATCGACGACTATTTTTATCCGTATCCGATCGCCGCTCCACTCGCGGCCAAGGCCAAGCCCAGCAGCGAAGTCAGCAAAACTACCGTGGATTTTCCCGACGAACCCGCGTGGCAACGTTACCGCGCCGGCGGCGGGCAACTCGCGCGGGCCGACTGGCGCCGCAGCCACGTCGATCATCTCGTCGCGCAGATGTATCGCGCCATTCACGAAATCAAACCGTGGGTGCGTTTCGGCATCAGTCCGTTCGGCATCGGTCGGCCAGACCGGCGTCCGCCCGGCATCGCGGGCTTCAGCCAATACGACGATCTCTACGCCAACGTCGAATTGTGGTTGGAGCGCGGCTGGCTGGATTATCTCGTGCCGCAACTCTACTGGCCCGCCGAACGCACCGCGCAATCGTTCCCCGTGTTGCTCGATTACTGGGCAAAACAAAATCCGCACCAACGCCATCTCTGGCCCGGGCTCTTCACCAGCTCGATCAACGACACACCGCAATCGTGGCGGCCCGAAGAAATTACCCATCAGGTCGCACTCGCGCGCGCGCATCCCGCCGCGAGTGGCCACGCACACTTCAGCATGATCGCGTTGCTGCAAGACCGGCAGGGCATCGCCACGCAACTCGCGCGCGGCGTTTACGCGCAACCGGCGCTCGTGCCCGCGTCGCCGTGGCTCGGACGGTCGTCGCTCGCCGCGCCGCAACTCCAACGCGACAGCTCCACTCGCGTCGTGGTGCGCGCTCCGCAGAACGCGACGCAGTTGGCGATTTGGTTTCGCCACGGAAACCACTGGCGCTTTCGCACGCAACCCGCGCACGAAAATTTCATTTCTCTTTCCGCCGACGACGCGCACGGGCCGATCGACGCGATGGTCGTGAGTGCCGTTGATCGCCTCGGCCACGAAAGTCCGCGCACAACACTCTTGCTCAATTCCACCCGCCGCTCGCCATGAACGCATCCCCTGTTCCTCCACCGGCCAATGCCGCCCGCGCATGGAGTTGGATTCCGACGCTCTACTTCAGCCAGGGCATTCCCTACGTGGTCGTGATGACGCTCTCGGTCGTCATGTATAAGAATCTCAAACTCTCCAACACCGACATCGCGCTCTATACGAGCTGGCTCTACCTGCCGTGGGTGATCAAGCCGTTGTGGTCGCCGGTGGTGGATTTGTTTCGCACGAAACGTTTCTGGATCGTCTCGCTGCAACTCGCCATCGGCGCGGCGTTCGCATTGGTGGCGTTGACGATTCCCGCCCCGCACTTTTTCCAACTGACGCTCGCCATGTTTTGGTTGCTGGCGTTCAGCTCCGCCACGCACGACATCGCGGCTGATGGCTTCTACATGCTCGCGCTGCCCGCGCACCAGCAGGCTGCGTTCGTCGGCGTGCGCAGCACGTTTTTCCGACTGGCGATGATCGCGGGGCAGGGCGGCCTCGTTTATCTCGCGGGTTATCTCCAAGATTACACGGGCGACGTGGCGCGGGCATGGACGCTGGTGTTCGGACTGCTCGCAGGCCTCGCGGTCGTCGCGGGCCTCTATCATGCGTTGGTGCTGCCGCAGCCGCCGACCGATCACGCGGTGCGTCAACGCGGTCGGCTCATGGCGGATTTTGTCGCGGTGTTCGGCGCATTTTTTCGCAAGCCCGGCCTCGGCGTCATGCTCGGCTTCCTGTTGCTTTACCGCTTCGCGGAGTCGCAACTGCTGAAACTCGTCACGCCGTTCCTGCTCGATGGACGCGACGTCGGCGGACTCGCCTTGAGCACGCAACAGGTCGGACTCGCCTACGGCACCATCGGCGTGCTCGCACTCACCGGCGGCGGATTGCTCGGTGGTTACGTGATTTCGTGTTACGGACTCAAGCGGCTGCTGTGGCCGATGATTTTTGCAATGAACGTGCCGAACCTCATCTTCGTCGCCCTCGCGTGGTGGCAACCGAGTGCGGTCGCCGTGATTGGTGCGGCGCTGGCGGTCGAGCAATTCGGTTACGGCTTCGGTTTCGCGGCCTACTTGCTCACGATGATCATGTTTGCCGAAGGCGAACACAAAACTGCGCACTACGCGATTTGCACCGGCTTCATGGCGCTCGGCATGATGTTGCCCGGCATGGCGGCGGGTTGGATACAAGAACAACTCGGTTACCAGAATTTCTTTCTTTGGGTGATGGCGTGCACGATCCCGTCGTTCGCCGCCTGCGCCTTCGTCAAAATCGATCCTGCGTTCGGCAAGAAAGCCTGAGCCCGATCGCTCAAAGCCCGTTTGTAATATAATACGTTACAAACTGGCCGCAGCACACTGCGTTTTTCAGGCGGTGCGCGCGGCGGAGATCGACGCCGGAACTACTTTCGCAGCGCGCGGGCGCCGTTGATGATTTTGTCCCACTGTAGCGCGGGGCCGGGGTCGGTCTTGTTCGTCTGAATGTGGTAGTGGCCGATGACGCCCTGAAACGCGGCAAGTTGCGCGTCGGGAAGTTTGTGCGTGATGAGTCGGCTTTTGGCGTCGCGCGGGTAGTCGAGTTTGATCTTCGGAAAGATTTTGCTGAGCGCGGCGGTGAGTTTGATCAATGCGGCGTATTGCTCGGGCGTGAGGTCGTATTGCACGAGGTCGGTCGCCTGGATGTTGCCCTTCACCGGCTCGGGGCGAATCGGGCGGCCTTTGAAACCTTTCACGCGGAACAGCGGGTCGCCGAGTTTTTCCGGAATGGTGATTTCCGTGCCGCCTTTGGCGTCGCGGCGATACCACGACTGCAACACCGACAAATCGCCCGGCGCGTAGGCGCCGATGTTGGCGATCTCGACACCGACGGAGCGGTCGTTGGACGTCGAGGCGTGCCACGCGCGCTCTTTCACATCGAGCGTTTGGTAAATCGTGCCGTCGAGATCCAACATGAAGTGCACCGAGAGCCCGCGGTGGTCGTGGAGAATATTGAAACACTGCTTGCTGATGCCGCAGGCATCGTAGTGGAGGACGAATTGATCGACCACGCGCCGCAACAACGGCAGATCCCAGCCACCGCCGCGCACGCGGGAGATTTCCTCATTCGAGAGATTCACCGCGCGCAGACCGTAGCGGTTGGGCGACTTAATGTCGGGCCGCGCCGCCGCCGTCTTGTCCCAACCGCTTTCCGCCAACGGCGCGAAGCGCCGCTCCACGCGATACGCATCGTAACCGCCCGGATCCATCCAAGTGACGACGGGCGTGCCGATCGGAAAAAATTGTCCGGCCACGACAATTTCTTCGCCCTGCCGCGAGAGCGGCGCGGCGGGTGGTGTGGCGCAACCGGACAACAGCGCGAAAGCGACGAAGACGCCGAGCGTGGAAAAAAAACGGGGAGAAAACATCACGAAGAAAGCGGCAGACTCAGGTGAGCAAACCGAGCCGCCGCTTGAGAGCTAACACGCGTTGATAAGCTTCGTCGAGTCGCGCTTCGGTGACGCGCCCACTTTCCACCGCGCGCAACACCGCAGCAATCACGCGCGGCGCGATGTCGGGATCGTAACTCATGTTGTTGCCGAAACAGAGCACATCGACGCCGGCGTTGAGTGCGGCCACGATCGCTTCGTCCATGCCGTAGTGAGCCGAGATCGCTTTCATTTCCAGATCGTCACTCACCACCACGCCGCGAAAACCGAGCTGGCCGCGCAGCAAATCCGTGATGACCGCACGCGACAGCGTCGCGGGGCGCTCCGGGTCGAGGCGCGAATTGAAAACGTGCGCACTCATGATCACGTCGCAGAGATCGGCGGCGATCAGTTGTTGGAACGGGACGAGTTCGCGCTGGTGCCATGTAGCGGAGACATCGACGAGTCCGAGATGCGTATCGCCCGCAGCGCTGCCGTGGCCGGGAAAATGTTTTGCGCAACACGCGACGCCGCGCTCGCGGTGCGCGCGCACGAATTCGCCCGCGTGCCGCGCGACGATCTCCGGATCGGCCGAGAACGCGCGCGCTTTGCCCTTGATGATCGGGTTGGCGGGATTGGCGTCGAGATCGACGACGGGCGCAAGGTTGAGATTGAAGCCCGCGGTCGCGAGCGTGTCGGCCATGGCCGCGGCGGCGCGATGCGTTCCCGCGAGCACGTTGCGCGCGCCGAGTTCCTCGTGCGACATACTCGCAGTAAATCCGTAGGCTGGCTTGAGGCGGTTAACGCGCCCCCCCTCCTGATCAACCGCAACGAGTAGCGGCACGCGCGCCTGCGTTTGCAGATGAGTGATGAGTTCGCGCACTTGCGTCGGCGACTCGATGTTGCGACGACGGAAGGCGCTGTCGATTGTGCCGCCGCTCATTTCCTGATCGAAGAAAATCACGCCGCCGATGTGGTGGGTTTGGATGTCCCGCACGACGAGCCCGCACTCGGCCGGGGTGCAGCCGCGGAAACCGACGATCAGCAATTGGCCGATTTTTTCGTGCCGTGTGGCGGCTGGAGGAGCGGTCGTCATTTAGGAAGTAACGCGACGCCTCACGCCGATGCCGGGGCGAGCGGAGGGAAGGATGCGGCCGTTGTCGAAGGTGGCGCCGTCGAACGGATCGTTTGTGATCAGGAGTGCGCCGTCGAGGTCGGCCCAGTCGGCGAGCGGCGCCAGTTGCGCGGCGGCGGAAATCGCGCAGGACGTTTCGGTCATGCAGCCGAGCATCACTTTCATCTCGAGCGCGCGCGCGGCGGTGATCATGCGGTGGGCTTCGCGCAGGCCGGTGCATTTCATCAGCTTGATGTTGATGCCGTCGAACACGCCGCGGAGCCGTGCGACGTCGGTGAGGCGTTGCGCGCTTTCGTCGGCGATCAACGGCAACGGGCTGCGCTCGCGCAACCACGCGGTGTCGTCGAGCGCGGTCTTGGCAAAGGGTTGTTCGATCAACACGACGCCGCGCGCGGCGAGCCATTCGCTCATGCGCAGGGCGTCCTCGCGGTCGGTCCAGCCCTGGTTGGCGTCCACCAGCAGCGGCTTGTCGGTGATTTCACGAATCGTCTCGATCAACTGTTGGTCGGTGTCGCGGCCCAGCTTCACCTTGAGCATGTGATACGGCTCTGCCTCGCGGGTTTTCTGGCGGACAATTTCCGGCGTAGCGATGCCGATGGTGAACGAAGTGACCGGCGCACGCGCGGCGTCCAAGCCCCACAGTTTATGCAGCGGCAGCCCGAGTTTTTTGCCGATCCAATCGTGCAGTGCGATGTCGAGCGCGGCCTTGGCGGCGGTGTTGCCGGGAACGAGCGCGTCGATTTCGGCGAGGATTTCTTCGGTGCGAAACGGATCGGTCCAGCGCGACGCATTGAGGCAACCGAAGAACGCGGTGGCGGTGGATTGTGTGTCACCGAGGTAGGGAGGCATCGCGGCCTCACCATAGCCGGTGAGGCCGTCGTGTTCCAACTCGACCAACATCGCCGGCGTCGTGGTGCGCGAACTCGCGGCGAGCGTGAACGCGTGCCTCAACTCCAGCGTGAGGGGAGAAAAGCGGAGCTGCATACCCAGTGGGTCAAACGACCAACTGGGCTTGGCTCAAGCTTCCAGTTGCGGGCGCGTGGGCTCCGGCCAGTCGACGTGGAAGAACTTGCCGCGCGGTTTGTCGGTGCGCTCGTAGGTGTGCGCGCCGAAGTAGTCGCGTTGGGCTTGGAGTAAGTTCGCCGGCAGTCGCGCGGACCGGTAGCTGTCGTAGTAGGCGAGGGCGGAGCTGAAGGTCGGTGCCGCGACACCGCATTCGGCGGCGAGCGAAACGACTTTGCGCCAGTTTTCCTGCGCCTGCTTCACCATCTTGTTGAAATACGGGTCGAGCAGGAGGTTCGCGAGGTTTGGGTCGCGCGCGTAGGCCTCGGTTATCTTTTGCAGGAAGGCGGCACGGATGATGCAACCGCCGCGGAAGATCTGGGCAATCTCGCCGAAGTTGAGCTTCCAATTGTATTCCTGTTGCGCGGTGCGCATGAGCTGAAAGCCCTGGGCGTAGGAGCAAATCTTGGAGCAGTAGAGGGCGTCGTGGATGGCCTTGATGAGGGCCTTCTTCGAGCCGCGGTATTTCTTGCTCGGGCCTTTGAGAATCTTCGAGGCGGCGACGCGTTCGTCCTTGATGGCCGAGATGCAGCGCGCGAAGACGGCTTCGGCGATGGTCGGGGCGGGAACGCCCATATCGAGGGCGTTGGTCGAAGTCCATTTGCCCGTGCCTTTCTGGCCGGCGGTATCGAGCACGATGTCAACGAACGCCTTCCGCTTGTTGGCGGGGTCCTTCTGCTTGAGAATGTCGGCGGTGATTTCGATGAGGAAGCTGTCGAGCGCGCCGCGGTTCCACTCGGAGAAGATTTCGCCCATTTCCTCGGCTTTGAGCCCGAGCAGGCCGGACATCAACGCGTAGGCTTCGCAGATCATCTGCATGTCGCCATATTCGATGCCGTTGTGAATCATCTTCACGTAGTGGCCCGCGCCGTTTTCGCCGATGTGGGTCGTGCAAGGCACGCCGCCGGAGACGGGCTGACCGGGCTTGGCGCCGGCGATGGGTTTGCCAGTCTTGCCGTCAACTTTGGCGGCGATGGCTTCCCAGATCGGTTGCAATTCTTTCCACGCGGCGAATTCGCCACCGGGCATGAGCGACGGGCCGAAACGGGCGCCTTCTTCACCACCGGACACACCGGAGCCGATGAAGCGGAGATTCTTTTCGCGGAGTTGTTTTTCGCGGCGGATCGTGTCGGTCCAGAGTGCGTTGCCGCCGTCGATGATGATATCGCCCTTGGCGAGCAGCGGCACGAGGCCATCGATCACCGCGTCGGTTGCCTTGCCCGCTTGGACGAGGATGACGACCTTGCGCGGTTTGGCGAGGGAGGCGACGAAGTCGGCGAGTGTCTTCGAGCCGACGAGGCCACCGGGCGTGTTGGGGTTCTCGGCGACGAATTTGTCCGTCTTTTCAACCGTGCGGTTGTAGACCGAAATCCGAAAGCCGTGGTCGGCGATGTTGAGGGCGAGGTTCTGACCCATGACGGCCAGGCCGACGAGTCCGATATCAGAATGTGTCTTGGCCATAAGAGAGGAGCAGGCTAGCGGCGCGCTCCGGAAAGACCAAACTAATTACTATTGCCGAAAGTGGCATAAAGGCCGCGCGGGTTGTCCTGGCGCACGTTGGCGCGCGCACCATCGCCGCGGAGATTACGGTGCGTTGTTGCGGCGTTTTTCGAACGCGTTCGCCTTTGGAAAAAACGGCGCGACCTTGTCGACGATCGGCGTCATCCAGCTGGGTTCGTTGCGTTTATAGACCCACGAAAAGAAAATCACGGACAGGACGACGCCCACGGCCACGCCCACGAGGATTTTGTTCATCCCGGCAATTTTTCGCAGGATGAAAACCAATGCGACCAACGAGGCGATGACGATGCCGAGCTTCAGCCAAGTGGCCGCGGGGACAGTTTGAGCGGTTTCGAGCGCAGAGGCGGCGAAGAGCAACATGATTTACGGCTAGCGGGAAGCGGCCGGGTGACGAGCCGATATTACCGGTGCAACACGCCACTGGCGGCGCGTCTGCCTGGTGGTGGGGTTGCTTACTGCTTCGTAAGTTCCGCGAGATAAGCGGCCGGGCCGGAGCCTTTTTCGTAGCCGACGACCTTGGCGAGCTCTTGGCCTTTCGCGTCGAAGACGAACATCGTAGGGAAACCGGGCACCTTATACTCGTCCTTCAACGCGATGAGGCGCGCCAACTCCGGATCGGCCGCGATTTTTTCGGGCGTGCGATCTTTCGCGCGCGGGTAATCCACCAGCGCGAGCACCTTGTCGGCCGCGTAAGCGGCGAATTCTGCCGACGTAAGCACTTCCGCATGCAGTGCCTTGCACGGCGGGCACCACGTCGAGCCAGTGAATTCGAGCACGAGTTGCTTCCCTTCGGCTGCAGCCTTGGCCCTCGCGGCGGTGACGTCAGTCATCCAGCCTTCGTAAGCGGAAAGCGGCAACGCGAGCATGGTGCACAGGAGGGCGGAACGAAGCAGGTGAGAGAGTTTCATGGTTGGTTAAGTCCATCACGGTAGTCCGCCGCGGCGTTTTTGCCAGTCGGATGTCGGCGCGACCAGATGCTGATGGCGGGCACCGCGCGCGTCTCAGTAATGCCGCGCGCGACCGAAGTAATCGAGCAGCCACGCTTCCTGCCAGATGCGAAAGCGGCCTTCCGGCGTGATCTTGCCGTGTTCTTCGCGCTCGGCATGCGGCAACAGAAACCCCAGTTCGGTGTTCACCTGTTCCATCATCTGCTGCTGGCGATTTAAGTCGTCGATCGGGGTGGTTTCCCACGGCACCGCTACTTCCTCGGCGCGCTGGATCCGTTGCAAGTGATGCGCGAGCAACCGCGGCAATGACCGTCGCCACGGACTGCGCGCGAGGAACCAGCTCTCCGGATAAAAACCGCCGAAGGGGAGGAAAAAATTATCGGTGACGTAGCGTCGGCCGCTTTGCGTCTCGGTGGACAAACTGAAACACACCGTAATGGCGCCGCTGTCCTGGGGCAGAAACGCCACCTGGGCGCGCACGGTGTTGTCGTGACTCTGATAAATTGACACGCGCAACCAGATGCCGCCGCCAACTTCGGCCTTCAGTGCTTGCGTGGCGGTAAAGCGATTATCGCGCAACCAATCGCGCACCCGCAGCAAGCGCTCCTGCACCGGCCACTCGTCGCCGCCGGTGTTGGCCACGAATTTGGGAAACAGCGGCAACGGACTCAGACTGATCGCGGAAACGCGCAGCCAATTAAAACCGGATTCGAGCACAAACCAGAGGAGAAACGCGCTCACCGCCACAACCCAAAAGGGTCGGTCGATCCAGCCGAATTGCTCGTTCGCCGAGGCCACGAAGAGCGCGAACAACAGCCACCGCAACCAACGGATCGGTATCGCCAACATCGGCGAGGCGACCCGCAGGTTGATGTAGAACAACGCCAGCAGCAGGGCCGCGGCGGGCGCGAGGACAATGGTTATGACTTCCGACATGACCGGGCGGCGAACAGCTGTCCGCGGGGCGAAAATTGGCGACGAACCCGGGCGGCTTAGCTCAGGCGCACCGGCATGATGACACAGACGAAGCTCTCCAGGGTCTTGAAGACGCCGGGGCTAACCTCGTCCTTCAGCTCGAAGTAAACTTCGTCCTTGGTCAACGCGCGGAGCGGATCCATCACGAATTGCGGGTTGAAGGCCACTTGGAGTTCGGTCCCGCTGTAATCGATCGCGATCGACTCGTGCGCCTCGCCGAAATCAGGCGACGATGCGGTGATCTCAAGCAAGTTGCTCGTGAGTTTGATGCGCACCGAATTGGACTTCTCCGACGTTACCAAGGCCGCGCGGTGCACGCATTGCAGGAAGTTCTCGCGATCGAGCTTAATCCGCTGATGCGTTTCCTTGGGAATAACCTGTTGGTAATTGGGATAATTTCCTTCGACGACTTTCGAGAAGAGGTAAATCGCGTCGGTCAGGCCGCTGTTGTCCTTGTTCGTCTCAATCTGGAACGCGGCGCGGCGTTCATTGAAGGAAATGGTCAGCTTGTCGCCCTTGCCGAGGAGGCGGAGTAATTCGGCCACGGTCTTGGCGGGGAGGATGATTGCGCCGGTGTTGGCGGCGGGGACTTCCATTTCTTTACTAACAAGTGCCAGGCGACGGCCATCGGTGGCGACGAGCGCGAGTTTGCCCTCGCGGAAGTTGAAATAGACGCCGTTGAGAATGTAACGGGTTTCGTCGGTCGATTGCGCGTAGGCGACATTGCCGAGCATGCCGGCGAGCTCGCTTTGTTCCAAGGCAAAGGTCTTGTCGTCGCCGGTGTCTGGTAGTTTGGGGAAGTCGTCGGCCCCGAGCCCCATGATCTTAAAATGCGAACCGCCGGAGGTGATTTTTACTTGGTGCGAGGCGGAGCCTTCGACGGTGACATCGACGTTGGGCAGCTCGCGCACGATGGTGGCGAGGCGCTTGACGGGCAGGGTGACACTGCCGGGCTCTTTGATCTCGGCTTTGATTTTGCAACGGATGCCGAGGTCGAGATTGGTGGTCGAGAGGGAGAGGTAATCCTTCTCGGCCTCGATCAGCACGTTGCTCAAGATTGGCATGGCGGCCTTGGAGCCGACAACGTTGAGGACTTGGGCAAGGCCGTTACTGAAGTGGTCGCGGTTGATCTTAAATTTCATCGGCAGTGGGCTGGAGCTGGGTTTTCCACACAAAGGTTAGATAGAGAGAGATTCAATAAGATAGTATCCGTATTATTATGGTGCACGAATATCGTGGTAAGCGAGCTTTCGCCAGAGGGAAAAACACGTCGGCCAACGCTGCGCAAAGTTCCTGAATAAGTCCGAATAACCGGCGGGTTGTTCACAGGAGAAAGTTATTCAGACGATTCCTCGCGCATCTTCACAATGCGTTTGCGCAGAACTCTCATCTTGGTGTGGCGCACGCCACGGCGGTAGTGTTCGAAGAGTCCGTAGGCGATGTAAGCGAGGAAGAGAAAGAAGAACGCAACCTCCTGCAGGCGCCAGATCACGATGCCAGCGATGAAAACGAGGACGAAGGTGCGAAAGCGCGTCTTCGTTTCCCAGTTCACCTGCTTGAAGCTCGGGTAGCGCACCGTGCTCACCATCAGCATGGCGACGAGAAGGAGCAGGAGCGGCAAAGCCAGGGTGAATTGGCGTAACTCGCGGTCGTTGGCGGCCAAGTTGAGCAACAGCAACACCAAGGTCGCGACCGTGCCCGCCGCCGCGGGAATCGGCAGCCCGACGAAATCCTTGTGCGATTCCGCTTCGGCACGATGGAGCAGGGGGTTCGTGATGACGTTGAAGCGCGCCAGGCGCACCGCCCCACATAACAAGTAGACGAACGCGATCAACCAGCCCAGCTCGCGAAACCACTGGTAGTCTCCGCGCGGCGCCAGAATCAGAAAGAACACCATCAAGGCCGGCGCGATACCGAACGACACCACATCGGCCAGCGAATCAAACTCCGCGCCGAACAGCGACGTGCGTCCGCCCATGCGCGCCAAGCGCCCATCGAGCGAATCGAAGACGACCGCCAGCAATATGAACCAGACCGCCTCGGTGTAGAGGTCGAACGGCGTCAGCGTGGGGTGCAAGAGCGCGTATTCACCGCCGTCGGTGATGAGACGTGCCTGGATGCACTTGATCACGGCGACGAAGCCGCAGAACAGGTTGCCCGCCGTCATCAGGTTCGGCAGGAAATAAATCCGGCTCGCCTGCGTGACATTGTAGGGGTTTTCGCGATCGGTGAGGTCGGGCATGGGATGCGGACTACTTCTTGGTCAAACTCTCGAGGTAGCGCCAGAACTTGGAGTGTTGTTCGAAGAGTTGTTGTTCCGACACGGGTAATTTCATGCGAAACAACGCGTCCTCCAACGACGCCTTGTGCAAAATGTAGTGCGTGTGGAGATGGTCGCCCTCGACGGTGAAATAGAAGCGGAAATCGCCGGAACGGAGACGGTAAAAATCGGTGCCGGCACGGCTAAACTTGCCCAACGGCTCGCGCGGATGCGCCAAATCACTCGGACTGACGTTGCTGATCGGCTCGATGGCCTCCATTTGGGCCAGTTTATCGAGCCGGTTAAGCTCTTGCATGCCTTGGGCGGAAAAAGTGACTTGAAACATGATTCGTGGGTCAGCCGGCGAACGGAGAAACCGCGCACCGAGCAACGACACTTCCTAGACGCCGCGCGGTGTGCGGCAACGCTAATCACCGCCATGACCGGCCCGTGTTTACGATGGACCATGGGGTGCGCGGAGTAGCGCGCTGGCGCGCCGCGGCCCCAATGCTGGCGCGGGCGCAGCAACACGACCGCATCTTTGTTGCGCGAGAGTGGCGGGACGCTAGAACGGCGCCCATCCCCCATGCCCGTTACCCTTGCAGATATTCGTGCCGCGCGGAAACGCATCGCCGGCGTCGTCGTGAACACGCCCTGTGCGGAGTCGATTCCGCTTTCCGAAATCACTGGGTCGCGCATTTTTTCGAAACTGGATAATCTCCAGCGCACCGGTTCGTTCAAGGAACGCGGCGCGCGCAACGCGCTCGCGCAACTTACGCCCGCCCAACGGCGCCGCGGCGTCGTCGCCGCTTCCGCCGGCAATCATGCCGCCGCGCTCGCCTACCACGGCCAGTTGCTCGACTGCCCCGTCACGGTCGTGATGCCCGACTACGCGCCGTTGATCAAAATCAGCACCTGCAAACGCCTCGGCGCGCACGTCCTCGTGCACGGACGCGATTTTTCCGAAGCGCGCGCCCATGCCGACTCGCTCGCGGCGAGCGAGGGCTTCACCTACATCCACGGTTTCGACGCGCCGGACATCATCGCGGGGCAGGGCACGCTCGGCCTCGAAGTGTTGGAGCAAGTCAATGATGTCGACGCCATCGTTTGTCCAGTGGGCGGCGGCGGATTGCTCGCGGGCATATTGGTCGCCGTCAAGGCGCTCAAGCCGCGCGTCAAAGTGTTCGCCGTCGAAAGCACGGTGACGGGCAATCTCAGCGCCGCACTCCAAGCCGGCAAGCCCGTGCTCGTTGGCCGTCGCGGCACGCTCGCCGATGGTCTTGCCACGCTCACGGTCGGCACGAACGCGTTTTCGCTCATCCGCGACCGCGTTGACGGCGTCGTCAAAGTCACCGAGAACCAAATTTCCCTCGCGATTCTGCGTATGATCGAAATGGAAAAAATCGTCGTGGAGGGCGCGGCGGCGACGCCGTTGGCCGCGATGATGTCGGGGCAGTTACCGGAGTTACGCGGCAAACGCGTGGTGCTCATCACGTGCGGCGGCAACATCGATCCGGCGATTCTTAGTCGCGTGATCGAACGCGGTCTCGTCAGCGATGGCCGCATCACGCGTTTCACGGTCACGATCAGCGATCGACCGGGTGGCCTGGCGGCGTTGGCACGCGTCATTGCCGAGTCCGGCGCGAGTTTTAAGGAAGTGACCCATGACCGCGCGTTCAGCGGGCCCGACGTCCATGCGGTCAACGCCGTGTGCACGATCGAGACCCGCGACCACGCGCACATCCGTGCGCTGCACCGTGCGTTGCGCAAGGCCGGGTTCCCGCTCGTCGTGGCGAAGTAAGCGCACCACCGCGCCGCGCGGATTTTGGCGTCAGGCAAGGGCGGGCCTAGGGAATTCCCCTACGCAAATGCTCGTATAGCAACATTTGGGCGCTTGCGTCCGTCGTTTTGGCCTTCTATATTGCGTGCTGTGAATCAGGTAAATGTCCCCGCGCTGACGGTCCACCGCGCACCGACCGTTTTTTCGGCGGAACGATTGGACTGATCGATTTTCGCGAGCGGAACAAAAACAGTCACGCCCACACCAACTTGCTATGAACACTACCATTCCTCGATTCTTCATTTCCGCGCTGACCGCTCTCGTGTTGAGCACTGGCGCGCTCGCCCAATCCCCCGCCCAAGCTGACGTCAAGAGCCGCACCTTCGAACAGGACGGCAAGACGATCCAAGAGCACACCGTCACCACCACCGCGACGGTGCGCCAAGTGCAAACGAAGCCCGCCCAATACCAAGTGGCGATCGTCGTCACCAATCGCGCCGGCCAGAGCGGCGACGCGCAATTAGGGGCGCTCGAAGATTTCATCACCTCCCGCGTCACCGACCTCGGCCTGCGCGTCATCTCCGCCGAAACCACCCTCAACGCCGTCAGCGCACTCGCGCCCGGCGCCAAGGCGACCGACCTCGACGCGCAATTCGCCGACAGCACCTCCGCCGTGCGCCTCTCACAAACCATGGGCGCCGACTACGTGCTCCAAGTTTCCATCTCCGGCCTCGAAGCCAACCAACGCACCGTCGATGCCTACGGCGTCAAAGCGGTGAACGAAGAACGCATCGCCCGCGTCACCTACAAGATTCTCGACGGCACCACCGGCGCCAGCCTCGCCGCAGACACCGTCCGCACGAACATGCTCGTGCAACAATCCGCCGCCTCCAGCAACGAACGCTCCGACGCCTACAACGGCCTCCTCGATGAAGCCGCCGGCAAAGTTGCCACCAGCCTCAAGCGCGCCATCGATCGCGGCCGCCTCGGCACGCCGAACGCCGCCGCCGCCCTCGTCAACGTCGAACTCTCCACCGAAGTCGCCGACCTCTACATCCCCGATGTGCGCATCGGCGCGGAAAACACCCTCACCATTTCCCAAAGCAAATTCAAAGTCGCCGCCCTCTCCGCCACGGTGGAAATCGACGGCATCGCCATGGGCACGGCCCCGGGCACGATTCAAGTGAAAGCGGGCCTGAGCAAACTCCGTGTCGTGCGCGAAGGCTTCAAGCCATGGGAACGCACCGTCAATTTCGCCAACGGCCAAAAACTCAATGTCACCCTCGAGATGAGCGACGCCGGCTACGCCCGCTGGAAGGACGCCACCGCTTTCATCAACAACCTCAAGAACGGCGCGAAACTCACGGATGCCGAGGTCAAGGTCCTCGAAGGCGAGGCCAAGGCCCTCGAAAACAGCGGCTTCAAAGTGAACGTCAATACCAAGGAAGGCATCACCATCAACGAGCGCTCGCTCTTCGGTCGCTAAGCCGCTCCACCGCCGCAACCCCAACTTACTCTCCTATGAAAATCGGACGAATCCTCCTCGCCGCCGTCGTGGCCACCTCACTCTCCGCCGGTCTGGGCTTCGCACAAGAAGCCCCCGGCAAAAAGAAACTAGCCGTGACTAAAATCACCGCCAATCCCGCCGTCGCCAAACGCATGGCCGCGCAGGGCGTGCACCTGTCACTCGATAGTATTCTGCAAAGCCTCGAGTCCCAAGTGCACGACCGCCTGCTCAACACACGCCGCTTCGAAATGATCGAGCGCGCCGACGTCGATGCCCTCGCGACTGAAGCCGCCGCGGCCGGTGCTGCGTTCAGCTTCAACCAAGCCGACTACATTCTCACCATCCGCGTCGACAACTTCAACGACCGCACGGAAGAGCGCCGCCTCGCCGCCCTCGGCAAGACGATTCGCGCGCGCGCCATCGAAATCTCCGCCGTCGCCAAGATCACCGAAGTCGCCACGCAGCGTTCCATCGCCAGCGCCAACTTCTCCGTCCTGCAACGCGACTCCGAAAACCGTTCGGAAAACACGTCCGTCCGCATCGGCGAAGCCAGCGACGAGTTGCTCTCCCAGGCCGTCCGCGAAATCGCCCAGAAAATTTCCGGCCGCGCCACCGACGCCATTTATCCAGCCCGCATCATCGGCAAACGCGACGCCATCGTGACGATCAACCGCAACGACCAAGCCGGAGTCTCCGTCGGCCAAATTTGGGAAGTCTTCGCTCTGGGCGACGAACTCGTCGATCCCGATACGGGCGAGCGCAGCCGCGAAGAAGTCTACGTCGGCAAAGTCCGCGTGACGCGCGTCACGCCGCAAAATTCCCAAGCCGAAATCATCGAAGATCGCGGCATCGCCAGCGGCGCCATTGTCCGCGCCGTCGTCGCCGAGGACGAAGGCTGATTTTTTCCGTAAACCCACCAACACACAGAAAAGATACCCCATTATGAACCAAACCCATGCGACGCTGAACCCGCGCCGGATCACCCAAATCGCGGGCGCCCTCGTGCTTACACTGCTGGTTGCCGGCTGCCAAACCTACGAACAAGACACCAAAGCCTTCACCCAATCGTCACGCAGCGGCAGTTTGATGCAGGCCGTGCCGCAGATCGATCAACAGGCCAATAAATCGGCCGGCTCGAAGGACGAACTGGTTTTCCGTTTTGAACAAGGCGCCACCCTGCGCACCGCGGGCCTCGCTGACCCAGCCACCGTGCCGAGCATATTGCCGCCTCCAGCGCCGGTGAAAAAAGGCGAAGAACCCCCGCCACCCCCGCCACCCCCGACCGACCGCGAAGTCGCCGAACATTACTTGCGCCGCTCCAACGAGGCCTTCGACAAAGCCGAAGAACGGGTCAACTACTGGGAAGAACAGGCCAAACTCAAAGTCGGCTCCGAGGTCGGCGCCATGATGACCAATCAGGCCAACCTGCCCTACCGCGGCCGCTCCTACGATAAAGTGATGATGAACGCCTACAAGGCGCTCAACTACATCGAACTAGGCGACAAGGATAAGGCCCGCGTCGAACTCAACCGCTCGCTCCAACGCCAACGCGACGCCGTGGCCGACAACGAAAAACGCATCGCCGCCCTCCAGGAAGATTCCGCCAAGGCCGCTCGCGGCGAATTGAAGGACGAGTCCGGCAAATCCGCCTCTTACGATAGCAATCGTGCGATGGACGATGCCCGCACCGGTCCCGCCCTCCAGGCCGCCCTCGACGCTTCGCTCGCTCCGATGAAACCCTATGGCGACTACGTGAATCCTTTCGCGGTGTTCCTCGACGGCTTGTTCTTCACCGCTCTCGGTGAAACGGGCGACGATTGGGAACGCGGCCGCAAGTCCTTCGAACGCGTCGCGCAAATGGTGCCGGAAAACAACTTCATCCGCGCCGACCTCGAAGCCGCCGCCAACGCTGCCGAAGGCAAGACCCTCGAAGGCGTCACCTACGTCATTTTCGAAACCGGCACGGCGCCCTTGCGCGGCCAAATTCGCGTGGATATCCCAACCTTCCTCGTCACCAGCCGCCTCGCCTACGTCGGCGCCGCGTTCCCGAAGCTCGAATTCAACAGCGACTACATCGGCACGCTCTCCGTCGGTATTGGCGAACAAACGTTTGTCACTTCCACCGTCGCGAGCATGGACAGCGTCGTCGCCAACGACTTCAAGAACGAGTGGCCGTCGATCGTGACCAAGACGCTCATCACCACCGCAACGAAGGCCATCATCCAAGCCACCGTGCAAAAGCAGGTCGAAGATCAAGGCGGCATGTTCGCCGGCTTGGCCGCCGGATTGATCATGGGCGGCATCAACGCGGCCACCAACATCGCCGACACCCGCACGTGGACGTCGCTCCCGAAGGAGTTCCAATACGCCCGCTTCGCCACGCCGGAAAACCGGCAACTCGTCCTTTCCGCCGGCGCCACCCAGCAGACCATCACCATCGATGAAGGTTCAGTAAATGTCATCTACGTCAAATCCACCGCGAACAACGCGCCGTTGCACGTGTCGCAATTCACACTAAAATAAAATCTATGAAATCTTATCGTTCCACGCTCGCCGGCGTTGCGCTCGTTGCGGTGGTGCTGCTTTCCGGCTGCGCCACCAACGTGAACACGTATGAGCGAGCCGAGTCCCAAGCCTCGCCCAACTACATCTCCGACAAACGTGTCATCACCGACAACACCCTCGCCGGCACGTTTCGCGTCGTCGCCATCAACGAGTCGAAGGTCTCGGGCAACTTGCTCAAGATCCAAGCGACGGTGGAAAATCTGAAAAACAACGCGCGTCACCTGAACTACAAGTTCGAGTGGGTTGACGCCGACGGTATGTCGATCGACTCACCCAACGAAACCTGGAAGGGCCTCGCGCTACAGGGCCGCGAAAGCACCACCATCTCCACGGTATCCATCAACCCGCGCGCCGTTGATTTCCGCCTCAAATTCCGCGAATAAACCCAATTCATCATGAAACATTCCCCCACTAAGCTCCTTGGCGCCGCTGCGCTCTCGGCCTCGCTCCTCTTCACCGGTTGCACCACGACCGAAGAGACGCGCACCGTCGACGCCCGCGGCCCCGACGCCCTCAACACCTCCGCGATCAACTCGCAGGACTGGGCCAACGCCGCCGACCAACTCACGGGTTCGCTGCTCTCGTCCAACGCGCTCGAACGCGCCCCGCGCGTGCCAGCCATCCTCGCGGTCGACCGCGTGATCAACAACACGCAGTTGATGGTCGATACGGATCTTTTGATCAAAAAAATCCGCGTCGCGCTCACGCAGACCGGCAAGATCGCAATCACCAACACGCTCGGTCTCGGCGAACGCGCCGTGGTCGCCAGCGAAGCCGCGGAAATGGAAGAGATGCAGTCCGGTAAGAAGCAAAAAACACTTTTGCCCGACTACACACTCTACGCAAAGCTCATCCAGCAGACCGATCGCTCGGGCAAGATGACGCAGAACACCTACGCGTTCCAGATGTCGCTCGTCGAAGTCAAAACCGGCCTCACCGTCTGGGAAGAAGAGCGTCAAATCGCCAAACAAACCAAGCGCCCCGGCGTCGGTTGGTAAGCGATTCGATCCCCGTAAAATTTCACGGCGTCCTCACAAGGGACGCCGTTTTTAGTGCACACAGCGCCCGCGCGTGATGGTCCGGAGCGAGGCATTTTCAGAAATACTGCAGCAGCCCCACCCAAGTTTCGGCTACACTAAAAAATAAACCGCGCCAGGCGCCCGCCCGCTTGGATTAGTTGGACTTCGGCACGATCTCGCGTCCATGCGCGTCGACCTCGACTTCGTAAGGCACTTGAATCGTGCGGCCATCGGAGGTTGTTTCCGTGCGCCACTTGCGCACATAGCGACGCTCGTTGTTGAACGGCGCCTTCACGGCATCCGCCATACCTTCGGCCCCGGCCGCCACGGCGCCGACCACCGAACCAGTGACCGCGCCAGCGGTGTTTCCTACCGCGTAACCGACCGCGGCACCCGGGTGTCCGGGATTCGTGCCGCGGGTTTCAGTGGAACGCGTGCCGCAACCAGTCAAGAGACCAACAGCAACAACAGCGGGAAGAAGGAGGGCGAAGGTTGTTTTCACGGAGAAGGAGGTTGTCGCAAATTTATCCCAGAGAGTCCGACTCGCAACTCCATAAAACCGCCCCCCTCCTGTAGCCGCGAGCGCCAGCGAGTGGACCGCTTGGTCACCCGCAACCCCAAACACCGTGTGCGGCCCTCGCGTTCCCTTGACTTGGCTCAAGGCACGGCGGCGCGGTTGGCGGTATCGTCGGCGCATGTCCACACCGAGCCTCCACGCCGCTCCTCCCTTCACCGTCGAAACCACCGTCGGCCAAATCGTCATCGATTATCCGCTGCTGGCCCGCGTCTTCGAGCGCCTCGGCATCAATTACTGCTGCGGCGGCAAACGCGCACTCACCGAAGCGTGCCGCGCCTACGGACACGAACCCGCCGTCGTGCATGCCGAATTAATCGAGGCGGTGACCAGTGCCACGAACACGCCAGGCATCGATCCCAATCAACTTTCCCTCGCGCAACTCGCCGACCACATCGAGACCACGCATCACGTTTATGTGAAAACCGAATTGCCGCGGCTCGTTGAGATGGCCGACCGCGTCGCGCGCAAACACTCCTGGCGCGACGAACGCCTCCGCGAAGTCAGCGAAACCACCACGCTGTTGGCCGATGAAATGTTCGCCCACATGGCGAAAGAGGAGCGCATCCTTTTCCCGCTCGTGCGCGAACTCGAAGCTGGCGTCGCCAACGACTTCCATTGCGGCTCTATCGCCAATCCGATTCGTCAAATGGAAGAAGAACACGAATTCGCCACGCGCGCGACGGCCCGCCTCGGCGAATTGACCGACGGCTTCCAGCCCGACACCAACGCGTGCAACACGCATCGCGCTCTCCTGGCTGGTCTCGCGGAATTCGCCACTGATCTGCAGCGCCACGTGCACAAGGAAAACAACGTGCTCTTCCCGCGCGCGCTCGCTCTCGCGGGCCGCGCCTAAATCCGATCCGGATTTTCCACGGTGCGCGTGCCGCCCGCGTCACCGGTGTTGCGCGTTGAGTTGCGCAACGAGTTTCGGACTCCACTGATCGCGGAACTTCGCGAATTTTTCGTTGAGGCCGATCTTTTCCATGGAGTCAAAGGTCGCGCACGTAAGCCGCATCACAACGACACGAGTGGCGACCTGCGTCGTCGCGCTTGAAGCCGTTGCGTTCATAGAGCGTGATCGCGCCTTTTAGCACCGCCGCGGTTTCCAGCGTCATCCGGCGAAATCCCAACGCCCGCGCTCGCGCCATCGCCCACTCGAGCAGTCGCCACCCCTGACCGCACCCGCGCCACGCGGGAGCGAGATACATTTTTCGCAATTCGACCGTGCCGGCGCCCACGGGAAACAAACCGCACGAGCCGACGATTTTTCCCTCGGAGGTTGCCAACACGACGAAGTCTCCGCCGGGGGTGAAGTAGTGCGCGTCAAAGTTTGCCAGATCGGCGTCGGTATTGTGCGCTTCGGCGGGCAACCCGAATTCCGCCAACACGCCCGCGACGAAGGCGAATGTCGCGGCGCTATCAACGGCCGTGGCGCGACGCAAAACGGGGAGCACAGCAGACATGGCGCGAGGTTGGCGGGTCTGCGCGAGTCTGTCTACGCCGACCTCGCGCGGAGGGCTCGCGGTTGGCCCGAAAACTGGCGCACGCCGGTGGAATTCGCTGGAGACGCTGCGACGATTTCGCTCTCTTTGGACCACGCTGGTCGGGCCGCCTGCGCAATTTTTATGAAGACGCAATCGGTCCGTGGCGTGGTGTGGTGCGGTTTGTTTTCGTTCGCTGGCTTGTGCAGCGCGGCGACGAATTACGTGTGGCCCGCTGCGTCACCGGAGGTATTACGCGAGGAATTATTTGGACTGCGTGTGTTGCTGGCGCTCGAGGATAAGGGCCCGAAGGGCACGACAAAATTTCTGCGCGAATCACTGGCCAAGGATCCGTCGCCGCACGTGCAAGCGTGGGTCGCGCGTCTCTCGTTGCTGGCCAAAGACTATGGCGTCGAGCCAGCGGTGGATCTGGCGACGGCCGAGACTTTGGCCAATGGTGCTGCAGCCTACGGCAGTTTGGTGGCGCTGGACACTTTGGCGCGAGTGAAGTTGAACGGCCTCTCCGGATACGCGGGCGACTTCGAGTCGGGTGTCGAATTACTCGGTAAAGCGGCGACGGCAGGCTATCCGGCCGCGATCGCGACCGAGGGAGTGCTTTTCATGCGAGGGAAGGGGCGACCAAAGGATGTTGCGCGTGGCGCGCTGATGATCCGCCGCGCGGCGGCCCTTGGGCAACCGCAGGGGCTCTTCGAGATTGGCGTGGATTTCGAAATGGGCGGCACTTTTGGCCCGCCGAATCTCGAGGTGGCGATGGAGCACTACTGCCTACTCGCGCAATACAGCAACCAGGGCTTGAACAGATTGAAAATGCTGGCGGACGCCGGGCACGCGCGGGCGCGCTTTTTCTACCTGCTCGCGCGGGTGCGGCGCTTCAACGAAGGAGAGGAAATCGCGCCCTCGGCCGCGCGGGCAGCGGTGGCGGACTTGGCGGCACTCGAAACCGGCGACCCCCGCGCGTGGGTGGAGTTGGGTGTGGCACACTTGGTCGGGGTCTATGCGACACGCGATTACGCGCGGGCGAAGAATTTTTTCGAGCGCGCGCTGCCGTTTGAGGAAGACGCGAAGATGTTTCTCGCTTACATGCAGGTCGGCGGACTCGGGGTGCCGAAGGAAGCCGAAGCGGGGTTGGCGAAGTTTGGGGAACTGGCCGATAAAGGAAACGCGCGCGCGGCGGCGTGGTTGGGTGCGCTCTACTATTGGGGCAATTCCGACATGAAGCACGTGCGCAAGAACAAGACGAAGGCCTTTCACTACACACGGCAGGCCGCCGAAGCGGGCTGCTCAATCGGTTTGCGCAACCTGGCCTTTTGTTACGAACACGGCATCGGCACACCGGAAAACTACACGCTGGCCGCGATCATCTATTGGCGCGTGAAGCAGGCAGGGTGGCGTGATGGAAAGGAGAAGGTTATCCGGCACCTCGCCTTCGCCAAGATGCCATGAGCGGGCGTGCGGTGGTAATGCTCAGCGGACGTTGCGGAGGCTCGCGATCAACCAATTGTCGAGTTCACGCAGACTGCTGAATTGCAGCTTCGACTTTTCGATCTTCGCCAGAAGTCGGTCGATGGCGCTGAGGAGATTTTGGTAATAAGATTTATGGGCGACTTGCTTCAACGGCCCGCAATCATGGGTGGGCGGCCAAGTTGCTTTGAGGAGTTTGTATCCAGCGGGGTCCTCGCGGTAGTCGGCTAACGCAGCCGCGATCAAGTCTTCGGTTGCTCCGCGAGCCAGTCTATCTCGGGTGATTAGCAGGAGGGCCGTTGTCGCGCCGCGCACGCGGTCGTCGTTCCATTTGATTTTTAGCGGCACGACGGTTTGGGCGATGATTCGGTTGATTTGGACTGGGCCTTCGGACGGATGCGCAAACTCATTTAACGGCCTGCATCGTGGAGATGAAGGCGTCGGCTTCCTTGATGGATTTCTCCATGTCGGCGATGAGGCGGCCGATGTCCTGTTGCAGATTCTGTGAAGTCGAGCTGAGCGCGGCGATGGCTTGCGCATTCAAATTGTGTTTCAGGAACAACACTTGATCGCGGAAGGTCACCAGCACCGGCTCCATGCGGTCGGCGGCGACATTCATTACGCGCATCAACTCGGCATAGCGGCGCTTGGTGGCGTCGAGCTGGCGCTCGCTTTGCGCACGCAGGGCCGGGTTGGAATACTGCGCGAGCTCCAGGTTCCATTCGCCGAAGAGGGCTTGGGCGACGCTGTCGATCGAGCCGATGCGATCGCGCACTTCTTTGGCGCGCGCCTCGCTGCGTTTGAGTTCGTCGTTTAACCGATCATAGACGCCCTTGAGTTCGGTCGGTGGCACTTTGGTGACGGAGAGAAAGTGTTCGAGCGCGCTGGCGAATTGTTGCTTCGCGGCCTGTTGCGCGCCGCGGGCGGACTCCACGCGTTCGACGAGAATCTGCCGCTTCGGAATGCCGATTTTTTCCATCGCGCCGTAATAGACACTGCTGCAACTGGTCAGGGCCAGGGCGCACGAGAGGAAAAGGAAAAGACGCATGGCGTGATTGAGCACCAAGTGCTGCGCGGGCGCAAGCCAGCCACGCGAGGGGATGGCGTTTAAGATTTGGCCGGCGGTGGATTTGGCATTGTCGCGGCCCCCGTCGCGGCCCGAATCTCCGGCATGCGATTCGGTTGCGCGCTTTTTTTGCTCTGGTGGTGTGCCGCGGCGACGGCCGCTCCCGCGCGGTTGCATTTGGCGGGCGACTCCACGATGGCGACGAAGGAGCGCGACACCCCGAATCCGGAATACGGGTGGGGCGAGGTGCTCCCGCGTTTCTTCGCCGACCCCGCGCTGGTGGTGAACCACGCCGTGAACGGGCGCAGCACGAAATCGTTTCGCGAGCGCGGGCACTGGCAACAGCTCCTCGACGCGCTCGCGCCGGGCGACTGGGTGTTGCTGCAATTCGGCCACAACGACGCCAAGCGCGAGGACCCCGCGCGCTACACCGAGCCGCGCGGTGAGTATGCGGAAAATCTGCGGCGCTTCGTCGCCGAGGTGCGCGCGCGCGGTGCGCATCCGCTGCTGGCCACCGCGGTGGCGCGGCGCAAATGGGATACCAGCGGCGCGAAACCGCGCGTGCTCGACACACATGGCGAGTATCTCGTCGTCACCCGCGAGGTGGCGAAAGCCGAGGGCGTGCCGCTGCTGGAACTGTTCGCGTTGACGCGGGCGTTGGAGGAGGAGCGGGGCGTGGAGGGTTCGAAGCGGTTGCACCTGTGGATTCCGCCGCAAACCTACGAGCGCAAACCGGAGGGCTGGCAGGACGACACGCATTATTCCCGCGAGGGCGCCCACCGAGCCGCGGCGCTCGCGGTGCAGGAGATGATCCGCCTGCGTTTGCCGCTGGTGGATTGGTTGGCGGACAGGCGACCGGTGTTGGCGACGCCGTGATTACGCCGTCGTCGGCACGACGGGAGATCGCTTCGTTTTCCGCATCCGAGAGCCTCGCCGCGGCGTGCGCCCAGCAATAGGAATCCGGCGGCAGGTGTTACTTGCGCAAGCGCCTCGCCGCGGCGGGTCGTAATTGGAGGGGCGAGCCCGGTTGCCAATATAAAAGTGGACTTGTCGGGGGCGTGGCGGGGTGCTAAAAGTTTGCTTGATCATGAATCGTCGCGGCTTCCTCTGGGCCGTGGGAGCGGCGGGCCTGTGGCTATTGCTGCCGGCATCCGCCGCGGCGGAGCCGATTAAGGAAAAGCAAACGCGCGAGAAAATCCGCACCGCCATTCGCGGGCGTCGCATCCTACGTTTTCGTTACCAAGGTTTGTCGCGTGAATTCGAACCGCACGCACTCGGCACCGTGAAGGGCGGCCGCGTGGCGTTACTCGGTTGGCAGATCAGTGGACAAAGTCGCAGCGGACCTCCGCCCGGTTGGCGCACCTTCGTGCTCTCGGAAATTTCCAACTTACGCCTATTCAAGAAAACTTTCGTGCCGCGCACCACCTATCGCGCGGAAAGAGCGAACCTGCGCGAAATCGAAATTGATGTGAATAGCCCGTGACGCACGGCCCCCCGCGCGGCCGACTTACTTCGCGCGGCCGTGGTAGCGCACGAGCGGTTGTTTCGCCGAAACGTAGAGCGGGTGGCGCGGGTGGCTGCCCTGCGTCGTGCTGAGGCACCACAATTCGCGCCCGGCAAGGAGCCGCACGACCGCATCGGCGCGCGACTGGTATTCGCCACTCACGCCCCACGCGGCGACGATGATCTCGCAACGCTCCGCCCCGGCGAGCAGCGCCGCGTCGTTCTCCGGTCCGACGGGATCGGGCGTGGCCATCATTTCCTTCGGGTAGGGCGTGCGCAGGCCGAACAGGTTGGCCATCCAGAAGCCGTCAAAACCTTCGCGCTGCGAAAAAGAACGGATGCGTGTGAGCGTCGGATCCAGTTTGGCTTCGTCGGCCGTGCTCGGGTTCAGTCCGATCCACATGATGAGCCGGTCGCTGAACAGCGCGTTCCACCGATGGATCAAACTGTAGCGGTGACGCCGGTCAGGCGAAAAGTGGCACTCGTTTTCCAAAGGCGCGGCGGTCAGTTGACGAAGGCCTGGATACCCGTTTGCGCGCGGCCCAAGATCAATCCGTGGATGTCGTGCGTGCCTTCGTAGGTGTTGACCGACTCGAGATTCATCACGTGGCGGATGACGTGGTATTCGTCGCAGATGCCGTTGCCGCCGTGCATGTCGCGCGCGACGCGGGCGATGTCGAGCGACTTGCCGCAGGAGTTGCGCTTGAGCATCGAAACCATTTCCGGTGCCGCCTGGCCGGCGTCCATCAACCGCCCCAATTGCAACACAGCGTGCAACCCGAGCGTGATTTCCGTCTGCATGTTGGCGAGTTTGAGCTGGATGAGTTGATTAGCGGCGAGCGGTCGGCCGAATTGCTTACGGTCGAGCGTGTATTGGCGTGCCGCATGCCAGCAGAATTCCGCGGCGCCGAGCGCACCCCACGAAATGCCGTAGCGCGCCTTCGTGAGACAACCGAGCGGGCCTTTGAGGCCGGAGGCGTTGGGCAACAAATTCGCGTCCGGCACCGGCACGTCGTCCATCATGATCATGCCCGTCGGCGAAGCGCGGAGGGAAAACTTGCCCTCGATCTTCGGCGCCGTGAGTCCGCGCATGCCTTTTTCGAGAATGAAGCCGCGAATTTCGCCCGCATCGTCCTTCGCCCACACGACGAACACGTCGGCGATCGGCGAATTAGTGATCCACGTCTTGGAGCCGCGCAACAACCAGCCGTCCGCCGTCTTGGTGGCGCGACTCGCCATGCTGCCCGGATCGGAACCGTGGTTGGGCTCGGTCAAACCGAAGCAGCCCACGAGTTCGCCGGTTGCGAGACGAGGTAGGTATTTCTGGCGCTGTTCCTCGCTGCCGTAGGCGTTGATCGGATGCATCACGAGCGACGATTGCACGCTCATGACGGAGCGATAGCCGGAGTCCACGCGCTCGACCTCGCGGGCGATGAGACCGTAGCAAACGTGATTCACGCCTGCGCAGCCGTAGCCCTCGATGGTAGAACCGAGCAGCCCGAGCGCGCCCATTTCAGTGAGAATTTCGCGGTGAAAAATCTCGTGGCGATTCCCCTCCAAAATGCGCGGCATCAATTTGCCCTGACAATAATCGCGTGCCGAGTCGCGCACGGCGCGCTCGTCTTCGGTCAGCAACGGATCAAAACGCAGCGGATCTTCCCAGAGGAATTTGGCGGAAGAGGATTTGCTCATGGGGGCGGGGGTTCAGTAAACGTGTTCGGCCAGCAGCGCGAAGAGTTCGGCTTCGGTGATGCGGCGTTGCTGCATCGAGTCGCGCTCGCGGAGCGTGAAGGTGTCACCGGGTTTCTCGATCGTCTCGAAATCGATCGTCACGCACCACGGCGTGCCGGCCTCGTCCTGCCGGCGGTAGCGTTTGCCGATCGCGCCGCCGTCGTCGTATTGCACGGCGTAGTTGCGGCGGAGTTTGGTGTAGAGATCCTTCGCGCGGTTGGTGAGTTGCTCCTTGTTTTTGAGCAAAGGCAAGATGGCGACTTTGACCGGCGCGATGCGCGGAGAGAAGCGGAGCACGGTGCGTTTCTCGACGTTACCCTTGTCGTCGGTCACGTCCTCTTCGGCGTAACCGGCAGCGAGCACGGCGAGGAGAATGCGATCCACTCCGACGGCGGGCTCGATGACGTGCGGCACGATTTTCTTCTTCGTCGCTTCGTCGAACAATTCCTGCGGTTTGCCGCTGGCGTTGGCGTGTTGCGTGAGATCGTAGTTACCGCGCGCGGCGATGCCCCAGAGTTCCTGCACGCCGAACGGATATTTGAACATGATGTCCACCGTGCCGCGGGAGTAGAACGCAAGTTTTTCCTTCGGGTGCGTGTAGCGCGAGAGATGGCTGTCGGGCAGGCCGATGCTGCGGAGCCAGTTTTCGCACCAGACGATCCACTCTTCGTGGCACTGCGCCCAGTCGGCGTCTTCGTGGATGAAGTATTCCATCTCCATCTGCTCGAACTCGCGCGAGCGGAATATGAAGTTGCGCGGCGTGATCTCGTTGCGGAAGGATTTGCCGATTTGCGCGATGCCGAAGGGCAGTTTCACGCGCGTGGTGTCAGAGACATTCTTGAAGTCGACGAACATGCCCTGCGCCGTCTCGGGCCGCAGGTAGGCGACGGACGAGGCGTCGCGCATCGCGCCGACGTTGGTCTCGAACATCATGTTGAACGCGCGCGGCGGCGTCAGGCTGCCGGGTTCGCCGGTGGCGGGCGAGGGGATGAGCGGGATTTCCTCGGCGGTGGCCTCGGTGAATTCCTTCGGTTGCACGGCGGCGAGGGTTCCCTGCACGGCCTTCTTGCGCTTGAGCTGCTCGGCGGCGGTTTGGAGTTCGCCGACGGTGTTTTCGCTTTCGAGCGCGGAGACGTAGCCGATCGTGTTGTTGTCCACGACGACCGCGGCGAAGAACAACTGGTCGGCGCGGTAGCGTTGCTTGCTCACCTTGCAATCGACCAGCGGGTCGGTGAAGCCGGCGACGTGGCCGGAGGCCTCCCACACTTTCGGGTGCATGATGATCGACGTCTCGATGCCCACGATGTCGTCGCGGCGTTGCACCATGTCGCGCCACCAGCAATCGCGGATGTTGCGCTTCAACTCCACGCCGAGCGGGCCGTAATCGAAGAAGCCGTTGAGGCCACCGTAGATTTCGGAGGACGGGTAGACGAAGCCCCGGCGCTTCGCGAGCGACACCAGGGATTCCATGAGATGGGGAGTTTCGGTGGAGGACATTGGGAAAAAGGAGGGGGCCGACCGCACGGTCAGCAGCGACTGAGTGAAGAGGGCGGCCGGAGGGCGGTCAATGCCGCCGTTGGTAATTGAAGCAGGCTTGTCAGCCGACGGGCGACCTGCACGCTCACGCGAATAATTGATCACGGGCCAGAAGTGATCCTATGAACAAGCAGAGAGCATACTCACGGGCGCAGGAGAACAGTGCGGATTTGCCCACGGGGCCCAACGAATAATTCCGTGAAATACCCCACCTATCAGGGATACACCGCGCGGCCGGCCGGGTTGAGCGTTTGGCCGTTTAGAAAGATCAAACACCGCTGGGACCAGCTGGTTTCGATCGAGTCTCGCTTTGGACCTGAACACAAACAGGTGATTACTACATTTAGCTTTTTTGGTGGCAAAAGCCTCGCGCTGCAGGGAGCCAGGGTTTTTTCCCACAGCGACGGACTTGGTCGATTTGCCGAAGCGGTTGAAATGGGAATCGGCGGCGCGCCCGAAGGAACGCCCATTGATGACCTGTCGCTGGAGATTGCCCATTGGGGAACGCGGGCAATGCGGCGCGAACTGCTGGGCGACAATGGGCGTGCGCTCTCCGCGGAACAACAGCTCGCTCGCGCCCGGCACCATCGCGTGTGGGTGCAACCCAAGGAAACGCTCAGGGCCGTCCAGACGTCGCTCGATGCGTCACCGGATTATCGAGCGGCGCTCAAGTTCCGGGCGGACTATCTGATCGAGACCGGCGCGCCGCGAGAGAAGACCAGAGATGCGATTAACGGCTGGCTCGCGCGCTATCCGAACGATGGCGAAGCCAAGCGGATAAAGTTGGTGCTCGACCTCTGGGACGATGCGCCCGGCGCAACGGAAAATGCGGAGTTGGCATTCCGGCGCGAACCCAAGCAGCACGACGTGGCGGTCGCGTTGGCGGCGAACTACTTTCGTCACAAGAAATACCACGAAGCCCATGCGGTGTGGCAGCGCTTGGCCGAGGTCGAAATGGGCCATATCCGCCGCGAGGCGCTGGCCAATGCGGTTTACGCGAAAAGATTTGGAGAAAGCCGTTGGTATCGCGTTTTTGATCGGAGCAAGCGCTGGGGAAAAGTCGGCCTTGCAGTGCTGCCGCTGGTGCTGGTGATCGGAGCGCAGGGATTTCGGGTTTACCAACACGCGACCCACGACGAGCGGATGCAGGAGCTGCGGCAGGAGACCGAGGCCAACCGCGCGCGAGTTGAGCAGATGCTGGCCAAGTCGAGCCAAGAATATCAGGAACTCACGGGAAGGATATTGGGCGATTATCAGGCGATTCTTGGTCGTGCAGAAGCCGGAGACCCCGCGGCACAATTGACCGTGGCGGATCAACTCTTCGCCGGGCGAAACGGCGCGCCAAAGAATGTGGAGTTGGCGCGAGACTATCTCGAACGGGCCGCCAAGCAGGACTATCGGGCGGCCGTCTTGGAATTGGCAGAGCGACTGGAAGAGGGAAAGGGGATGTCGGCCGACGATGAGCGTGCGATGGAACTCTATGCGCGGGCGGCGCAACTGGGTTCACCGCGGGCCGCGCGCATCCTCGGTGAGCGCTATGCCGACGGCAAAGGAGTGGAGAAAGACGCGACCAGGGCGTTTGCGCTGTTTGAGCAATCGGCCGAGGGCGGCCATGTCTATGCGATGAGCTTGGCGGGTTGGGCTCTCGAACGAGGCGAGGGAGTGCCGCAAGACGTTGCGAGGGCGCTCGCATATTACCGGCAAGCCGGTGAGAAAAAACACCGTTGGTCGATCGAGCGCTTGGTCCGCATTTTGGGAAACACCAAGTCTCCTCACCATAATCCGGAAGAAGCGTGGCGATGGGTCGGGGCCGGAGCCGTTGACGGGTCACCTGCGCTTAGATTGCGACAAGGTCAGTTGCTCGCCGCGGGTGTTGGCGCGACGCCCGAAATCTATGCGCAATCTATCAAGTGGCTGGAAGAAGCAGCCGAAAAAAACCAGCCCGGTGCCGCATCCACTTTGGGCATATTCCATTTCAAAGGGCTGACCGTCTCGCAGGATTTTGCCGCCGCCGTTCGCTGGTGGAGCCGCGATCTTGAAACCAAGGACCCGTGGACGCTAACGGCTCTTGCGCGCAGCTATGCGTTTGGAGTGGGTATTCCGCGTTCACTCGAGCGGGCAAAAGAGTTGCGCGCGATGATTCCGCGGGAGACTGCGGGAACTAAAAAGCTCGATCAATTGATCGCGGCCGCTGCCGAACCACTGGATGTCGCCGAGGCGGACCAAGACATTCCCCTGCGCGTGATCTGGCAGGAAAATCCGGAGTATCCGTTTCGCTTAAGGCGCGAGGGCGTCGAGGGTGAAGCGCGCATGGGATTTCGCATTGATGATGAGGGTTTTTGCCGGGACGTCCGCGTGCTGTCGGCTACCGCTCCGGAGTTTGGCCACGCCGCGCGCGCCGCCGTGTCGTTTTGGCGATACTCGCCCGAGGTCAAAAATGGAGTGAGGAAACCGGGGCCGGGTGAAGTGACGATTACTTTTAATCTAAACGATTGAGTGGTTCGTCTTTCGCGCTTGCGGGCTGCCGTCGTCGGGCAACGGTTGGTTCCTGCCATGAAAGTCTCGTTCACTCCGAAAGAATACCGCCAGCTCCTCGAACTCGTGCACCTCGGCATGTGGGCGGTCACCGGTTATCAGGGCGAAGACACCGCGCTCGCAAAACGCTATTTCGCCTTCGACCAAAAACTCATGCAGCTCGCCACGGAGATGGGTTGCGCGGACCTGGTGGAGGAGCGCGACGACGGCACTTTGCAACCGTCGCCGAAACTCGCGGAGGACGACCGCATCAAGGAGCTTCAACTCGATTTCCAGAACGACGCCTTCTGGCACGAACTCGTCCAGCGCCTCGCCGACCGCGATCACGCAGGCGCGGCCGCCAAGCGCACGCTCGACACGCCGGGCGTCGAACCCGCGCCGTCCACCGAGGAACAATTGAAAAAACTCGAGGAGCGCTACTGGGCCGAGTTCGAGAAGAACGACCTCGCCAACGTCGTCGTGCTCCGCGGCGGCAAGGGCTGAGCCGGCCGCCGGATGACAGGGATTTCCGGCCGAGCCGGGCGAACGCGATTGCCGCCGGGCGCGGGGCCGCGTAGCAATCGGCACCATGAAGGCTAACTTCGGCGGTGCTGGCGGCGACGTGGATCGCCGTGCGTTTCTCAAGACCGTTTCACTGGCTGGGCTTGGCCTCGCCATCGGCGCCACGGCGTCAGGCAGCGTCCTCGCGTCCAGCGGCGGGACCCGCCGCCGCTACGCCATCGTCGGTCTCGGTTCGCGGGCGCAGATGTATCACGACGCCATCGAGGGCAACTATCGCGAGCACGCGGAGCTGGTGGCGTTGTGCGATCTGAATCCGGGGCGCATCCGGGTGGCGCAGGCGCGGTCGGCCGCGCATGGCGCGAGCATCCCGCCCGGCTATTTGCACAGCGACTTCGGCCGGATGATCGCCGAGCAGCGACCGCACTTTATCATCGTCACGACGGTCGATTCCACGCACGACGACTACATTGTCGCCGCAATGGAGGCGGGTTGCGATGTCATCACCGAGAAGCCGATGACCACCACGCCCGAGAAATGCCAGCGCATCCTCGACGTCCGGGCGCGCACCGGCCGCGAGTGCCGCGTCCTCTTCAACTACCGCTACTCGCCGCCGCGCACGCAGGTGAAGGACCTCCTCATGTCCGGCGAGATCGGCGAGGTGCTGTCGGTGGATTTCCAGTGGTTGCTCAACACCAGTCATGGCGCCGACTACTTTCGCCGCTGGCACAGCCAGAAGGAGTTCTCCGGCGGCTTGATGATCCACAAGGCCACGCACCACTTCGATCTCGTCAACTGGTGGCTCGGGGCCGTGCCGGTCTCTGTCACCGCGACTGGAAAGCGCGAGTTCTACACGCCGGCCATGGCGCAGCGGCTGGGTCTGCAATCGCACCACGAGCGCTGCCACACCTGCCCCGAGCAGAAAAAGTGCGGCTTCTTTCTCGGTTTGGCGGACAACCCGAAACTGAAGGAGCTCTACCTCGACCAGGAGTCGCACGACGGCTATTTCCGCGACCGCTGCGTGTTCCGTCCCGACATCGACATCGAGGACACGATGAACGTGGTCGTCGGCTACGACACGGGCACGACGCTGAGCTATTCGCTCAACGCCTTCAACGCGTGGGAGGGATACCAGATCGCCTTCAACGGCACGCAGGGGCGCATCGAACATTCCATCCTCGAGAAAATCTACGTGAGCGGAACGGACACGGAACAGGGCGGCGTGGTCGATGGCGGCGTGCGCACCCGGGTCTTCCCCTTGCGGGGCGAGGTCCGGGACATCACGCCCTGGAGCGGCAAGGGCAGTCACGGCGGTGGCGACAAGCTGATGCTCGATGATGTTTTCCTGCCGCAACCACCCGCCGACAAGTATCTCCGCGCCGCCGACGAACGCGCGGGTGCGAACTCCATCCTCATCGGCGCGGCGGCCAACCAATGTTTTGCCACGGGCCGGCCCGTCGCGGTGCAGCAACTCGTCAGCGGGCTCGCCCGGCCCGACTACGCGCCGATGCCGCCGCGCGACGGTCCGCTGGTGATGCCGCCGCGGATGTAACGCCGCGCGCGCGAGTTCGGCTCCGCTCAGTAGGCGATGCCAACTTTCTTGAACACGAAATGCATCAGCCACGCCGGGCCGATAAGCAGAAAGACGAGGTCGTGAAAGAACGACGGCTTCTTGCCCTCGATCTTGTGGCCGATGAACTGGCCGATCCACGCGACGACAAATAAAATCAAACTGCTCTTCCACACCGGGAAGGTGCAGCCCGATAAAAACTGCCACTCGATCAGGCCGTAGCAGACGCTCATGAACAGGAACATGCCCACCGCGAGCGGCACCGACAGGCGCAGGTAGAAGAACAGCACGCCGAGGGCGACGGGTTGAGTCCAGTTGAACCACGGCGCGGCCTCCGCGAACAGCGCGGGCACGGGGATCGACCAGACCAGGCCGAGCACGCAGTAGAAGATCACCGGCACGCAGATCCAGTGGATGAGTTCGTTAGTTTTGTTCTGGTGGCTCTCGCCGTAGACGGAGAACCATTCGTCGGCAGTCTGGCGTTGGCTCATGGTGGGGTGGGGTGGGGTTGCCGTCAACGCATAGAAGTTTGCCCGCGCGACGCGACACCGGAATTGCCATGCGCGGCCACGACGGGGCACCACCGCGCGCCGCGCACGCCTGCCGCACTCAGCGTTTGGCCGCGTGACGCGTTTCCAGCACCGCCATCACTTCGGCGAGCGAGAGTCCCTTCGCGCGCAGGAGCACGATCAAGTGATAGAGCAAATCCGCCGCTTCGCCGCGCAACTCTTCGTCGCTACCCGCCGTTGCCGCGAGTGCGGTTTCCACGCCCTCTTCGCCGACTTTCTGCGCGACACGCTTCACGCCTTCGCGCACCAGGCGCACTGTGTAACTTTTCTCATCACCCGCCGCGAGCCGTGCCGCGATGGTGCGTTCGAGTTCGCCGAGAAATCCCGCGCCGCTGGCGCCGCCTTCGCTGAAACAACTACAGGTGCCGCGGTGGCAGGTCGGTCCGTTAGGCCGTGCGGTGATGAGCAACGCGTCGTTGTCGCAATCCGCCGCAAGCCCGACGACGTCGAGAAAATGGCCGGACGTTTCGCCTTTCACCCACAGCCGATTCTTACTGCGCGAGAAAAACGTCACGCGTTTGGTTTCCTCGGTTTGGCGCAGCGCGTCGGCGTTCATGTAGCCGAGCATCAGCACTTGGTGCGTGTCGGCGTCTTGAATGATGGCGGGCAGCAAGCCGTCGGATTTCTGCCAATCGAGAGTAGGGAGCGGGTTCATCGGAGAGGAGGGAGCCACAGAGACACGGAGGGCACAGAGAATAAAAACGAAGCCGGAGCGGACTCCGTAAACTCTGTGTCTCTGTGGTTCAAATCAGGGGATCGGTTATTGACGGATGGAAATGCCCTCGCGGGCGAGGTAGGATTTGAGTTGGGGAAGCGGAATCGTGCCGCGGTGAAATACCGACGCGGCCAGCGCGGCATCCACGCCGGCGTCGCGAAAGACATCGCGGAAATGTTCGGGCGCACCCGCGCCGCCGGACGCGACAAGCGGAATCGTCAACACCGCGCGCACCAGACTGAGCTGTGCGATATCGTAGCCCGCGCGCACTCCGTCCTGGTTCATGCAATTGAGCACCACTTCGCCCGCGCCGAGTTGTTGCACTTCGCGCGCCCAGTCGAGCGTGCGCCAACGCGTGGCGCGCGTCTTATCGGGATCGCCCGTGTATTGCTTCACAAAATAATCACCGTCTTCCGCGCGGCTATCGATGCCGATCACGACGCATTGCGCGCCGAACTCCGCGGCGAGCGCGCCGATCAGCTCCGGGTGTTCGAGCGCGGGCGAATTGAGTGACACCTTGTCCGCGCCGCCGTGCAAGATGCGCCGCGCATCGTCAAGGGAGCGGATGCCGCCCGCCACGCAAAACGGGATGTCCAGCACGCGCGCGACGCGCTCCACCCAGTCGGCGGACACGGTGCGGCCGTCGCTGCTCGCCGTGATGTCGTAGAAAACCAGTTCATCGGCGCCGGCGTCGCGATAGCGCTGCGCCAGCTCGATGATGTCCCCCACGTCCTCGTGGTTGCGAAACTGCACGCCCTTCACCACGCGGCCGTCGCGCACATCGAGGCACGGGATGATGCGCCGCGCTAACATGCGAGGGCCTCCGCGAGGGTGAATTTCTTTTCGTAGAGCGCGCGGCCGATGATCGCGCCGGGAATGCGGTCGGCGCGCAATCGGCGCAAATCGTCGAGCGAAGACACGCCGCCGGACGCCTGCACTTCCAGCGTCGGGTAATCGCGCCGCAGCGACGTGTAGAGTTCGAAGTTCGGTCCGGTGAGTTTGCCGTCGCGACTGATGTCGGTGCAAAGCAGGTGCTTCAATCCGCGCGCAAGAAAACTTTCGATCACGCCCGCCAACGCGAGTCCGCTGTCGGCGCGCCAACCCGCGATCGCCACTTGCGGCACGCCGGTCTCCGGCTGCAACCGCACGTCGAGCGCGAGAATAATGCGTTCCGGTCCAAATTTTTCGAGCCACGCACCGACCAACTCCGGTTGCTTGACCGCGAGGCTGCCGATGATCACGCGCGTCACGCCCGCCGCGAGGAGTGCGGTCACTTGCGCTTCATCGCGAATGCCGCCGCCCGATTGCACGCGGAGTCCGCTCGCCGCCACGACGCGTTCGACGAGTGCCGTCTGGCGCATCGCCGGATCTTTCGCGCCGTCGAGATCCACAAGGTGCAACCACGTCGTGCCGGCTGCGGCGAACTCGCGCGCGACCGCTTCGGGATCGTTGCGATACGCCGTCTCGGCTTCGAAACTACCTTCGGTGAGCCGCACCACGCGCCCGAGGCGCAGATCAATTGCTGGATAAAGAATCATGAAACGTGAGTGAGCAGGAGAAGACCCGGAGGGTTTGTAACGTATTATATTACAAACCGGCTTGGTGGATTAGGTGGCGGTGAGGAAATTGCGGAGGAGTTGCGCGCCGGCGGGGCCGGAGCGTTCGGGGTGGAATTGCACGCCGGAGAAATTCGCGCGCTGCACGATTGCGGCGAAGGCGCTGCCGTGCGCGGCGGTGGCGACGGTGTCACTCGTCACTGGCGCGGCGTAACTGTGCACGAAATAGAAGCGCGCATCGGCGGCGATGTCGCGCAACAGCGGCGCGGGCCGACGCAATTGCACGGTGTTCCAACCCATGTGTGGCACGGTGATGCCGGTGGACTCGGGCAACCGCGCCACGCGGCCGGGCACGAGGCCCAAGGCGTCAACGGGTCCCTCTTCGGAGGAATCAAACAACAATTGCATGCCGAGGCAGATGCCGAGGACGGGTTGCGTGAGGGATTTCACGCAGGCAACGAGGCCTTTCGCATGCAGCCGCTTCATGCCTTCGGCGGCGGAACCGACGCCGGGCAGAATCACCCGCTCAGCGGCGCGAATCACGGCGGGATCCGCGGTGAGTTCGCTCGCGACACCGAGACGCTCGAGCGCGAAGCGCACCGAGGCGATATTGGCACCGCCGCTATCGACAATCGCGAGCATCAGAGCACTCCCTTCGTGCTCGGCACGCCGCCGTCACCGGAGCGTGCGATGGCGGGACGCAACGCGCGGCCAAAACCTTTGAACAACGTCTCGACGAGGTGGTGATTGTTTTCGCCGGTGACGCGCATGTGCAGCGTGGCGGCGAGGGCATCGCTCAACGAACGGAAGAAGTGCGGCACGAGTTCGGTGGGCAACTCACCGACCATCTCGCGCGTGAACTTGCCTTCGAACACGAAGTAGGCGCGTCCGCTCAAATCCAATGCGACTTGCGCGCAGGCTTCGTCCATCGGCAGCACGAAGCCGTAGCGGCCCACGCCGCGTTTGTCGCCGAGCGCCTGGCGCAATGCCTGCCCGAGCGCGAGGCCGACGTCTTCGACGGTGTGGTGTTCGTCGATTTCCAAATCGCCTTCGCAAGTGATGCTGAGACCGATGGCGGCATTTTTCGCAATCTGGTCGAGCAGGTGGTCAAAGAAGCCGATGCCAGTCGCGAGTTGTGCGGGGCCGGGCGTGTCGAGATCGACGGAAACGGTGATGTTGGTTTCCTTGGTGCGACGCACGATGGTGGCGCGGCGCGGCGCGTCGATCAGGCGGCGTGCGATTTCGGTCCAATTGAGTTGTGCGGGATCGTAACGCAATCCGGCGACGCCAAGTGCGGCAGCGAGTTGCACATCGGTTTCGCGATCACCGATCACGGCGGAGGCGGCGCGATCCCACGTCGGGTCGCGCAGGTAATCGAGTAGCAGGCCGGGTTTCGGTTTGCGGCATTCGCAGTTGTCGGCCTGGGTATGCGGGCAGAAGAATATTGCGTCGATGCGCCCGCCGACCTGTGCCAGCGACTTCAGCATCTTGTCG